>PFFW01000113.1 GCA_002781745.1 Rhodospirillales bacterium CG15_BIG_FIL_POST_REV_8_21_14_020_66_15
CCGACCTCGGCGGTCGACATCGCGCCGACCATCCTGCGTCACCTGGGCCTGGATCACGGCGACATGGACGGCGCGCCGCTCCGCTAGACGAAAGGCCCGACGGCCCATGACCGCCCCCTCGACCGACAGCGCCGACCTGGCCGGCGCGCCGCCCCCGCCGCCCCCGGACACGAGCGGCGTCAACCCGTGGAAGACGCGCCTGCCCCTGCTGGTCGGAGCCCACGCGGCGGGCACGTCCAACAGCGTCGCGGTTTTGTCCATGGCGCCGGTGATTTCAGCGGCTTTCGGACTTTCGGCGACCCAGTTCGGCCTGTTCGTATCCTGCTATTACGGCGGGCAGGCGATCTGGTCGGTGCCGGCGGGCGGCGTCACCGACCGCCTGGGCGTCGGTTGGACCCTGGTCATCGGCCACGTGATCATGGCTGCCGCGGCGGTGCTCATCAGCTTCGCGCCGGACTTCGGTATTTGTATGGTCGCGGCCTTCCTCATGGGCATCGGCTATTCCATGCTGAACCCCTCGACGGCCAAGGGGGTGTTCGAATGGTTTCCGGCGCACCGGCGGGGTGCTGCCATGGGCATCAAGCAGGTGGGGGTGCCCATCGGCGGGCTGATCGGTGCCGGCTGCGGCTTCCTGGCGGCCAGCTACGACTGGCAACTGCTGATGCTGGCGGTGGCCGCCATGATCGCCGCCAACGGCCTGGCCTGCCTGAGCCTGGTGCCCGTTTCGACCAAGGGCGAGGGGGCAAGGAAGAACATCGCGGCCGTCATCAAGGACGGCCGGGTCAACGCCTTCGCCATCGGCGGCGGGGTCATCAACATGGGGCAGACCAATTTCTTCGGCTTTCTGACCCTGTTCCTGACCGAAGCCGCGCGCATGGGCCAGCAGACCGTGTCGACGGCAATGGCCATGGCTCAGGCGTCGAGCGCCCTAGGGCGCATGGGTTGGGGCGCCATATCGGACAAGGCGTTCGGCGGGCGGCGCATTGTCACGATGATGGTGATCTGCACGGCCGCCATCCTGTTCCTGGCGCTTATGGCGCTGGTTAAGGAGCCTTGGGGCTATGTCCTGGGGTTCGGCCTGGCGCTGTGTCTGGGCCTGACCATCGCCTCCTTCGCGCCCGTGGCCCAGGCGATCCAGGTGGAAATGGTCGATCCGCACCTGGCCGGCTCCGCCATCGGCTACAACATGCTGTGGACCCACGCTTGCGCGACCCTGGCCCCCGTGGTGTTCGGCTTCGCCGTCGACCACCTGGGCGGATTCCGCAGCGCCTGGCTGGTCACGGCGGCCTGCGTCGCCGCCGGAACGGTCGTCTTGTACATCCTCGTCAGGACCGGCCCGCGCCGCACCCGACGGTAAAAGGTTCAGATGGCGAGAACGGCCCCCAGGCGGTCCGCCAGGTCTTTGTCGGTCGTCTTGGTCTGGTCTTCGTTCAGTTCGGCGGTGACCATCTTGCGCACTTTGTCCGGCAGTGCCTTGCGGAATTCGCCAAGGGCGCGCGGCGGAGCGATCAGGACCAGGCGTTCGAACGCCTTGCGTCCGGCGGCGCCCGAGACGGCCTTGGCGACCCCGCCGATGAACTTTTCTCCCGCTTCGCGGTGCGGGTCGATGGCGGGCGTCATGGATCGGATGGCGCCACCCGACGCCGGTTTGCGACCCGGACGGTCCGTCTTCATGTCGCGGCTGGGTTCAAGGAGCGTGTCGAACGTCATCCCGTCAATGGCTTGAAGGCCGCGCCCCGGTCCCTCGTGGGCGTAGACGCGCGCGTGCTGATGGTCGGCGACGACGATCCAGGTGACGGTCTTTTTCATTTTACGGCTGGCCTCCGCCCGTGGTTTTTCCCGCGGCGCGATATCGTCCGCGTTCCATGAGGGGAGGCTAGCCGGGACCGGGCCCGGCCTGCATTGACAAGGGTCAAGCGGCGGACCTGCCCGGACAGGGAATGGCAGTCAGATATGCACCGTCGTCATTTGGATATGACGGTCGGCGATCAGGTCGGCGCCGGCATCGCGGAATTTCAGGTAATGTGATTGTTCACGGTGGGTGTCGAGGGCCGCCTCGTCGGTATAGACCTCGTAGAAAAAGAAAATGTCGGGATCGTCCTTCGAGGTCATGACGCGGAATTCGTGGCAGTTGGGTTCATCCCGCATGGCGGCGACGGCATTTTCCATGATGATGGGCATGAAATCCTTGCCCTTGCCGGGCTTGCACTTGATCGTGACGATGATTGCGAACTTTCCGGCCATGAAGGGGTCTCCTGCCATTGGGGTTCTTGTCGGAAAACGGACGGGTGCCGCCCATTTGTGGGTGACAGATTGTGTACAATTTCCCAATATGCGCGCCGTAACACAAGCAACAAGAACATCATTCCATCCGGAGGATATCCAAGCATGAGCGACAAACCGCTCTATACGGCGGACCTGTGCGACGACCACCCGGACGTCCGCGTCTGTCAGATGACGTTCATCGATTTCGCCAAGCGCACCCATTTTCATGGCCGGATCACGACCTTTTCCACCTTCGAGGACAACAAGGGCATTCGCGAAATTCTGGCCGAAGGCGGCAAGGGCCGGGTGCTGGTGGTCGACGGTCGCGGTTCGCGGCGCCGCGCGCTGACCGGCGGCAACATCGCCGCCGAGGCCGAGCGGTACGGCTGGGAAGGCCTGCTCTACAACGGCTGCATCCGCGACCGGCACGAGTTCGCGGACCTGGACCTGGGCGTCAAGGCGATCGCCTCGACGCCCATGCGTCCCCGCGTCGACGGCATCGGGCTGCGCGACGTGGATCTGAACTTCGGAGGCATCATCATCCGCCCCGGGGAATACCTTTACGCCGACCAGGACGGCGTCATCGTGTCGGAGAAGAAACTGCATGACTGATCAGAAAAACCAATTGCCGGACGACATCATCGAAAAGTTCCAGGTGATGCACGAATTCGCGAAGGCGGCGAAGGCGAACCTGAACAAGAACATCTTCGACTACGTGTTCGGCGGCGCCGAAAGCGAAACGACAGTCAAGCGCAACCGCATGGCGATCGAGACGCATGCCCTGCGTCCACGGGTGATGCGCGACGTGTCCGCCATGGACGCGGGCGCCGACCGGTTCGGCATGCGCCTGCGACTGCCCGTCTGCCTGGCGCCCATCGGATCGCTGCAGCAGATCGCGGCCGGCGGCGGCGGCACGGCGGCCAGGGCGGCGGGGCGCTTCGGTTGCGCTCACATGCTGTCGAGCGTCTGCGAGCCCGGCATGGACGCCGTGGCCGAGGCCGCGCCCGACGCCTGCCGGGTGTTTCAGCTTTACGTGCGCGGCGACCACGACTGGGTCGACGACAAGGTGCGCCAGGCCATGGATTTGGGCTACAAGGCCTTCTGCGTGACCATTGACCTGGACGCCTATTCCAGGCGCGAGCGCGACCTGTCCAAGCGCTTCGTCACCGCCGGCCGCCAGGCCGCCGTGGGCGAGACGCATCAGGCGCGGTTCAACTGGTCCGACGTCGACCGCATCAAGAAGTTCTGCACGATCCCGCTCATCCTGAAGGGCATCGCCACGGCCGAGGACGCCAGGCTGGCCGTCGAGCACGGCGTCGACGTGGTCTACGTGTCGAACCACGGCGGGCGGCAGCTCGACCACGGGCGGGGCTCGCTCGACGTTCTGCCTGAATGCGTGGAGGCCGTGACCGGCAAGGCCAAGGTCTGGGTCGACGGCGGGTTCATGCGCGGCACCGACGTCGTCAAGGCCATGGCGCTGGGCGCCGACATGGTCGGTCTCGGCCGCCTGCAGGCCCTGGCCCTTGCGGCGGGCGGCGAGGACGGCCTGGTGCGCATGCTGGACATCCTGGAACGCGAGGTGCAGATCGCCCTCATGCTGCTGGGCGTCAACGGACACGACGAACTGGGTCCCGAGTACGTGCACAAGGAGCAGCCCGTCTACCCGCCGCACCAGTTCTCGGCCTTCCCGCTGCTTGACGAGGGCTACTGAGCCTCCTCCGGATGCGGCCCGAAACGAAAAAGGCCAGCCCTTCGGGGCCGGCCCTTTCACGTTCGCGCCCTGAGAAGCGAGGGGAGGGCGTCAGCCCGCCTTCTTCTCGCCGCCGTCGCGGATGTACTTGTAGACGACGGTGAAGTCGGAGCCCGGCATCTCCTTCTCGCAGCCGTCGAAGATCTTCGAGACCAGCGTGCCGATGGCGTTGGGCGTGCCGGCCTTGTCCGAGTTCTCGCGGAACAGGCGCACATCCTTGGCCAGCAGCCTGGTGAAGAAGCCGGCGTTGAAGGTCTCCGTCATGATCTGGTTGGGGAACTTGTCGAGTGTCGCCGTGTTCATGCCCGTGGACACATTGACCACGTCCAGGATGGCCTTCATCTCGACGCCTTGGGACAGGCCGAACAGGACCGCTTCGGTGGTCGCGGTCATGGCGGTCGCCGACAGGAAATTGTTGAGCATTTTCACGACCTGGCCCTGGCCCGGCGTCTCTCCGACATGGAAGGGGTTCTTGGCGAAGGACTTGAAGACCGCCATATGGGCATCGAACACGTCCTTCGGCCCCGAGCCCATGATCGCGATGGTGCCGGCGATGGCGCCCTTGCGCCCGCCCGACACGGGCGCATCGATATAGGTGATGTCGGCGTCCTTGAGAATCTTGTCGATTTCCTGGGCCGCCGTAAGGCCGATGGTCGACAGGTCGACGACGACGGTGGTCCTGCGGTCGTTGACCTGCACGATCTCCTTGGCGACGGCGGTGCAGATGGGGCCGTCGGGCAGGGACAGGAACACGGTGTCCGCATTGGCGAGGACGCCGGCCAGGCTGTCATGGGCAATGGCCTTTTCGTGGGCGCGTTCCCTGGTTCCGGCGGCGTCATAGACGTGGACCGGCAGGCCCGCCTTGGCGATGTTGTCCGCCATGGGGCCGCCCATCTGGCCCAGGCCGATGAATCCGTAGGTCTGTTGTTCGATGGCTTCTTGATCGGACATTGGCCTCAGTCCTCCAGGTCGGTCTTGACGTCGATCTTGGAGATGTCGATGCCCTGTTCATTGAACACCTCGCGGGCCAGACGGAATGCCTCGATGCCGGCGGGGATGCCGCAATAGATAGCGATCTGGGTGCAGATCTCGCGCAGATCCGCCACGCTGAGGCCGTTGGTGATGGCGCCGCGGAAGTGCAGCTTGAACTCGTGCGGGCGGTTGAGGGCCGCCAGCATGCCCAGGTTCAGAATCGAGCGGTCGCGCTTGGACAGGATTCCCCGGCCCCAGCTTCCTCCCCAGCAGTATTCGGTCACGAACTCCTGGAATCCACGATTGAAATCGTCGGCTCCGCCCATGGACTTGTCGACATAGGCATCGCCCAGAACCTCGCGGCGGTACTTCATTCCCATGTCGTGCATTTTTTTCGAATTGGCCATTTCGGATGGTCTCCCTAAGCTGTTGAAACAGTCACTTTGTATACATTCCTGATGGGAATGGCGTATACCAGAACGAAGGATACGGCCGGGAATATTTTTGTTCGCAACCCTGGACGATGGCGGAAATTCGTAGTGTGAAAAGCCGAAATTGGGTTGTGAACCCGTTGACAATGGAATGGGGGGCTTCTAGGTTTCCCCGGAACCCAGGGAGAAAAACAAGAACCTCCCGAAGATCAAGAACAGTGGGAAGGAAACATTCTGTGGGGGCACTCCTCGAGATTGACAATCTCCAGACGCACTTCTTTACGTCTGGGGGAACAGTTAAAGCTGTTGATGGCGTTTCTTACGACGTCAATGCGGGTGAAACCGTCGCCGTCGTGGGTGAGTCCGGTTCGGGCAAGTCCGTCACGGCGCTCAGCATCCTGCGCCTGATCCCGAAACCGCCCGGCGAGATCGTCGGCGGCGAGATCCGCTTCCAGGGCAAGAACCTGGCGTTCTGTTCCGAGGACGAGATCAGAGAAATCCGCGGTCGCGATATCTCGATGATCTTCCAGGAGCCGATGACCTCGCTTAACCCGGTGCTGTCCATCGGCATGCAGCTTACCGAGCCGATGATCGCACACATGGGTATGTCCGAGGCCGAGGCCCGGGAACGGGCCGTGAAGCTTCTGGAAATGGTCGGCATCAACGAACCGCGCCGGCGCGTTGACCAGTATCCGCACCACCTGTCGGGCGGCATGCGCCAGCGCGTCATGATCGCCATGTCGCTGGCCTGCGAGCCGAAGCTGATCATCGCCGACGAGCCGACGACCGCGCTCGACGTGACGATCCAGGCGCAGATTCTCGAATTGATGAAGAACCTGACCCGCGATCTGGGCGTGGCGATGATCATCATCACGCACAATCTGGGTGTGGTGGCGCGCTACGCGGACCGGGTCAACGTCATGTATGCGGGGCGCATTGTCGAAACCGGGGTCGCGTCGGACATCTATCACCGGCCGCGCCACCCCTATACGCTGGCGCTGCTCAAGTCCGTGCCGCGCATGGACCGCCCGCGCCAGGCCAAGCTCGACCCCGTCGACGGTCAGCCGCCGGATTTGACCCGGCTGGACGGCGGCTGCTCGTTCCGGCCGCGTTGCAAGTTCGCCATCGACAAGTGCGCGGAATCGTTCCCGCCGCTTGAGGAAATGGGTGGCCAGCACTACAGCGCGTGCTTCCGGTCGAAAGAAAGTTTGGCGGAGATCGAACTATGAATGAAGCGCAGGCACAGGCCGGAAGCGATTACGGCTCGCAGTTCCGCGGTCAGGTCTCGAACGAGACCCTGATCACCGTTAAGGGGCTGAAGATGCACTTTCCGATCACGGAAGGCGTCCTTGTTCCGCGCAAGGTGGCGGACGTGAAGGCCGTCGACGGCGTCGACTTCTTCATCCGCAAGGGGGAGACCCTGGGCCTCGTCGGCGAATCCGGCTGCGGCAAGACGACCACGGGGCGCTGCATCCTGCGTCTTGAGGATCCGACGGCCGGGGAAATCCTGTATGACGGCAAGGACATCTGCCAGCTCAACAACAAGGAGCTGATCGATGTCCGCAAGAAGATCCAGGTCATCTTCCAGGACCCCTACAGCTCGCTGAATCCGCGCATGAAGATCGGCGACATCATCGGCGAGCCGCTGAAGGTCCACGGCATCATCCCGGACGAAGCCAAGCGCCGCGAGCGCATCGGCTATCTTCTGGGCCGCTGCGGCCTGCATCCCGACTTCGCCGACCGCTATCCGCACGAAATGTCGGGCGGCCAGCGCCAGCGCGTGGGCATCGCCCGCGCACTTGCCATGGAGCCGGAATTCATCATCTGCGACGAGGCCGTGTCGGCGCTTGACGTGTCGATCCAGGCGCAGGTCATCAACCTGCTTGAGGAACTGCGCGACGAGTTCAAGCTGACCTATCTGTTCATCAGCCACGATCTCTCCGTGGTCCGTCACATCTGCCACCGGGTCGCCGTCATGTACCTCGGGCACATGGTGGAACTGGCCGACTGCGACGAGCTGTTCGACCACCCCATGCATCCCTATTCCCAGGCGCTTCTCAACGCGGTTCCGATCCCCGATCCGGATCTGGAGAAGACCCGCGCCCACACCATCATCAAGGGAGAAATTCCCAGCCCGATCAACCCTCCGCCGGGCTGCGTTTTTCACCCGCGCTGTCCATTAGCTGTGGACTCGTGTAAGAAGAATATTCCAGACTTCAGAGAGGTGCGACCTGGCCACTGGGTGGCCTGCACGGAGGTGTGATCTCCCCCTTTTCCAGGGAGGACACAGAAGAGTGGGGGGTGAACGAACATCCCCCGAACCATAAATGGGTAAGGAGACTTCACATGAGTAAGTACGCACGTTTCGCGTTTGCGCTCGCGGTGGGCACTGGGCTCGCCATGGGCGCGGGCGGACCGGCAAAGGCGGAGACGCCGAAGAAGGGGGGCACCCTTAACTTCATCGTCGCCGCCGAAGCGCCGTCCTATGACCTTCACAAGGAATCGACCTTCGCCGCGGTTCACCCGATCCGTCCGTTCTACAGCCTGCTGATCCGCGTCAATCCGGATAATCCGCAGTCGCCGACGGACTTCCAGTGCGACCTGTGCGTCGGCAGCGTTCCAAAGCCGACCGACGGCGGCAAGACCTACACCTTCAAGATCAAGAAGGGCGTCAAGTTCCATGACGGCCAGACGCTGACCGCCGCCGACGTCGTCGCGACCTTCAACAAGATCATCTCCCCGCCCGAAGGCGTGGTGTCGGTGCGCAAGGCCTTCTACAAGATGGTCGATAGCGTCACGGCGCCGGACGACGAGACCGTCGTCTTCAAGCTGAAGTTCCCGACCGGGGCCTTCATCCCGGCGCTCGCCACGCCGATGAACCATGTCTATTCCGCCAAGGACCTCAAGGAACATGGCTACAGCTGGCATGAAAAGAACGTGAACGGCACCGGCGCCTTCAAGTTCGCCGGCGCGGTTGCGGGCTCTCACGTCGACGGCGTGCGGTTCGAGAACTTCCACGTGAAGGGCAAGCCCTATCTGGACGGTTACCGGGCGCTGATCTCGCGCAAGCTGGCCATTCGCGTTCAGGCCATCCGCGGCGACCGCGCGGCCATCGAGTTCCGCGGCTTCCCGCCGAAGCAGCGTGACGACCTCGTTGCGGCGCTGGGCAAGGACATCACGGTTCAGGAAAGCGACTGGAACTGCGTGCTGCTGTTCACGCCGAACCAGGGCCGCCCGATCATGCAGGATCCGCGCGTCCGTCAGGCCCTGACCCTCGCGGTCGACCGCTGGGGCGGCTCGCAACACCTGTCGCGTATCGCCATCGTCAAGACCGTCGGCGGCATCGGCTTCCCGGGCCATCCGCTGTCCGCCACCAAGGCCGAACTGGTCCGTCTGAACGGCTACGGAACCGACCTTAAGGCGAGCCGCGAAAAGGCGAAGAAGCTGCTGGCCGAAGCCGGCAAGGCGGGTCTGAAGTTCGAACTGCTGAACCGCGGCACGGACCAGCCCTACAAGATCGTCGGCACCTGGCTGATCGGCCAGTGGCGTCAGATCGGCCTGGAAGTGACCCAGAAGGTCGAGCCGACCAAGAGCTTCTACAACTCGCTGCGCAAGACGAAGGAGTTCGACGTATCGCTGGACTTCAACTGCCAGTCGGTCATCAACCCGATCGTCGACGTGTCCAAGTTCGTCGGCTCCGCCGGCAACAACTACGGCAACTACAAGGGCAAGGACCAGGAGCTGGAGGACATCTACAACCAGCTCATTAAGGAAGGCGACGAGAAGAAACAGCGCGAAATCATGCGCGTCATGGAAAAGCGGGCCCTGTCCGACATGGCGCATGAAGGCGTTACGCTGTGGTGGTACAAGATCAACCCGCACCGTTCCTACGTGAAGGGCTGGAAGATCGCTCCGAGCCACTACCTGAACCAGAGCCTCGATCAGGTCTGGCTCGACAAGTAAGTTGCGCCTGACGCAGCGTTAACAACAACCGGGGACCGCCTGCCGCCCTTGCGACGGCAGGCGGTCAACCCCGATAGAGGAAGACATGGGCAAGTATATCCTTAAGCGAGTTCTCCTGATGATCCCGACGCTCTTGGGCGCCGCGATCCTGGTCTTCTTGCTGCTCCGCATGGCTCCCGGCGACATTTGCGCCGTTCGCTTCCTGGGTACCGGCATGGCCGTTGCCGAGGATCAGATTGCCATGTGCCGCGAGCAGATGGGGCTCGACAAGCCGCAGATCGTTCAGTTCTTTGACTTCATCTGGGGCTACGTCATCTTCGACCTCGGGGAATCCATGTGGACGGGCCAGCCCGTTGCCCACGAGATCGCCATCCGCTTCGAACTGTCGCTGCAGGTGGCCATCATGGCGACCCTGGTCGCCACCGTTATCGCCATTCCCCTCGGAATCATTTCCGCCGTGCGGCAGAACACCCTTACCGATTACGTCGTGCGCGGCTTCGCCATCGCCGGCATCGCCATTCCCTCCTTCTGGCTGGGCCTGATGATCATTCTTGGGTTGTTGGTGTTTACGCAGGCATGGTTCGGCGACCCATGGATGCCGCCCATCAACTTCAAGTCGATCTGGGATGACCCGGCCCACAATCTGGCCCAACTCATCTGGCCCGCCGTGGCCACGGGATACCGCTATTCGGCCGTGGCGACCCGAATGACGCGCTCGGCCATGCTCGAGGTGCTGCGCGAGGACTATGTCCGCACCGCCCGCGCCAAGGGGATGTTGGAAAGGATCGTCATCAACCGGCATGCGCTGAAGAACGCGCTTCTTCCCGTTGTCACCATCCTTGCCCTGGAATTCGCGTTCTTGATGGGCGGTCTGGTGGTTACCGAGCAGGTGTTCAACCTGAACGGGCTCGGCAACCTCATGGTGGACGGCGTCGAACGCCAGGATTTCACCCTGACCCAGAACCTGGTGATGCTGGTCGTGATCGTCTACGTGTTCGTCAACCTCATGACCGACCTGGCCTATGCGTGGCTCGATCCGCGCATCCGCTACTCGTGACGGGATAAGATGATGGTTACCGTTTCAGAAGTTCAAACCGAAGCCCAATTCGAGGAAGTCGCCCCGAAGAAGCCGTGGACTCAGATCGCGGTGGATCTGTCCCGCAAGCAACCGCTCGGCGTGTTCGGCCTCGCGATCGTCGTCGCCATGATCATCGCCGCGGCGCTTGCGGACGTGGTGGCGCCGTACAATCCGCTCCAAGAACACTTCGACTCCATGTTGTCGGGGCCGAGCGAAGATTACCTGCTGGGTACCGACGAGTTCGGCCGCGACATCCTGTCGCGCCTGATCTACGGCTCGCGCACGGCTCTGCTCGTCGGCTTCGTCTGCGCCATCGTCGGCTCGACCGCCGGCCTCGTTCTTGGCGTCGCCAGTGCCTATTTCGGCGGCCTGTTCGACCTGATGCTGCAGCGCATCCTCGACGTGTTCATGGCGTTCCCGCTGATCATCCTGGCCCTGGCGGTCGTCGCCACCTTGGGCCCGGGGATCGAGAACGTGATGATCGCGATCATCCTGCCGTTCATTCCGCAGTGTGCCCGCGTCGTGCGGTCCAACGCGCTGGCGATCCGCGAAATTCCCTACGTGGATGCGGCCCGCGCGCTTGGCTTCTCCGACGCCCGCATCATCCTGCGCCACATGGTGCCGAACGTCATGGCCCCCTACCTGATCATGCTGACCACCTTCCTCGGTCAGGCGATTCTGCTGGAGGCGTCCCTGTCGTTCCTCGGCCTGGGCGTGCAGGACCCGATTCCGGCCTGGGGCCTGATGCTGACCAACGCGTCCGAGTTCTTCGAGGGCGCGCCCTGGGTCGCCATTTACCCCGGCGTCGCCATCTCTCTCAGCGTGTTCGGGTTCAATCTGTTCGGGGACTCCGTACGCGACGTCCTGGACCCGAAACTGCGCTCGCGCTGACGGACGGAACAAAGTTAAGCATAAGGAAAGGGCGGCTTCGGCCGCCCTTTCTGGTGGCGCCGCCCCTGCGGCGCCTTTAAGGACGGAGCCTTCCCGCCATGACCAAACGCATCGCCATTCTCGGTTTTCTTCTGGAAAGCAACGCTTTTGCGCCGGTGACGACGCGGGCCGACTACGAAAGGCGCTGTCTGCTCGTCGGCGACGACATCCTAGCCGAGCTGGCCACGCCCAACCCGCGCCTGCCGCTCGAGGTCAACGCCTTCTGCCAGCAGATGGAGAAACTGCGCCCCGACGCCTGGGAGCCGGTGCCGATCCTGGTCGGCGACGCCGAACCGGGCGGGCCGGTGGAGAAGGGCTTCTTCGATTGGGTGGTCGCCGAGGTCGAACGCCGGCTGAGGGACGCCGGTCCCGTCGACGGTGTCTACATCGTCAGCCACGGCGCCATGCGGGCGGAGCACGAAACGGATCCCGACGGGCTGCTGTACGGCCGCATCCGCGACATCGTCGGGCCCGGCGTGCCGGTGATCGCGACGCTCGACCTGCACACCAACGTGTCGCAGGCCATGGCCGACCGGGCGGACGTGCTGATCGCTTACCTGACCAACCCGCACGTGGACCAGCGCGAGCGGGCGGGCGAAGCCGCGCGCGCCATGGACGAGATGTGGGGCGGCATGCGGCCCAGGACCGCCTTCGTCAAGGTGCCGATCGCCGCGCCCTCGGTCGTGCTGCTGACGGCGGAAGGGCCCTATGCCGACATCGTCAACGCGGGCCAGGAAGCCCAGGCGGCGTCAGGCGGCGCGATCCTCAACGTCTCTGTCGCCGCCGGGTTCATCTATTCCGACAGCCCCAAGTGCGGCATGTCGGTTGTCGTCACCGCGCGCGACGACCTGGCCGCGGCGCGGAAACTCGCGGGCGAACTGGCGCGCCGCCTGTGGGCCGACCACGAACGCTATCAGAAGACCCTGACGCCGATTGCCGACGCCGTTGCCATGGCCGTCGCCTGCGGCCGCGACGCGTCCCTTCCGGCCAAGATCCTGGCCGACGTCGCCGACAACCCCGGCGGCGGCGGCACGGGGTCGACGGTCTATCTCCTGAAGGCCCTGGTCGAGGCCGGGGCGGAGGACGTC
>PFFW01000162.1:0-554 GCA_002781745.1 Rhodospirillales bacterium CG15_BIG_FIL_POST_REV_8_21_14_020_66_15
TGGCCATCCCCTACGTCCTGACCGGCATCATCGACCACGGCGGCACGCACCTGCGCAAGGAGCCCGGGCATTACGACAGGCTCGGCATCTCCTATCGCCAAGGCCGGGCCCAGGGCATCGACGTCCAGGGGCGCAGGGTGAAACTCGAGGGAGGCGGCGAGCAGCCCTACGACAAGCTGCTGATCGCCACCGGGGCCGGCCCCATCAAGCCGCCGGTGCCGGGCCTCGACCTGCCGGGCGTCCACCACTGCTGGACCCTCGAAGACTGCCGCGCGATCGAGAAATTGGCGAAAAAGGGATCGGACGTCGTGCTGATGGGCGCCGGCTTCATCGGCTGCATCATCCTGGAGGCCCTGGTCGAGCGGGGTGTCAACCTGACCGTGGTCGAGGCCCTGGACCGCATGGTGCCGCGCATGATGAACGAGACGGCGGCAGACCTGATCAAGGACTGGTGCCAAGCCAAGGGCATCGCCGTGCATACCTCGACCAAGGTGACCGAGGTGGCAGGGAAGGACGGGCGTCTTGCCGTCGCCATGGACAACGGCGAGACGGCG
>PFFW01000162.1:698-12317 GCA_002781745.1 Rhodospirillales bacterium CG15_BIG_FIL_POST_REV_8_21_14_020_66_15
GCCCAGGGGCCCGACTTCGGCGGCGGGTTCAACGTCCACGCCATCCAGCCGACCTCGACCGAGCACGGCCGCATCGCGGCGCTGAACATGGCGGGGCGGGTGACGCCCTACAAGGGCTCGCTGCAGATGAACGTGCTGGACACGGCGGGACTGATCTCGACCTCGTTCGGCGACTGGGAGGGGGGCAAGGGCACGGACAGCGCCGAGGCCCTGGACCGCGACCGTTTCAAGTACCTGCGCCTCAACTTCAAGGACGACGTCCTGGTCGGCGCCCTGTCCTTGGGGCGCACGGACCACATGGGGGTGATCCGCGGCCTGATCCAGAACCGCACCCGCCTGGGCCCGTGGAAGGACCGCCTGATGGCCGACCCGCACCGCATCATGGAAGCCTATGTCGCCCATGCCTATGCCTGAGGCGCCGGGGCCGGCGGCCGCATGAATATCCGGGTCAAGCTCTATGCCGCCCTGGCCGACTACCTGCCGCCGGGGACCAAGGGGAACGAGGCCGACCTGGAGGTCACCGAGGCTGCCACCCCGGCCACGGTCATCGCCCAGCTCGGCCTGCCGGAAAAGATGTGCCATCTGGTGCTGTTGAACGGCGTCTATGTCGAGCCCTCGGCGCGGGCGGCCACGACCTTCCGCGACGGCGACGCGCTGGCCATGTGGCCGCCGGTGGCGGGGGGCTGAATCCGTGGACAGTGCGGACGGCACGGTCGTCGTGACCAAGGAGATGGCCCTGACGCGGGCCGGGTTCTTTCGCGGCATCGCCAAGGCCCTGGGCACGGAGGACTATCAGGAAACGCCTGCCGGCATCGTGCTCGAAAAGGACGGGCGGCGGCTGGAGATTTCCCTGGGGCCGGAGCGTCGGCGGCGTATCGCCCTCATGGAGGTCGAGGCCATGGACGTGACGCTGACCTTTACCGGATATGCCGAGGACGAACGGACGGCGTCGATCGCCGCGTTCGACCGCGCGTTCCAAAGGGGCGGAGGATAGGGGCAGGGGGAGGATCGGATGACCCAGGATACGGACTGCATCTTCTGCAAGATCGTCGCCGGCCAGGTGCCGTGTTTCAAGCTGGCCGAGGACGTGCGGGCGCTCGCCTTCATGGACATCAGCCCGGCCAACCCGGGCCACGCCCTGGTGATCGCCAAGGCCCACGCCCCCGACCTGTTCGCCGTCGATCCCGAAGACCTGACCGCCGTGGTGCGCCTGGCGCAGCGCGTGGCGGCGGCGATCCGCGACGAATTGGATCCGCCGGGCATGAACCTTTTGCAGGCGAACGGTCCGGCGGCGGCGCAGTCAGTGGCGCACTTTCACGTCCATGTGCTGCCCCGGCGCATGGACGACGGCCTGGCCATGAACTGGAGGCTCGCGCCGGGGAACATGGACGTCATCGCCGCCTTGGCGGAACGTCTCAGGGACCGGGTCACGTCTTAGAATAATTCTAATCGGCGTCTTGGCGCCTGCACGTTCTGTGCTATGACTCCGGCATTACATCCGTCTTCCCCATATCTAACGAGGAATTTCCATGTCCAACGAAGGTTACCACGAACCGATCGACAAGCTGTCCGAAGAGACCATGGACCGCCACCGGGCCATCGTTTCGCTGATGGAGGAACTGGAAGCCGTCGACTGGTACCAGCAGCGCGTCGATGCCACGTCGGACCCGGACCTGAAGGCGATCCTGGCGCACAATCGGGACGAGGAGATCGAGCACGCCGCCATGGTCCTGGAGTGGCTGCGCCGCAACATGCCGCAGTTCGACAAGGAACTCCGCGAGACCCTGTTCAAGGACGGCCCGATCGCCGGCCATCACGGCGACGACCACTGAGCCGTCGCCGGCCGCCGTCTTTACCGGAAGTTGTATCGCGTCGTCGCCGGTATTTTTACGTGTGCCGTTGATTTAAGTCATGGCATCGTCCGGGTGCACTCACCATCTTCCTTCAGTGAAGCGCATCATCACCACTGGAAGGAGGAGACCAATGAGCACCGCGCAGCAATCCGCGACGGAAACCAAGGCGGAAGGGAAAACCACCGACGGCAGGACCGAGGTCCCTGTGAAACACGCGGCTGAGACGCCGATGGAGATATGGCGGTCCGACATGGAACGCCTGATGACCGACTGGCTGGATGCCTGGTCGGGGCTGGGACGTTTTCAACCGCTTTCTGGGATGCTTTCGGCAGGTGAAACGCCCCCGGCGAACCTGGAGGAATGGCGGGTGCAGGCCGACCGGTATTTCGCCGACCTCAATCGCCGGTGGGCCGGACTGACCCGGGTCAGCCCGCTGGAACTGTTCGGCGTTCCCGCCGGCGTCTCCCTGAACCCGGAAGTCGATATCAGCGACGGCGACGGCAGGTTCGTTCTGAAAGCCGATCTGCCGGGCCTGGAACAGGATGACATCGAGGTTCAGATCGACGGCGACGTGCTGACGATCTCCGGGCAGAAGTCCGAGACCAAGGAGGAAAAGGACACCGACTATTGCCGGCGCGAGCGCCGGTTCGGCTCGTTCCGCCGGTCGTTCGCGCTTCCCGAGGGCGTCGACGGCGACAAGGTGAAGGCGGCCTTCGATAAGGGCGTGCTGACCGTCACCGTGCCCAAGCAGGCGAAGTCCGGCAAACCGAAGGGCAGGAAGGTCCCGGTCAAGGGTTGAGCGGAGCGGGACGACGGCGCGTCTATCTCCTGTCGCCGCCCTTCTTGGCGGCATACGGGTTATCGCCCTTGCGGTAGATCAGGCGGATCGGCACGCCGTCCAGCCCGAAATCGTCGCGCAGTCCGTTGACCAGAAAACGCGTATAGCTGTCCGGCAGTTCTCCCGCGCGCGTGCAGAACACGATGAACGTCGGCGGCCGGGTCTTGGCCTGGGTCGCGTAGCGCAGGCGGATACGCTTGCCGCCCTTGCCCATGGGCGCGGGGTGGGCTTCCTGCATGGCGAGGAGCCAGCGGTTCAGGTCACCCGTGCCGATGCGTGCATTCCAGGTGTCGTAGGCGGCATTGACGGTGGGCAGCAGTCTGTCCATGCCGTGGCCGGTGAGCGCCGAGCAGGTGATGACGGGGATTCCCCGGACCTGCGGCAGGCTGGTCTGAAGCCGGTCGCTCAGGCGCTGGATCGTCTCCCGGCGGTCCGTTGCCGCGTCCCACTTGTTGACGGCGATGATCAGCGCGCGGCCTTCCTCCACGACCTGGCGGGCGATGGTCAGGTCCTGCTTCTCCAGCACGGCGTCGGCGTCCAGCACCAGGACCACCACATGGGCGAAACGCACGGCGCGCATGGTGTCGCGGGTGCTGAGGTATTCCAGCTTGTCCGTTACGCGCGCCTTTCGTCTGAGCCCGGCCGTGTCGATCAGGCGGTAGTCGCGCCCGCCGTGATGCCACATGACCGAAATCGCATCGCGGGTGATCCCGGCTTCGGGCCCCGTCAGCATCCGGTCCTCGCCCAGCAGGCGGTTGATCATGGTCGACTTGCCCACGTTGGGCCGACCGACGATGGCCAACTGCAGGGCCTTGGGTTCCGGCGCGCCGCCGTCCTCGGCGATGTCCGCGCCTTCCGCGTAGTCCACGTCCAGGTCGTCCAGGTCATCGTCGTAGACCTCGGCGCCCTCGGCCGCCGCCAGGTCGGCGTAGGGTTTCAGCCGGTCGTGCAGTTCCGACAGGCCAAGCCCGTGTTCCGCCGAAAGGGCGACCGGATCGTCCAGGCCCAGCGAATAGCCTTCCAGCATGCCGGCCTCGCCGCCGCGACCCTCGCACTTGTTGGCGACCAGGATCGTCGGCGTGCCGCGCCCCCGCAGCCATTGGACGAAATGCTGGTCCAAGGGCGTTACGCCCGCGCGCGCGTCGATCACCATCAGCGCCACGTCGGCTTCGTCCAGGGCCCGTTCCGTCTGTGCCCGCATGCGGGCTTCGAGGCTGTCGTCGGTGACGTCTTCCAGGCCCGCGGTATCGATGACTCGGAACCGCATGTCGCCCAGCTTGCCCTCGCCCTCGCGGCGGTCGCGGGTCACGCCCGGCGTGTCATCGACGATGGCCAGCCGCCTGCCTACCAGACGGTTGAACAGGGTCGATTTGCCGACGTTGGGACGGCCGATGATGGCGATGGTGAAGGGCATAATTTCGACCGGACATCCGTCCGGTCCCGATCGAACTAAAACGGGTTACTGGTAAACGATCAATTCCGCGTCGTCCGACAGGAAGATGACGCGGCCGTCGGCGACGATGGGCGGCACGGAGATGCCGTCTGGCATCTTGACCTCGCCAATGAACTTGCCCGAATAGGGCGACATCGCCCAGGCTGCACCGTGCGACCCGGCGACGATCAGGCGGTCCGAAGCCAGGATGGGGCCGGTCCAGACGATGGGACCCTTCTGCTTCTCCGGGTTCTTGAACCGGGGCAGGGGGCGGACCCAGTAGACGCCGCCGGTGTCGCGGCTGATGGCGGCAACCTCGGCGTCGTTGGTCAGGATGAAGATGTAGTCGCCCGCGACCCAGGGGCTTTCGATGCCGCCGATGTCACGTTCCCAGATGCGCCGGCCCGTGCGCAGGTCGTAGGCGGCCATGATGCCCGAATGGCTGATGGCGACGACGCGCCCGCGGTCGATGACCGGGCGCCCGCGGATGTGCGACAGGGCGGACACGATGTCCGAACGTTTCAGGGAGGCAAGCGAGTCAGACCACAGCAGGCGCCCGTTCTCGGCCCGCAGCGCCACCAGTTCGCCCGACGAATAGGGCACGACGACCACGCCCTGGTCCACCGCGGGGCTGGCGCCGCCCAGCAGCGACGCGGATTCCGTGATGCCCGAGTGGTCCCACAGCTGTTGGCCCGTGTTGGCGTCCAGCGCGAACGTCCGGTTGTCCAGGGTCACGACGAAGACCCGCCCGCCGCGCACGGTGGGCGCGGCGTGCATGGGCCCGGTCAGCGCCGTGCGCCAGACTTCCTTGCCCGTGGCCGCGTCTACGGCGACGACATGTCCGAAGCCGGTCGCCACGTAGACGCGCCCGCTGTCGACCGCGACGCCGCCGGACGGCAGGCCGTCATCGGATTCCGATTTTGGCGTCAGGTCGGTATGCCACAGCACCTGGCCCGATTTCAGGTCGACGGCGTAGAGTTCGGACTCCGAATCGATGGAAAAGACGCGGCCGTCCGCCGTCGCCGGCGACCCCAGGATGCGCAATTCGTCGTCGGAGCCCTTGCCGACGTCGGTACTCCACGCCTCGCCGATATTCTCGGGAACCTGGATGTGGTGCATGGCGTGGTTGGGGTATCCGCCCGGCTGCGGCCAATCGGGATTGGGCGAGGGGGCCGGCAGCAGGATCTGGTGATCCTTTAACCCGGGGTCCGCCGCCAGGGTGCGCTGGTTCGCCAGGATGGCGATGCGCGTACCCGGCAGCGGTATCTCTTCCTTGGAGAACAGGTCCTCGAAATAGGCGCATCCGCCCGTGGCGAGGGGCGCGGCCACGGTCAGGGCCAGCGCTAAGGCCACGCCGTTACGTGCCCGCCGGGCCGTTCCGCGCGGAAACCCGCGCATGTCCCGATCCGGGCGAAATCCGCTTCTCGGCGCAGCCATTCCGGTTGTTCCCCTGTTCCCCGTGACCCGTCCTGATTAATTCAGGGGCCCTTCTAACGCAATATCGTTAACAATTCCGTTGCGCGCTGGCGCATGCGGGCCGGCGTCTCGGCGTCCTTGGACAGGGCGGCGTAGATCTCGCGCGCGCCCGCCGTGTCCCCGGCGCGAAGCGCCAGGGCGGCGGTCAGTTCCTGGGCGCTGAAGCGCCAGGGATTGCCCGCGGCGGTGAGGGGGGCCAGGCGCTCCCTGACTTTCTGGACGTCGGCGCCGGGATCGTTGACCTCGATTCCCGCGGCCAGGATCGTCGCCAGGTCCTGGTACAGCTTGCCCGCGCCGGCGTCTCCGGCGATCGCGCTGTAGGCGCTCAGGGCGCCCGCCGTGTCGCCCTTCTTGGCAAGCAGGCCGGCCTGCTGGAAGCGTGCCAGAAGCCCGTAGCCGCCGCTCTCGCCAGCAAGCTTGCGAAACGCCTCGACGGCGGCATTCGTGCTGCCGCTTTCCGCCAGCTTCTGGGCGGCGGCGAACTGCTCACCCAACGCCTGGCGGGCCTCCAGATCGTGCTTGGCCCAGATCTGATAGCCGGCGACCGCGGCAACGCACAGTCCGGCGACGGCGAGGATGATCTTGCCGTAGCGGCTCCAGACCTTTTGGAATTGTTCCTGGCGCAGCTCGTCGTCGATTTCGCGGATCAGGCTGTCTTCGGTATGGTCGGCCACATTCGGCTCCCGCTGGTAACGGTTGGAATTGGCGGGGAAAATAGTGGCCTTTTCCGCCGATAGCAACTTCCCCCGTTATCGCGGGCGGCGGGGATTTACACCTCCTTAACGATGATCGGCAACAATGCAGGGCGGTGGCGTGGCATTGCGCCGCGGTCCGCATCAAGGGACGACCCGAACGAATGAAACGAGTTCTCGCGATTTTCGCCCTGAGTTTTCTGGCGGCGGGCTGCGTCGGCGGCATCGTCGGCGCCGAGGGCGTGTCCGTCATGGCCACGGAAAAGACCATCGGCGACCATGTGATCTCGCTTTCCAGCGGCAAGAACTGCTCGACCCTGCGCAAGGACCTCGGCATGACCTATTGCGAGGAGGACGAGATCACGCCGCGCGCCAACGTCTTCTGCTACCGCACCCTGGGCGAGGTTACCTGCTACGATAAGCCGATATTCGACGGCAAGCAGGAACGGGTCGAACAGGGCGGCGAAAAACCCCGCTGAATCGCATAGCGGGCGCTTGTCCTTCGGGCATTGTCGTCGTTCAATGACCGCTCCATGCGATTCCTCGCCTACACATTGCTTCTGACCACGCTTCTCGGCTCCGGCTGGGCGGCCTGGTTCTTTTTCGGCGCGCCCGCGCAGGACGAGGACCCGGCGCTGACCGCCCTCAAGCGCCGGGTCGCGCAGCTTGAACAGGCGGTCGACGCCGGCGACTTGAACGCCCAGGTCGACCTGGGATGGGTGTTGATCCGGAAGGACTCCCGCCTGGCCGATCCGGAACGTGCCGTGGACCTGTTCCGCGACGCCGCCGGAAAGGGTGTGGTGCGCGCGCAGTACGCCATGGGCTGGGCCCATGCCACGGGACGCGGCGCGCCCGTCGACTATGCCCAGGCGGCCGAATGGTACCGCGTCGCGGCGACGGCCGGCGCGGACCCGGACGCCCAGTTCGCCCTCGGCGAACTCTATTTCCACGGCCGCGGCGTCGCCAACGACTACGGTCGAGCCATCGATCTCTACCGTGCCGCCGCGCGCCACGGGCATCCGGTCGCCCAGTACCTTATGGGGATCATGTACAAGGAGGGCTGGGGCGTGAAACGCGACCTGGTCGAAGCGTACAAGTGGCTGATCCTGGCGGCTCCCCAGGCGGCGCGGATCAAGGATCACAATCCCCAGTTCGACCCCCGCGGCGAGCGCGAGCGCCTGATGGTCAAGCTGAACAGGACCCAGCTAAACCAGGCGGACCGCATGGCCCGAGACATGGTCCAGGGAAAGGCGAACGGCCGTTGAGCGCCCCAAGGCTCCGTATCCTGATCATCGAGGGCAACACTGCCGAGGCCAATGCCGCCATGGCGGCGGCGGGATGCGGCAGCAACGCCGAGCAGTACGCCCAGGCCGTGCGCCGTGCCATGCCCGAGGCGGACATCCGGCTCGCCTTCCCTGCCGACCGCGCCGACGCCCTGCCGCCGGGGGTGGCGCTCGGCGATTTCGACGGCGCGATTTTGGGCGGTTCGGGGCTGTTCGTGCGGGCCTCGGGGAACGCGCCGGAGGTCCGGCGTCAGATCGACCTGGTGCGCGCCCTGTTCGATGTCGGGGTGCCCCTTCTGGGAAGTTGTTGGGGCCTGCAGGTGGCGGCGGTCGCCGGCGGAGGCGATGTCGCGCGCAGCCCCAACGGGCGCGAGGTCGGGGTCTGCCGCGCCGTCACGCTGAGCGACGCGGGGGCCGCTTTTCCCATGTATGCCGGAAAGCCCAGGGTCTTCGACTCCCTCGCCATCCATTACGACGAGGTCAGCCGCTTGCCCGAAGGCGCGCGGGTTCTGGCGTCCAACGGCCACAGTCCAATACAGGCGGCGACCTTCGCCGTCGGCAAGGGCGTGTTCTGGGGCGTACAGTATCACCCGGAATTCAGCCTTGCCCACATGGCGCTGCTGATCCGCCGTTACGGGCCGGACATGGTGGCGCAGGGTATCTATCCCGACAGGGCAGCCATGGACAGAGAGACCGACGGCATGCTGCGCCTGGACGGCGTCGCCGACCCGTTGGCCGCGGAAACCGCAGGCCTGGCGGTGGACCTCGGCATCGGCGCCACGATTACGGACCCGGCACAACGATGCCGCGAGATAGATAACTGGCTGCAGTTTTGTTCAAGTCGAAAACCGGACCGAATACGTTTGTAGGGCCGATCTTTGCTTGGTGCGTAATTTTAATATTTAAATTCAGAATAAATATTGATTAATATAACGATAAACAACTTTGTTTACAGGTCGGAGTTATTTGTGATGCATCAGTAAATATTAAATTTAATTTATGAAACAGTAATATTTATTTTATACTATATCTTTCGTAATAACGCGTTGGACGATAAAATTTATTAACGGCAATGCAGCTAGTACTTTCGTATAGCTAGCATCCGTTCCGAATCAGTGTTTATCCTATAGTCGTGTTGGGGAAGCCGGGGGCGGATTCACCCGTTTGTCGAAAAGACCAAGCCGTACCCGCCCATGGGGAAGGAACGGAAGGTGACCTTCGGCAGGGTGTCCTAACTCCGGCGTGATCAATCAATCAATTGTCCGCGGCGACGCGGATGATGACGAATGAAAACGAAGGAGACATCCACCGTGAAACGCTTTATGCAGACCACCGCGCTTGCCCTTGTGACCGCGGTTGCCTTGGGCGGCGGCGCCCGGGCGGAAACCGGCGTGCATGCGGACAAGATCGTTCTTGGTCAGTCCGCCGCACTGGGCGGCCCCGCCGCGGCGCTGGGCATCGGCATGAAGACCGGCCTGATGGCCGCCTTCAAGGAGGCGAACGACGCGGGCGGCGTGCACGGCCGCAAGATCGAGCTGATCAGCTATGATGACGGCTACGAGCCCGAACGCGCCATCGCCAATACCAACAAGCTGATCGACCAGGACAAGGTCTTCGCCCTGATCGGCGAGGTCGGCACGCCGACGTCGAAGGCGGCGCAGCCGATCTCCACCGATAAGAAAGTGCCGTTCATCGGTCCGTTCACGGGGGCGGGTTTCCTGCGCGACCCGAAGAATTCCAACGTCATCAACGTGCGCGCGACCTATGACCAGGAAACTGAGGCCTGGATCAAGCACCTGACCGAGGACCTCGGCTTCAAGAACATCGCGATTCTTTACCAGGATGACGGGTTCGGCCGGGTCGGTCTGTCCGGCGTGACCAAGGCCATGGAAAAGCGCGGTCTGAAAATCTCCGCCGAAGGCACCTATCCGCGCAACACCACGGCTGTGAAAAAGGCTATCCTGTCCATCAAGAAGGCGAAGCCGGAAGCCGTCGTCATGGTCGGTGCCTACAAGCCCATCGCCGAGTTCATCAAGCTGGCGAAGCAGGTCAAGATGGACGCGGTGTTCGTGAACATCTCCTTCGTCGGCTCCAAGGCTCTGTCCAAGGAACTCGGCGCCGTTGGTGCCGGGGTCGTCATTACCCAGGTCGTGCCGTTCCCCTGGGATACGGGCCTGCCCATCGTCGCGCAGTACCAGAAGGCGCTAAAAGCGTTGGATGCCAAGGAAGAGCCCGGGTTCGTCAGCCTCGAAGGGTATCTTGTCGGCCGCCTGACCATCGACGCGCTGAACAAGGCCGGCAAGGACGTCACCCGTCAAGGACTGCTGGATACCATCTACAAGACCGGCTCCTTCGACCTGGGTGGCGCCAAGCTGCAGTTCGGTCCCGGCGATAACCAAGGCATGAGCGACGTGTTCCTGACGATCATTCAGCCCGACGGTAGTTTCAAATCCGTATCGAAACTGACGAAGTAGGAATAATCGCTTAGGATGGGTGGCCCTTAAGGAGGAGGGCCACCCCAACCTGCCGGCGACAAGGCGGGAGGGTGGGTAACAATGAAGAAAAGGGGTTTGGGACGATGACTGACCAGAAAAAGCCCGTCGACGAGAACACGGTGAAGGCCCTCCGGACTGACGAGGAGGTTCCGAACCACGGGGCCGAAACGGCGGATGCGGACGGTGATGAAAATGCCGTCGACACGGACAAAGCTCCGGACACGTCGGGGGAAACACGGTTGCCGCAGGCGCCGGCCGCGGCAGCGCGGCAAGGCGCCATGGGCATCGGCGGACGCCTGCTGTTGTCCGTCCTGACGATCTTCGCGACCACCGTCGCGGCAATCATCATCGGGTGGGTCGCGATGTCCGCGTCGTCCGAGACCATGGACAACATTACCCGTTCCAAAGCGCCGGCCGTGGCGGACGCGCTGCGCCTGTCGGAAATCGTCGCGCGCGTTACGTCGATTGCCCCGGCCCTTGTCGCGGCCAAGACCGGCGTCGAGCGCGACGACATCTCCGCGCGCGTGAATACGAACTTCGACCAGTTCGCCAAGATTGTCGCCGATGCGAAAATCGGCGCCGAGGTGATGGGGCAGCTGCAATCCGGCGCCGACCAGTTGAAGGCGCAGCTTGTCGCCATCGAAGCCAAGGTCAATGAACGCAGCAAGCTCGCCGAAGCGCGCATCGCGGCCATGGATCGGCTGCGCGCCCTGCACAAGGAAGTCAGCGTGGGCGCCGCCGCGATCATCGACGACGTTACGTTCAACCTGTCGCTCGGGGCCGAGGCCGTCGACGTCACGCAGCCGGGCGCGGTCCTGGAGTTCGTCGAGTCCGGGGTCGAACCCCTGTCGGCCGCGATGAACGTCAAGGCCGAAGCCAACCAGATCGTCGGTCTGTTGGGCAACGCGGCGACGGAAACCCATGCCGAAAACCTGCAGCCGCTGCGTGAACGGTTCATCGCGTCCAAGGCGCAGTTCCAGAGCGGCCTGAGTCTGATCAACGAATCCGACACGGCACGTAAGCTTGCGGAAACCGGACAAAAGCTTCTCGCCATCGGCGATAAGGAGGGCAACGTCTTCGACGGCCGCGTCGCCGAACTTAAGGCGCAGGATGATATCCAGGATTTGATGGCCAAAAGCCGCGAGTTGTCGGCGAAATTCAGCGACGATATTGCCGGCGTGGTCGACGAGGCCGAGACCGAAATGGCCGTGGAGGCGGAGGCTGCCGCGTCATCGGCCGCGACGAACAAGAAAGCGCTGATCTTCCTGGCCGGGTTCTCGCTGCTGATCGCCGCCGGGGTCTACCTGATGTACGTGCGTCGTCTGGTGGCCCGTCTGGTGGCATTGTCGGACAACATGGTGGCGCTTGCCGACGGGGATCTGACTGTCGAGGTCAACACCAGCGGCACCGACGAGGTCGCGTCCATGGCGGGTACGGTCCAGGTGTTCAAGGAGAACGCGCTTGAGGTCCGCCGCATGGCGGCGGCGCGGGAGACGGAGCAGCGGCGCAACCAGCGCAAGCTGCAAAGCGAGGTTCTGGCGCTGAACACC
>PFFW01000062.1 GCA_002781745.1 Rhodospirillales bacterium CG15_BIG_FIL_POST_REV_8_21_14_020_66_15
GCCGTCGCCCCGACCTCGCGGTTCACGTGGACGATCAGCTCGTTGATCATGTCGGCCATGATGGGGTCGAGGCCCGTGGTCGGCTCGTCGAAGAAGATGATTTCCGGGTCGGTGGCGATGGCGCGGGCCAGGCCGACGCGCTTCTGCATGCCGATGGAGAGATCGGCGGGCCAAGCATCCGCGATGTGCGGCTTGAGGCCGACCAGGGCCAGTTTCCCGACCGCAATCTCGCGCGCTTCCTCGCGCCCGCATTGCTTGCGCGACAACAGGCCGAAGGCCACGTTCTCCCACACCGGCAGGGAGTCGAACAGGGCGCCGCCCTGAAACAGCATGCCGACCTGGCGGTTGACCATGTCGCGTTCGGCCGTCGACAGGGCCGTCACCTCCCGGCCGTCGATCCTGATGGAGCCGGAATCGGGGGTCAGCAGGCCGAGGATGCATTTCAGCGTCACCGACTTGCCCGTGCCCGAGCCGCCGATGATGACCACGCTTTCGCCGCGGGCCACGTCCAGGTCGACCCCGGTCAGCACCTTCTTGGGCCCGAAGGCCTTGGTCACGCCCCGAAGTTGGATTTTCGGTTCCACCGCTTACAGCCCCCAGCCCTTACAAGCCGAAGAAGGCTTCGGTCAGGATGTAGTTGAAGCAGAGGATCAGGATCGAGGCCGACACCACCGAGTTGGTCGTCGCCGCGCCCACGCCCTGGGCCCCGCCCTTGGAATAATAGCCGTGGTAGCAGCCCATGAGGGCGACCAGGAAGCCGAACACGGCGGCCTTCACCAGGCCGGAGATGACATCCAGCGCCTCCAGGAAGTCCCAGGTGTTCTGCAGGTAGATGGCCGGGTTGAAGCCCAGCTTGTAGACGCTGACCAGGAAACCGCCGAACACGCCGATGACGTCGGCGACGAAGATCAGGAAGGGCAGCATGATCACGCCGGCAATGATGCGGGGGACGACAAGATACTTGATGGCGTTGGTCGACAGCGTCGTCAGGGCGTCGATCTGTTCGGTCACCCGCATGGTGCCGATCTCGGCGGCCATCGAGGCGCCGACCCGTCCGGCGATCATCAGGCCCCCCAGCACGGGGGCCAGTTCACGGGTCACGGACAGCACGACCACGTTGGCGATGGCGCCTTCGGCCGAGAAACGGGCGAACCCGGTATAGCTCTGCAGCGCCAGCACCATGCCCGCGAAGATCGCCGTCAGGCCGACCACGGGCAGCGAGAAGTACCCGATCTCGATCATCTGGCGGATCATGATGCGGGGGTAGTAGGGCGGCAGGAAGCAATGGGTGACGGAGGTGAGGGCGAACAGGGTCAGCCGTCCCGTGGTCCCCAGGAAGGCCAGGAAAACCCGGCCGATGGCTTGCAGCAGCTTCATGAATTCAAGCGTTCCCGCCGACGTAGGCCCGATGGTAGCGGCGCCCCAGCGACGTCAGGATCTCGTAGCCGATGGTGCCGGCCTGGGCGGCCAGGTCGTCGACCGTGTGGCGCGGACCGATCAGGTCGACCGCCGCGCCGGGTCGGCACTGGGCCTCGGGCACGCCCGTCACGTCGATGGTGATGAGATCCATGGATACCCGTCCCACAAGAGGAACCTCGAAGTCCCCGATATACGCCGTCGCCCGGTTGCTGAGGGAGCGGAGATAGCCGTCCGCGTAGCCCACGGGCAGGGTCGCGATGCGGGAAGGGCCCGCGATCCGGTGGGTGGCACCGTAGCCAACGGTTTCGGGGCTGTCAACGTCGCGCACCTGCAGGATTTTTGCTTGCAGGCGAACGACTTGCGCCGTGGGATTGAGCCTGCCGGGGGTCGGGTTGACGCCGTAGAGGGCGACCCCCGGGCGGGCCAGGTCGAAGTGGTAATCGGGGCCCAGGAACACGCCCGAGGAGTTGGCGAAGGAGGCGCGGCCCATGGCGAGGTGCTTGCGGATTTCCCGGAAATGGGCGAGCTGTTCGGCGTTCTGGGAGGAGTCCTCGTCGGCGGAGGCGAGGTGGCTCATCACGGTCTCGATGTTGACGCCGTCGAGAAGCGACGGGTCGGCCGCCACGCGAGCGTATTCGCGGCGGTCCAGGCCCAGGCGGCACATGCCCGTGTCGACGTGCAGGACGCAGGGAAGGGGCTTGCCGACGCGGGCACAGAAGGCCCGCCAGCGCTCGACGTCGCCCAGGCAGTTGAGGGCCGGGATCAGGCCGTGCTCCAGGAACGCCTCCTCGGCCCCCGCCGGGGCGCCGCCCAGGACATGGATGCGGGCGTCGGCCAAATGGTCGCGCAGGGCGATGCCCTCCGCCGGATGGGCGACGAAAAAGTCGCGCGCCCCCGCCGCCCACAGCGCCCGCGCCGCCGGGCCGATGCCGATGCCGTAGGCGTCGGCCTTGACCACCGCCGCCGCCGTGGCGCCGCCGGTCAGCCTTTCCGAAATCAGGCGGTAGTTGGACTGCAGGGCGTCCAGGTCGACGGTCAGGACCGCGCCCGCGAGCCCCGCGGCGACGCCTGTGGCGCCGGCCCGTGCGTCAGTCGCCATGGAAGCGCTGGCGGTAGGGGTGATCCTTGCTCAGGTTTCCGAACCGCGTGAACGCGCCGTTGAAGTGCATGGGAACGTTGCCGATGGGGCCGTGGCGCTGCTTGGCGACGATGACCTCGGCCACCTGATGCACGTCCTGCAGCGCCGATTCCCAGCGTTCCAGGCGCTCCACCAGCTTGCCCTCGTCCTCGTCGGCCCGGCGCGAGGGCTTCTTGCGTTCCATGTAGTATTCCTCGCGGTAGATGAACATGACGACGTCGGCGTCCTGTTCGATGGAGCCCGATTCACGCAGGTCGGCCAACTGCGGGCGCGGCGGGTCGCGCTGCTCGACCGTACGCGACAGCTGCGACAGGGCCAGCACGGGGACCTCCAGCTCCTTGGCCAGCGTCTTCAGGCCGCGGGTGATTTCCGACACCTCCTGGACGCGGCCGTCGTTGCGGCTGTTCGCGCTGCCGGATACGAGCTGAAGGTAGTCGATCACGATGAGGCCCAGGTTGTGGCGGCGTTTCAGGCGCCGCGCCCGGGTGCGCAGGGCGCTGACGGTCAGCGCCGGGGTGTCGTCGATGAACAGGGGAATGTCGTGCAGCGTGTTCGACGCGCCGACCAGCTTGATGAACTCCTCGTTCTCCAGCAGGCCCTTGCGGATGCGGTCGGACGACAGTTCCGCCTGTTCAGACAGGATGCGGCTGGCCAGTTGTTCGGCGGACATTTCCAGGGAGAAGAAGCCCACCACGGCGCCCTCCGCACCCTGGGAGCGCGAATAGTTGTGCGCCACGTTGAAGGCGATGTTGGTCGCCAAGGCCGTTTTCCCCATCGACGGGCGGCCGGCGAGAATGACCAGGTCCGACGAATGCAGGCCGCCCAGAAGCGCGTCCAGGTCCAGGAAATCCGTGGCCACTCCGGCCAGCCCACCGTCGCGTTTGTGCGCGGCTTCGGCCGTATTGATGGCTGCGATGACCGAGGACCTGAAGTCCTGGAACCCGCCCTCGTAGTTGCCCGAGGTGGCAAGGTCGTAGAGCGCCTGTTCGGCGCGCTCGATCTGGTCCGACGCGGTCTCGTCGACCTCGCCGCCGTAGGCGCCGTTGACGACGTCCTCGCCCAGGTTGATCAGCTCGCGCTTGAGGTACAGGTCGTAGACGATGCGCCCGTACTCGCGGGTGTTGATGACAGTGACGGCACTTGCCGCCAGGTCGGTCAGATAGGCGGGGCCACCGATCTCGCTCAGCGAGTTCTCGTTCTCGAAGAACCGCTTGAGGGTCACCGGGTCGGCGATCTGGCCGTGGTCGATCAGCTTTTCCGCCGCCTGGAACACCTTGGCGTGCTGCTCGACCGCGAAATGTTCGGGCTTGAGGAACTCGGCCACCTGCTCGTAGGCCCGGTTGTTGACCAGGATGGCCCCCAAAAGCGCCTTTTCCGCGTCCAGGTTGTGGGGCATGGAGCGGAATCCGGCCAGGGCATCCCTGTCCTGAGGGTTGCCGTGATACTGGTCGTCGCGGTGCGCATGGGTGTCTTGGGGCGGGTCGGTGACGGTCGTGTTCATGGCTCTGTGGTAATCCAAAGCCCGCCGCTTGGGGTAGAGGAATAAGGAATCGCAGTGTGGATGAAATTACATACCCAGCGGTCGGAATGTGAGTATGGGGAAGCCTTGTGGACAATTTCAAGGCACCCTGCGAAACCCAGGGCGGACGAGGCCGGCGGACGCCGGGCTCAGGCGGCTGCGCCGTCGCGGGTGGTCGCTTTTTGCCGGCGATTCGCCCGTTTCTCCCATTCGGTGATGTAGTCGCGGGTCAGCGGCAGGGCGTCGCGTTTCTTCGCCAGTTGGATTTGGAACACCACGTTGTCCAGATGGCGGAACGAGCATTCGCTGGCCGCCAGGTAGTATTCCCACATGCGGCAGAAGCGTTCGTCATAGATCGCCTTGGCGTCGTCGCGCCGGGCCTGGAACCTGTGGCGCCAGTGCTTCAGTGTTTCCGCATAGTGCAGGCGCAGGACCTCGACGTCGGTGGTGATCAGGCGGGTCTGCTCGACGCCGCGCATGACCTCGGACAGCGCCGGGACGTAACCGCCGGGGAAGATGTACTTGCGAATCCAGGGATTTGTGGCGCGCGGAACTTCAGACCGTCCGATGGTGTGGATCAGGGCGATGCCGTCGTCGGCCAACAGGTGCCGCACAGTCTCGAAATACTGGACGAAATGGGCGATGCCCACGTGCTCGAACATGCCGACGGAGACAATGCGGTCGAAGGTGCCCGTCTGTTCGCGGTAGTCGCGGAGATGGAAGTCGACCCTGTCCGCGAGGCCCGCCTTCTCGGCCCGCCGGCGGGCCGTGGCAAGCTGTTCCGTCGACAAGGTCAGGCCGGTGATCTGCGCCCCCAGTTCGCTGGCCAGGTAAAGCCCCAGTCCGCCCCAGCCGCAGCCGATGTCCAGCACCTTCATGCCCGGCTCGATCATCAGCTTGGCCGCCAGGTGGCGCTTCTTGTTCAATTGAGCCGTGTCCAGATCATCCTCGGGCGACTGGAAATAGGCGCAGGAATACTGTCGGTCGCGGTCCAGGAACAGTTCGTAAAGCCGTCCGTTGAGGTCGTAATGATGGGCCACGTTCTTCCGTGACCGGCCCACCGGATTGTATTGCTGCAGATATCGGAACAGGGTGTCGGCCTTGGTGACCCATTCCATCGCCGGGTGCGCGCCGGCGACTTCCATGTTGGCAGTGGCGAACTCCAGGAAGTCGTAGATCGTGCCGTCCTCTACCGCGAGGGTGCCGTCCATATAGGCCTCGCCCAGGTACAGACCCGGGTTGAAGAACAATTTCCAGTGCAGGGAAGGATCGCGAAGGCGGATGGTCAGGCTGGCGCCGGGCGTGCCGGAGAACACATGCTCCTTACCGCGGGCGTCGATCACCGTCAGACGTCCGGTTCTCACCAAGTAGCGAAGCAGATGCGCGAACAGCATTTCCACCTCCCCCGGGGGCACAACCGTACCTTCTCACCCCTAGGCTTGCCCAAAAGGGCAAGAGCGACCGTAGAACTTTATAATTGTTCTAAAAAATGCGGCGGGAGTCAATCCGTTGCGATTCGCCGGCGCGCGGCCACGAAAAAAGGCGGCCCCGATCAGGGCCGCCTCCGTTTCTCGTAGGCTCCGGGCCAAGGGGAACGGGTTATTTGTCCGCGTCCCCGGCGTCGCCCTCGGCGGCCTCGGCACGGGTTCCGCGTTCGGCCTTTTCCTGGGCGGCGGCTTCGGCTTCCTCGGCCGCTTCCTCGATGGCTTCGGCAACGACCTCGTCAGCGACCTCTTCCTCGAACACCGTGTCGGCCTGGGCGGCGACGGCTTCGGCTGCCTGGGAGGCCAGATCGGCGGCCTCCTGGGCTTCCTCGCCGAGCACGGCCCTGCCCGTGTCGGCCTGGACCTCGGCTTCGTCAGGCGTCCGCGCGACGTTGGCGTTGATGGTCACCGTCACTTCCGGATGCAGACGCACGATCACGTCGTGCAGGCCCAGCGTCTTGATCGGACGCGCCAGTTCGACCTGGTGGCGCGCGATCGTGAAGCCGGCCGCGGTCAGCGCCTCGGCGACGTCGCGGGCGTTGACCGAGCCGTAAAGCTGCCCGCCTTCGCCGGCCTGACGGATCAGGACCACCCTTGCGCCGTCCATCTTGGCGGCGACGGATTCCGCTTCCTTGCGGTGCTCCAGGTTCTGGGCCTCAAGCTGCGCCTTCTGGGTTTCGAACACGCGCTTGTTGTCCTCGGTCGCGCGCAGGGCCTTCTTCTTGGGCAGCAGGTAGTTGCGGGCAAAGCCGGCCTTGACCTTTACCACGTCGCCCATCTGGCCCAATTTCTCGATGCGTTCCAACAGGATCACTTCCATTGCGATCTCTCCTATTCACTCGTCATGCGGCGGGGTGCCGCTTGCGGGACCGGTCAGCCGGTGGCGGATGCCGCCCCATTGTTCAAGGACGCCGATTGCGGCGGTCACAAGAAGACCGGCCCAACCGACAACGAAAATTAGAAAGTAGACGGCCACCAGGGCCAGGTTCCCGCGCCGGACCCGCCGCGCCCAGTGGTGGATGACGGCCAGGCCCAACAGGAAGAAGGGCACGGCCAAGGCCAGGCTCAGGTTGCGGGCCAGGAACTCGATCTCGCCGCCCGCGACCAGGGACACCAGTGCGCAACCGACCATGGCCCAGGAAATCCATTCCGGCAGGACCATGTTGGCGTAGCGCGGGGTCGGACGCAGGTTGCGCCCGGCCCGGGCCAGGATCGCCTGCGCCACGGTGGCGCTGACCAGCGCCATGATGACCCAACTCGATCCCAGGGACGCCGGCAGGAGCGGGGCGTAAAGCTGGACCATCTCCTCGCGGGCGGACTGGGGCGTGTCCGGGGCCACGGCCGCCAGCACTTCGGACAAGCGGTCGCCGACGATGGTGCTGAGACCCATGCCGTTGGCCATGAACACCAGGCCCGCCAACAGCATCAGCGACGCCGCCAGTCCGGCCAAGCTGGCTACGATGGGGCCGGGCGGCATCCATTCCGTATGGCCGTCGGGCGCCGTGCGCTGAAGCATGGCCTGACGGATCACCGTCCACGCGGGCAGCAGGTGGACCAGGGCGAACACCCCGGCCAGCAGCATTCCGCCAAGGGCGGTTGCCGCGACGAACCCGCTCAGCGATGCCACCGTGCCCGCCGTCACGCCGTAGGCGAAGCCGATCATGTAGATGGGCAGGCCGGCCACGTAGAACAGCAACAGCCCGCCGGGGGCGCCATTCAGCGCCGGCATGGCCGCTATCAGGCTCAACAGGCCTCCGCAGACGGCGATCAGGTACGTCTTGGGCATTGGTACTGTATCCCTGTTCCGCCCCCCCGGGTTCCCGAGGGACGGTTAGCAGTTACTTCACCACGTAGGGAAGCAAGGCAAGGAAGCGGGCTTGTTTGATGGCCTTGGCCAGTGCGCGCTGTTTCTTGTTGGAAACGGCGGTGATACGCGAGGGGACGATCTTTCCGCGTTCGGAAATGAAGCGGCCCAGCAGGCGCGTGTCCTTATAGTCGATCTTCGGCGCGTTCGGCCCGGCGAACGGACAGCTCTTGCGGCGTCGATTGAAGACCGGGCGGGCGGCCCGGCCCGAAGACTTCACGGGTTCGGGTTTCATTCGTTGTCTCCTTGGCCGCCGTTGCGGCCCCTGTCGTCACCGGAATCGTGGCGCGGGCCGCGGTCGCCGCGGTCCGGGCGCGGGCCCCGGCGCGGACGCTCGTCGCCCCGGTCCTTGTTCTGGACGATGACGGACGGGCCTTCTTCAAGTTCCTCGACGCGCAGGGTCAGGTGACGCATGACGTCTTCGTTGATCCGCATCTGGCGCTCCATCTCGGCGACGGCGGCAGCCGGCGCGTCGATGTTCATGAGCATGTAGTGGCCCTTGCGGTTCTTCTTGATCCGATAGGCGAGGTTGCGCAGCCCCCAGTATTCCTTTTTCTGGATGCTGCCGCCGCCGGAGGAGATGGCTTTTTCGAAGAGTTCGACCAGACCGTCGACCTGAGCGGACGAAATGTCGGGCCGCGCGATGAACACGCTTTCGTAGTACGGCATTTAAGCTCCCTTTGGCTTGTCTCAGCCTCCACCGCGGAGGCATAGCCGGCCAATCGCATTTCCTGGCCGACAAGGAGGTCGGGGAATTCGCCCCGAGGCGGCGCACTATACACATTCCGGGTACCGGCGCAAGCGCACAGAAAATCGGCGTTTCGCGTGGTTGCGGATGGCGGATCGGGGTACGATCGCACCGATGCGGAGGTCGGCCCGTCGAGCGCCCTTGACAGGCCGGGGGCGGGGCGGCAATACCTCTCGCCCTGATCAAACTGGGGAGCACAGTCGTTTTCATGGCACGCGCGCTGATTTTTCCAGGGCAGGGGTCCCAGACCGTGGGCATGGGCAAGGCCATCCATGACGCCTTCGCCGCCGCCCGCGAGGTCCATGAGGAAGTGGACGAAACCCTCAAGCAGAAGCTGTCCAAGATCATGTTCGAAGGACCCGAGGACGAACTGACCCTGACGGCCAACGCCCAGCCCGCGATCATGACCGCCAGCCTGGCCGTGATGGCCGTGCTCAGAGCCGAGGGCGGGTTCGACCTCTCGGCGCGGGCCGATTTCGTCGCCGGTCATTCGCTCGGCGAGTATTCGGCGCTGGCCGCCGCCGGGGCGTTCTCCCTGGCCGACACGGCGCGCCTTCTGAAAACGCGCGGCACCGAGATGCAGAAGGCCGTGCCCGTGGGCCAGGGCGCCATGGCGGCGCTCATGGGTCTGGACATGGATGCGGTCGAAAAGGTCTGCGAACAATCCATGGCGGCGCCCCAGGCCGTTGAAGGCGAGGTCTGCCAAGCCGGCAACGACAACGCCCCGGGCCAGATCGTGATTTCCGGGTCGACGGGCGCCGTCGAGCGCGCCGTCGAGTTCGCCAAGGCGGCGGGCGCCAAGCGCGCCGTCATGCTGCCCGTCTCGGCGCCCTTCCATTGCGTCCTCATGCAGCCCGCCGCCGACGCCATGGACGCGGCCCTGGGCGCGGTGCAGATCAACGCCCCCGCCGTGCCGGTGATGGCCAACGTCACCGCCGCGCCGGTCGAGGACCCGGCCGAGATCCAGCGGCTGCTGGTCGAGCAGGTCACCGGCATGGTGCGTTGGCGCGAAAGCGTTGAACAGCTGAAGGTCCAGGGCGTCGACACCCTGGTGGAAATCGGCTCCGGCAAGGTGCTGGCGGGTCTGGTCAAGCGCATAGACCGCGAATTGAACGTCCACAACGTCGGCACGCCGGAAGAGGTGGAGGCGTTCCTGGCCTCGCTGTAGCGTCGGACGCAAAAACGAAAGGATAAGGGAGACGGCCATGTTCGATCTGACGGGAAAAACCGCCCTGGTGACCGGCGCCTCGGGCGGCATTGGCGGGGCCATCGCCCGCGCCCTGCACGGGGCGGGGGCCGAGGTCGCGCTGTCGGGCCGCCGGGTCGAGGCGCTGGAGCCGCTTGCCAAGGAATTGGGCGCCCGCACCCATGTCCTGCCCGCCGACCTGTCGTCGGCCGACGGCACGGACAAGCTGGCCGCCGACGCCGAGGCGGCCATGGGCGGTATCGACATCCTGATCAACAACGCAGGCCTGACGCGCGACACCCTGATGCTGCGCATGAAGGACGCCGACTGGCAGGAAGTCATCGACGTCAACCTGACCGCCGCGTTCCGCCTGTCCCGCGCGGTGCTGCGCGGCATGATGAAGAAGCGCTTCGGGCGGATCATCGGCATTACCTCGATAGTCGGCGTCACCGGCAACCCGGGTCAGGTCAACTATGCGGCGTCCAAGGCGGGGATGATCGGCATGTCCAAGTCCCTGGCGCAGGAAGTGGCGGCCCGCGGCATCACCGTGAACTGCATCGCTCCCGGCTTCATCGCCACGGCCATGACCGACGACCTGACGGACGCCCAGAAGGAAGCGATCATGAAGGCCGTTCCGGCCGGCCGCATGGGCACGTCGGACGACATCGCCGCCGCGGCGGTCTACCTTGCCAGCGACGAAGCCGCCTACGTGACCGGCCAGACGCTGCATGTGAACGGCGGCATGGCGATGATCTGAGCCGAAAATCGGCGGTCACGACCGCTTGAACAAAGGTGTATAGACGTGGCTGGTCAAATGCGTTCGATATGTGATAGGAAGCGGGCGAACTTGGTCCGGGACCCTCGGAATCCCGCCGCCACCGTCAGAATTTCAACCTTTATTTCCTGATCCGAAGATGGGGAACCAACAGGGGAATTGACATGAGTGATGTTGCTGATCGCGTGAAGAAGATCGTCCACGACCACCTGGGTGTGGATGAAGCCAAAGTTGTTGAAAACGCGAGCTTTATCGACGATCTGGGCGCGGACAGCCTCGACACGGTCGAACTGGTCATGGCTTTCGAGGAAGAGTTCGGTATCGAAATCCCGGACGACGCCGCGGAAAAGATCCTGACCATCAAGGACGCCATCGACTTCATCGAATCGCAGCAGTAATCGGCGGCGATTTCGTCCCACCGGCGCCCGCCCGCCTGTGCGGCCGGGCGCCCGTGCGGCCGGATATGAAAATACGGATATGAGACGAGTCGTCGTTACCGGATTGGGTATCGTCAATTCCCTGGGCACGGATGTCGGCCTGAACTGGTCGCGCCTGCTGGCGGGGCAATCCGGTATCCGCAGGCTTGAGGGCTTTGACGAGTACGATCTGCCGGCCAAGATCGGCGGCACCGTGCCCTTGGGCGACGGCACCGACGGCACCTTCAACGCCGAGGACTGGGTGCCGACCAAGGACCAGCGCCGGATGGACACGTTCATCCTCTACGGCATGGCGGCGGCCATCCAGGCGATCGAGGATTCCGGCTGGAAGCCGGAAGCCGACGAGGACCGCTGGAAGACCGGCGTCCTGATCGGCTCGGGCATCGGCGGCCTGCCGGAAATCGCCGGTGGCGCGATCACGGTCCACGAAGGCCGTGCCCGGCGTCTCAGCCCGTTCTTCATCCCGGCCAGCCTGATCAACCTGGTGTCCGGCCATGTGTCCATCCGCTACGGCCTCAAGGGCCCGAACCATGCGGTGGTCACGGCCTGTTCCACCGGGGCGCACGCCATCGGCGACGCCGCCCGCATCATCATGTGGGAAGACGCCGACGTCATGGTCGCGGGCGGTGCCGAGGCGGCGATCTGCCCGCTCGGCGTGGCCGGGTTCTGCGCCGCACGGGCGCTGTCCACCAGCTACAACGACACGCCCGAAAAAGCGTCCCGCCCCTGGGACCAGGGCCGTGACGGTTTCGTCATGGGGGACGGCGCCGGCGTCGTCGTTCTGGAGGAACTGGAACACGCCAGGAAGCGCGGCGCCAAGATCTACGCCGAGGTCGTCGGCTATGGCATGTCGGGTGACGCCCATCACATCACCGCCCCGGCAGAGGACGGCGACGGCGCTTACCGCTGCATGAAGGCGGCCCTGAAGCGGGCGCAAATGAACCCGGAAGACATCGACTACGTCAATGCCCACGGCACCTCCACGCCGCTCGGCGACGAGATCGAACTGGGCGCCGTGAAGCGCCTGTTCGGCAATGCCATCGAAAACATCTGCATGTCGTCCACCAAGTCGGCCGTCGGCCACCTGCTGGGTGCGGCCGGTGCGGTCGAAGCGATCTATTCCATCCTCGCCATGAACCACGGCGTGGTGCCGCCGACGCTCAACCTGGACAATCCTTCCGATGCCTGCCAGGGCGTCGATCTGGTGCCGCACCAGCCGAAGGAACGCAAGGTGCGGGCAGCGCTTTCCAATTCCTTCGGTTTCGGCGGCACCAATGCGTCGCTGGTGTTCAAGGCGTACGACTGAGGTCGTGTGGCGTCGCCCCACGAATGTCACCCCCGGGACACAACACGAAAGCGGGGGGCCAGAAATGCCGGATTTTGGATTCCCGCTTTCGCGGGAATGACGAGACGGGTCCACAAATTCCCACCTTGTTCTAAACTGGCGGCATGATGCGCCGTCTTCTCCTGGCTGTTCTGGTCCTGATCCTGCTTACGGCGTTGGCCGCGGGCGGCGGCTGGCTCTGGTTCTCCACGGAGATCACCCACGACGGCCCCCACGCCGCCGACC
>PFFW01000080.1 GCA_002781745.1 Rhodospirillales bacterium CG15_BIG_FIL_POST_REV_8_21_14_020_66_15
CTCGGAAATCTGGCTCAAGGCCTGGGGCAATCTCAGCTTCAACCCGATCAGTGCGCTGACTCATGCGACGCTGGTCGACATCTGCCAGTTCCCGGAAACCCGACTTCTGGCGCAGAAGATGATGGAGGAAGCCCAGGCCGTCGCGGAAAAGCTGGGCATCACGTTCCGCCACACCATCGAAAAGCGTATTTCCGGCGCGGAAAGCGTCGGCGCCCACAAGACCTCCATGCTGCAGGACGTGGAGGCGGGACGTTCTCTCGAGACCGAGGCCCTGATCGGCGCCGTTCTGGAACTGGCCAAGCTGACGCAGACGGATTGCCCACACACGTTTGCGGTCTATTCCTGTGTCAAGCTTTTGAACAAGATCATGGTCACCCAGCACGCCGGTGTGATCGTCCAGTCCGCGAAACAGGCCGCCGAATAGACCCGTCACCGAAGCGGAGTTTCCTTCGGCGACATGCGATCGGGATTTGCACCGGCACGGGCCGCTGCTTTATATTGCTTGGGAACGGCGGGCGTGGGTATCTGCCGCCGCCTCAACGGTCTTGGGTAAGGATCAATGGCTCACGTCAGCGCCAATGTGATCGGTCTGTGCGATGCGGCCCGGCACGGCAGTCACCTGCCGTTGGAATGCGCCAATTGCGTTTCCCGGCACTTGGCCATGTGCGCGGGCCTGAACCCGGACGAACTGGCGCACCTTGCCCGGCACATCACCCGGCGCAAGCTGGATCCCGGGCAGACCCTGTTTCGGGAATCCGACCCCGCGATCAGCGTGTTCACGGTCACCTCGGGGGCAATCAAACAATACAAGCTGTTGGCGGACGGGCGCTGCCAGGTCACCGGGTTCTATTTTTCGGGCGACCTGATCGGCCTGCCCGAAGGCGCCGATTATCCGGTCACCGCTGAAGCCCTGACGGAAGCGACTGTCTGCAGCTTTCCGCGCCCTCGGATCGCCGAACTGGTCGGCCGCTACCCGGCGTTGGCCGAGGCGGTGATCCTCAAACTTCAGCGCGAGGTCACCTCCGCCCAGGGACAGATGCTGTCGCTCGGACGGCTGAGCGCCGAGGAGCGTATCGCCGGATTCCTTCTGAGCCTGCTGGACCGCGCGCCCGAATGTGTCAACGTCGATGGTTCGCTGAGCCTGCAGATGCGCCGGGCCGACATCGCCGACTACCTGGGCCTGACCGTCGAAACGGTCAGCCGCTCGTTCACCAAGCTGCGCAACGCCGGGGTCATCGGTGCCGATCGGGGCGGGGCGGTGGAGATCCTGTCGCGCGACCGCCTTGCGGACATCGCCACGGGGCCGGCATGAGCATCCCCACGGCCGCAGCCTTGCGGCCTGGTGGAAATCCGGCCATATGTGACGGACCAGTGCCTTCGGAGTGACCGTGCATGAGCAATCCCGCGACCGCCGAGAACTCGGGCCCGGATCCGCGCTGGTACCACCTGCGTGAGCGTCTGCTCTCCGCCAAGCGACCTATCTTTCAGGAAATTCGCGATTACCCGCCGCAGGTTGCCGGGTGCGATCTGCACTTCAAGGCATTGGCCGAGCAACGTGACGCCATCTGCCGGGAACTCGACCGGCTGGATGCCCTGTGCACCGCCTCGCGCCGGGAACTGGACGCCTTCGAGGCGTCGTCCGCTTTTCTGCTCAAGGGCGGCTGAGCCGCGGCACGCCTTGGGGGCCGGTCCGGGGGAAACACGCCAAAGGAGAGCGTTCATGCCGTTCTTTGTTTCACGCCCTGTCCGTCCGATTTTCGCCGCCGCCCTTGCGCTGCTGCTGGTCTCGGCTCCTCTATCGCCGGTCCGGGCGCAAGCCAACCCGTCCGATCCGGAGATGCTGCTGGAGGAAGGCACGAAGAAGATCCTCCGTGCCTTCGAATTGTTCATAAAGACGATCCCTCAGTACGAGATGCCCGAGGTCCTGCCCAACGGCGACATCATCATCCGGCGCAAGCATCCGCCCCCCGGCAAGGAGGACGAGGCGCCGCCTGCCCCGCCCGGTGACGGGACGAAGACGTAGCCCGGGAATTCCTGCGCCGCGGGGCCGACGGAAGGGGGACTATTCCGCCGCTGCCGCCATCGTCAGCAGCGTCTGCATGGTTTCCTGGGTCAGGTTCCCGCCCGTCAGCGCGGCCACGGTCTTGAGCGACGTATCGACCTTTCTCGACAGGAACCCGGCCGCCGCCGTGATCCCGGCGGGCTCGCCCAGCATCTTGGTGCGCGTCAGGATGGTCTTGAAGGCGCGGGCGATGTCCTGTTCCGAGACCAGCACGATGTCGTCGAGGAACGCTTCCAGATGCATAAAGGGGTATTCACCTGGGCGCCGCGCGCTCAACCCGTCGGCGATACTGTCCCAATAATCGATGGCCGTGGGTGCGCCCGCCTGACGCGACACATAGGCCGCATTGGCGCGTTCCGGCTGGATTCCCACGACCTTCACGTTCGGGTTGATCAGTTTGACCGCCGCCGCGATGCCGCCGGCGACCCCGCCGGACGACACGGGGACCAGCACCTGCCGGGCGTCAGGGCACTGTTCCATGATCTCGAAGCCGATGGTGCCGTGGCCGGCGATGATGGGCGGGTCTTCCCAGGTGTCGATGGCGGTCATCCCGCGCTCGACCGCCAGGCGCTCGACAGTGGGTTGGCGGGCGAGGGCGTCCGTGCCGCACAGGTAGACCTCGGCCCCGTAGCCCTCCGTGCCCTGAATCTTGTAGGCGCTGGTCGCGTCCAGCATGACCACGGTGATGGGAACGCCCAGCGTCTTGCCGGCGAAGGCGAAGCCCTGGGCGAAGTTGCCGGACGATGCCAGGACCACGCCCTCGGATTTCTGTTCCGCCGTAAGGTAGTGCATCACGTTGAACACGGCGCGCACCTTGAACGCCCCCGTGACCTGCAAATTCTCGCACTTCAGGAACAGGGTTTCCCGGCCCACTTCCGCCGACTCCCTGGCCACGGGCACGACGGGCGTGCGCCGGATGACATGGGGCATGTTGGCCCGGGCCGCGCGGACGGCGTCGAGCGTGACCAGCCGGTCACGGGAAAACAGGGAACCTTCCATGGCGGGGCAACTCCGTTGTGCCGGGCCGGATCGGCCCACACCCAGGTTTACTGCACCACGAGGTTCAGGCTCAAGGGATCAAGCCGGCCGAGGGCGAGAAGAAGTTGGTAGGCGGCGGTCTTCTCGTCGTAGGACGCGGTGGTGAAGTTGATCTGCGCGTTGTTGACCTCATTCTCGGCGTCCAGCACGTTGATCACAGTCTCCTTGCCGGCGGCGCGCAGCTTACGCCGGCTCTGTGCCACTTCCGAGGCGATGTTGACCGCGTTCTCCAACAGGATCACCCGCTCGCGGGCCGTTTCCAGGGCCTGCCAAGCAAGGCGTACCTGTTCCTCGACCGTGCGGGCCGCGGCCTGCAGCTTGTTGCGGTTGGCGGCCGTGTCGTAGGCGGCGCGCAGGGTCGACGCGCGGGTCGAGAACCCGGAGAACAGCTCCCAATCGGCCTGGAACCCGACGGTGTAGTCGCGCCGCGTGCCGACGACTCCGCCGTTATTCTGTTCGAGGTTGAATTCGCCTTCCAGGTCGATCTTGGGATAGAGGCCGGACTTGGCCTCGATCTCCCGCGCGCGGGTGATGTCGATGCTGGTGCCGGCCTCGCGGACCGCGGGGTTCTCGACCAGGGCAATGGCGAGCGCACGGTCAAGCTCGCTGGGCACCGCGTTCACCGGCGGGCGCGGATCGTACATGTCCTCCACGTTCGGGGGGAAGCCGAACACCTGTTGATAGCGCGACATGGCGTCGCGCAGCTGGCCTTCGAAGCCGACGCGCCGTTCCTTGGCGACTTGCAGGCGCGATTTCGCCTGCAGCACGTCGACGGCGATGCCCGAGCCGCGCCGCACCCGTTCGTCTTCCAGGTTGAGCTGGCGTTGGATGCGGCCCTCGCTTTCGATGGTGATGCCCAGCAGGCGCATCTGCCGAAGCACGGTGATATAGGCGCGCACACCCTGGAACAGGGTGTTCTGCCGGGTGCCTTCCAGGGAGATGCGGGCGAGATGTTCGTTCAGCTCCGCGATCCGGATGGCGGACCGCGTGGCATAGCCGTCGAACAGGTTCTGGGTCAGGGTGAAGGTGGTGACGTTCTTGTTCTCGATACTCTTGGCGCCCGCAGCGCGGGTCGAGGGACTGTCGATGAATTCGCGGCCGGCATCGCCGGTCATGCTCAGGGTCGGCAAGCGGGCGGCCTTGGCGACGTCGATGCTCTGCCGGTTGCTCTGCAGCGTGTTCTCAGCGGCCAGGATGTTGGGATGGTTGGTGATCAGGCGGGAAAGTTCGACCTCCAGCGGCGCCGCGTAGACGGCCCCCGGCGCGGAAAGCGCCGCCGCCAACGCGACCAAGCCGGAGAATACGCGCTTCAGCACCGGATCGAACTCCCTCAAATCCTATTGCCCCACGGGCGGTGCGGAACCCTTGCGCCCGAGTCTATGCCCTGCTTTCCCGGCGGTCAAACGCCCGCCGAATCGTCCGCGAAAACCACGGAATCTTATAGAAAATCTTGATTAAGCGCCGGTTAAGGCCGTGTCACGCCGCACCGAACCCGCCGCCTCCGGGCGTTTCGATGATGAAGACGTCGCCGGCCGCGAGGTCGCGTCGGTCCGTGCCGGTCAATTCCTCGACTGTCCCGTTCCCGCGCTCGACCGCATTGCGGCCCAGCGCGCCGCCGCCGCCGCCGTCGAGGCCATGGGGCGGCACGCGGCGGTGGCTCGACAGGATCGCCGCCGTCATGTCCTCGAGGAACCGGATGCGGCGGATCACGCCGTCGCCGCCGCAATGGGCGCCTTCGCCGCCCGAGCCGCGACGGATTTCGAAGCGTTCCAGCATGACCGGGAAGCGCCATTCCAGGACCTCCGGGTCGGTCAGGCGGGTGTTGGTCATGTGGGTATGGACAGCGTCCGTGCCGTCGAAATCGGGCCCCGCGCCGGAGCCGCCGCAGATCGTCTCGTAGTACTGGTGTCGCGCGTTGCCGAAAGTGAAGTTGTTGCAGGTCCCCTGGCTGGAGGCGAGCACGCCGAGCGCCCCGTATAGAGCGTCGGTGATGATCATGCTGGTCTCCACGTTGCCGGCGACCACGGCGGCCGGGTAGACGGGCGACAGCATGGAGCCCTTGGGGATCACCAGCTTCAGGGGTTTCAGGCAGCCCGCGTTCAAGGGGATGTCGTCGTCGATGAGGGTGCGGAACACGTAGAGCACCGCCGCGTGGCACACGGCCGACGGTGCGTTGAAGTTGTTATCCAGTTGCGGGGACGAGCCGGAGAAGTCCAGCGTCGCCTCGCGCTTCTTCCGGTTCACCGTGATTTTCACGTCGATGACGGCGCCGTTGTCCGTCTCGCAGGCGAACCGCCCGTCCGTCAGGACGTCCAGCACCCGGCGTACGCTCTCCTCGGCATTGTCCTGCACGTGGCTCATGTAGGCCCAGACGGTCTCGAGCCCGAAGTGGGCGACCATCTTGCGCAGTTCCTGGGCGCCCTTTTCATTGGCCGCGATCTGCGCCGCCAAGTCGGCCAGGTTCTGGTCGAAGTTGCGCACGGGGTAGGGGGCGCCGCACAGAAGTTCGCGCAGGGCGTTCTCGCGCAGGTTGCCCTGGTCGACCAAAAGGAAGTTGTCGATCAGCACGCCTTCCTCCTCGACCGTCCTCGAGTCGGGCGGCATGGAGCCCGGGGTGATGCCGCCGATGTCGGCGTGATGGCCGCGCGATCCCACGTAGAACAGAATGTCTTCGCCCTTGTCGTCGAAAACGGGCGTGATCACCGTGACGTCCGGCAGGTGCGTGCCGCCGTTGTAGGGTGCGTTCAGGGCGTAGACGTTGCCGGGTTTCATTTGGCCCGCGTTGTCCCGCATCACGGCGCGGATGCTTTCGCCCATGGAGCCCAGATGCACGGGAATATGCGGCGCGTTGGCGATCAGCTCGCCCTTGCGGTCGAACACGGCGCAGGAGAAATCCAGCCGTTCCTTGATGTTGACGGAATAGCTGGTGTTGGCGAGCGTCGTGCCCATCTGTTCGGCGATGGACATGAACAGGTTGTTGAAGATTTCCAGCATCACAGGGTCGGCCTGGGTGCCGATGGCGTGGACCTGCGGGCGCGGCTCGGCGCGGGTCAGGATCAGGTGGCCCTTGCGGGTCATCTCGGCGGCCCAGCCCGGTTCGACGACGATGGTCGAGGTGTTCTCGACCAGGATCGCCGGTCCTTCCAGGCGGTCGCCGGGCAGGAGCGCCTCGGTCCGATACACCGGCGTCTCGTAGCGCTCGCCGCCGGACATCATCGGCACCAGCGCCTTGGGGCGCAGGGCCGCGACGCCGGGGATGTCCTCGATGTCAGGATCCTCGGCCAGACCGGCGCGGCCGACAACCTCCACCGACACGGCCTCGATGATGTGGCCGCGGTCGGGCGCGGTGAAGCCGTAACGCTGGCGGTGCTGGCTCTCGAACTCCTCGATCATCTTGTGGCGGTCGCCGAAGAGCACGATCAACGCCGTGTCGGTCCCCTTGTAGCGCAGGTGGGCGCGGCGGAAGGTCGCGATGTTCTCCTTGGCGATGTCCTGGTCTTCGATCTCGGCGCGGGCCTCCTTTTCCAGCCCTTCGATGAGCTCCAACAAGGGGCCGGTCAGGCCCGCCGCCAGGGGGGCCTCCACCGCCTTCTCGCGGATCGCCCGTACGTCGGCCAGGCCCATGCCGTAGGCCGACAGGACGCCCGCGAAGGGATGCAGGAACACCGTGTTCATGCCCAGCGCGTCGGCCACCAGACAGGCATGCTGCCCGGCGGCCCCGCCGAAGCAGTTGAGGATGTATTCGGTGACGTCGTGGCCGCGCTGGACCGAGATCTTCTTGATGGCGTTGGCCATGTTCTCGACGGCGATCTTGAGGAAGCCCTCGGCGACTTCCTCGGGCGTGCGGTCGTCGCCGGTCTGTTCGTGGATTATGCGGGTCATTTCCTCGAACTTGCGGCGCACCACGCGGTCGTCGAGCGGCTGGTCCGCGTTCGGCCCGAACACGGCGGGAAAGTACCTGGGCTGCACCTTGCCCAGCATGACGTTGCAGTCGGTCACCGTCAGCGGCCCGCCCCGGCGGTAGCAGGCGGGACCCGGGTCGGCGCCGGCGCTGTCGGGGCCGACCCGGTAGCGCGCGCCGTCGAAGTGCAGGATCGAGCCGCCGCCGGCCGCGACCGTGTGGATGTTCATCATGGGGGCGCGCATGCGCACGCCCGCGACCTGGGTCTCGAAGGTGCGCTCGTACTCGCCGTCGAAATGCGAGACGTCCGTCGAGGTACCGCCCATGTCGAAGCCGATGACTTTGCCGAAACCGGCCATGCGCGCCGTCTCGACCATGCCGACCACGCCGCCCGCCGGCCCGGACAGGATGGAGTCCTTGCCCTGGAAGAGGCGCGCGTCGGTCAGCCCGCCGTTGGACTGCATGAACTGCAGGCGGGTATCGCCCAGATCCGCCGCCACCCGGTCCACGTAGCGGCGCAGGATGGGCGACAGATAGGCGTCGACGACCGTCGTATCGCCGCGGCTGACCAGCTTCATCAGGGGGCTGACCTCATGGCTGGCCGAAACCTGGGTGAAGCCGACCTCGCGGGCGATCTCGGCGGCGCGGCGCTCGTGCGCCGGATAGCGGTAGCCGTGCATGAAGACGATGGCGGCGGCGCGGATGCCGGCGTCGAAGGCGTCCCGCAGGCCGGCGCGCAGGCGGTCTTCGTCAAGCGGCGTCAGCGCTTCGCCCTGGGCATTGAGCCGCTCACCCGCCTCGATCACGCGCTCATGGAGCATTTCCGGCAGCACGATATGGCGGGCGAAGATGTCGGGCCGCGCCTGATAGCCGATGCGCAGCGCGTCGCCGAAGCCTTCCGTGACGACCAGCACCGTGCGGTCGCCCTTGCGTTCCAGAAGCGCGTTGGTGGCGACCGTGGTGCCCATCTTGACGACGCTGACGGCTCCCTCGGGGATCGCCTCGCCGGGCGCGATGCCGAGAATATCGCGGATGCCCTGCAGGGCCGCGTCCTCGTACCGGTCCGGGTTTTCCGACAACAGCTTGTGGGTAACCAGCCGCCCGTCGGGCGCGCGCGCCACCAGGTCGGTGAAGGTGCCGCCCCGGTCGATCCACACGTGCCAGCCCCGGGTCATTTCCGTCCTCTCCGCCATCCCGCCCCGGTTTTTGTTGTCGCCTTCCGGAAAGACCGGATAGAACAGCCTCACAAACAAAAACACAAGACTTAGAGGACTCTCCGGTAATGGCGAAGACGCTGGTTTATTTCGAAAAATGGATGGATCCGGTGGCGCTGGACGTGCTGGCGCCCGAGGCCGACATCGCGGTCGAGCGCCTGAGGTTCGAGGGCGACGACACGGCCGCCTGGACCGCCCTGGAGCGGGCCCACGGCTATCAGCTCATGCCGTCGACGGAAACCCCCCGCCGCTGGTTCCCGACGCGAGACCTGATCGTGCGCTGCCCAAACCTGCTGGCGATTTCCTCCACCGGCGCGGGCTACGACATGGTGGATGTCGCGGCCTGCACGGAGCACGGCGTCATGGTCGTCAATAACTCGGGCGCCAATTCCGTTTCCGTGGCCCAGCACGTCATGGGCATGGCGTTGGCGCTCTCCAAGCAGATCGCCCAGACGGACAAGGCGATCCGCCGTGACGCGGCGGTCGACCGCTTCGAATACATCGGCGAGGAACTGACCGGCAAGGTCGTCGGCATCGTCGGCCTCGGCAACATCGGCCGCCTGGTCTCGGCCTACATGAAGCCCTTCGGGGCGCGCGTCATCGCCTGCGACCCCTATATCTCCGACGCCGACTTCGCCGAGCGCGGGGCCGAGAAGGTGGATTTCGAGACCCTGTTCCGCGAGGCCGACATCGTCTCGATCAACTGCCCGCTGACCGCCGAGACCCGCGGCATGGTCGACGCCCGGGCGTTCTCCCAAATGAAGCCCACGGCCTATTTCATCACCACGGCGCGCGGCGGCATCCATGACGAGGAGGCCCTGGCCACGGCCCTCAAAGAGAACCGCATCCGGGGCGCGGGGCTCGACGTGTTCGCGACCGAGCCCACGGGCAAGGACAATCTGTTCGGCGGGTTCGACAATGTGCTGATGTCGCCCCACAACGCGGGCGTGACCAAGCAGTGCAACTACAACATGGCCAAATCGGCGGCCGAGCAGTGGGTCGCCATCTTCCGCGGCGAAAAGCCGCCGCGCCTGAAGAACCCCGAGGTCTGGGAGCATTATACCGAGCGGTATGAACGGATCGTCGGACGCGCCGTGGCGGCGGAATAGGATCAGTTTTTCCACAGGGCGGCGGGTCAGCCGCAGATCGCCCGGATGCGCTTCCACTGGGCATCGGCGAAGACCGCGCCGGTTCCCGTCGCCTGGGCGCGCACCGTTTTCGCCCGTTCCACCGACAGGGGATGGCTGGCGATCAGGGCCATCGTCTTCTCGGCGCCGCCCTGTTCCGCGGCCAGGCGGTCGAAGAAGTCGGCCATCGGGCGCACGTCCCAGCCGGCCTTGTTCATGGCCCCGACGGCGAAGGCATCGGCCTCGCGCTCGGCGTCGCGCGAATAGGCGGATGCGATCAGCGCGTTGCCCAGGCCAGCGATCACCGCGCCGCCGAACAGGTCGCCTACCATCAGGCCGACGATGGAGCCGACGGCGGCATGCTCCAAAGCCACCTTGGTCGGGTGTCGGTGCTTCAGGTGGCCGATTTCGTGGGCCAGCACGGCGGCGACCTCGTTGCCGTTCCGGGCGTTCTCGATCAGGCCGCGGGTCAGCACCACGTGGCCGCCCGGCAGGGCGAAGGCGTTGATCAGGTCCAGGTCGGCGACCCACAAACGGATCGGGCGTGCCATGCCGCCGTCGGCCAGCAGGCGGCCGAGGAAGCGGGTCAGGTCGCCGCGCCCGTTCCCGGTGCAGAGGATCGGCCGCTTCGACTTGCGATTCTCCATCAGGGCCAAGAGGTCGAGGATCTGGTCGCGCGCGGCGTCGCCCAGGCGGTTCTCCCATTCGGCCGGCACGTGGCGGGCGGCGAATCCGGCGGCGCGTGGGATGACGGTGACGACCAGTAGCCAGATTGACAGGCTGGCGGCGGCGGCGAAGACGAGGATCGGCCGCCAGGTCTCGCGCCAGGCACTTTCCCGCTTGCCCAGGTTGCGCAGGAACGGCTTCAGCCGGTCCAGGTCGCCGTCGGCCAGGGTCAGGCGTGCGTCGCCGTCATGGCCGCGGCGCAGGCGCGGATGCTCGCTGCCCGCAGGGCTCGCAAAGTGGATCTCGCCGTGCGGCCAGCGGGCAACCTCCCCGCCGTCCGCGTCGTGCAGCACAAGGTCGTGGAGTGCAACTGTCAGCATCACCATCTGCCCGGCGGCGGAGCGGCCGTCGAAATAGGTCGCGGGGATCGGCGGCGGATCAGAAGGCGCCGACATCCAGGGCGTCCGCCAGCCCCTCACCGCGGGCCGGGCCGGGGTCGGTGGCCTGTACGGCGGCGCGCAGGGCTTCTGGATTGGTTACCGAAAGCGTGCGCACGAAATGGGAGATCAAACCGTATTGCAGGGCCATTACGTTGATGATGGGCAAAACGATCACAACCATGAACATGACGAGCAAGAAGAACACGATCCCGGCAGCATCCGCAAATTCCACCTGTTGACCGCCCGCGCCAAAAAACGGTTCCAGCAGCGTCACCGTGAGGTAGCCGAACAAGGCGAACGCCATGGCGAGCAGGAACCAATATAGCGTCACGAGGCCGAGAACGACCAAGGTGTGCGCCCGCGAATGCAGGCCGGCGGCGTCGCCGAACCGCACGCCGCCGGCGAACAGGCGGAACCGCACCACCTGATACCAGGTCACGCAGCCCAGCCAGACCAAAAATCCGACCACCAGCCAACCCCCATAGGTGGCGAGGGTGGTGATGAGGAGCGTCTTGACCTGTTCCGGCGAGGCGGCGTTGGCGGCGGCCTGGACGCTGGCGGCGGTGGCGAAGACGATGATGGCGGCGGGTGCCGCCAGGGTCAACAGCCAGGCGGGCAGCAGGCGCAGCGCGTTGGCCGAGCGATCGAGGCGGAACGGCGCCGTGCCGAACCGGGTGTTGTCGATCCGGTAGGCCCACAGCGCCCGGTCCATCCAGGGTACGGCGATGCCGAGTGTGAGGACGGAGAGGAAGGTCCAGCCGAGTGCGCGCAGCATGTAGCGCCAGGCGGCGCCGTCGAGCCCGAAGCGGATACCGCGCCAGGTCGTGCGCGTCAGGCGGTAGCGCCACATGCGGTAAACGGCGACGTGGATCAGGCAGAGGATGCCGAAGATATAGGCAAGCTGCAGGGCAACGCCGGTCGCCGTCTCCATGCCGACGGCGGTGAGGGCCCAGTCGTAGGCAAGGGTCGCCGGGCCCAGGATAGCGACGACGACCAGGAAGCCGAGGAAGAGTTCGAGCCCCCGGCCGGTGTATTCCAGCGGCTCGCCGTCGATTACCGTGTGGCCCCAGAAATACCGGCGCAGTTCTGTCTTTGCCCAGAAGCGGTAGATCCCGAGCGTCACCAGCGTCAGCAGGGCGTTCTTCAGAACGATGCGGAACAGCGGACCGAGCCGCCCGGTAAAGGCGAAGTGCTGCTCTGCGGCCGGGCGCGGTTCGTCGGCATGGGGCGGGACGGCGGGCGCCGGGGGCGTCGGCGTTCCGCTGGCCGGCGGGCCGGGTATCGTCGCATCGTTCATGGTACCCCCCAATCTGATGAGCGATACCATCTTGACGGGAATTATCCCCGGAAGCAAGCAACAGAAGCGTTTATTGCGTCAGGCGGACGACCCGTTCGGCGATCGCCAGGGACGAGGTCAGGCCCGGGCTTTCGATGCCGTACAGCCCCACGTAGCTTGCCAGGCCGTGCCGGTCCGCACCCTGGATGACGAAGTCGGCGGCGTACTTGTCCTGGCTGTTGGTCAGCTTGGGCCGCACCCCCGTGTAGCCGGGCTGGAGCGCGCCGTCCGCCAGGCCCGGCCAGTAGCGGCGGATGGCGCCGTAGAAGCTCGCCGCCCGGCGTTCATCCACGCGGTAGTCGATCTGGTCCGGATGGGTGATGTCGAGCCATTCCACGTCGGGGCCGAACTTGGTGCCGCCGCCCAGGTCGAGCGTCGAATGGGTGCCGAGGCCGCCCACGACCGGGGCCGGATAGATCAGGTGGTTGAAGGGGCTCTTGCCGGCGATGGTGAA
>PFFW01000182.1 GCA_002781745.1 Rhodospirillales bacterium CG15_BIG_FIL_POST_REV_8_21_14_020_66_15
GGTCCACGGGCCCGCACCTGCATTACGAGATCCTGGTCGATGGGGGACAGGTCAACCCGCTCAGCGTGCGCATGCCGTCGGGCCGCAAGCTGAAGGGCGACGAACTGGACCGCTTCCTGGCGGCCAAGTCCCGGATGAGCTTGCAGTTCGCGCAGCAGGACGATAACCGGAAGACCGAACCCAAGAACGACCCGGCGGCCGTCCACTGACGCGCCCGCGCGTCGTCCGCTGGACATGGCGGAACCTCCCATGGCGGATCCCACTCCCCTACCCCTCGCCTTCACGGACACAGGCGCCGGCCGGCCGCTTTTGATCCTGCACGGCCTGTTCGGTTCCAAACGCAACTGGGGGGCAATCGCCAAGGTCCTTTCGGCCCACCGCCGGGTTCTGAGCCTGGACCTCCGAAACCACGGGGAAAGCCCGTGGGATCCGGTCATGACCTATCCGGCGCTGGCCGCCGACGTAGCCCATTTCATCCATGCCCACGGCTTAGGATGCCCCGACGTCATCGGCCACTCCATGGGCGGCAAGACCGCCATGACCCTGGCGCTGGCGCATCCCGAGCTGGTCCGCGCGCTCTGCGTCGTGGACATCGCGCCCGCCCCCTCGCCCGGCACCTTCATCCACTATGTGGAAGCCTTGCGCGCCATGGACCTTTCTCATATTGTCTCGCGAAAGGACGCCGACGCCCTGCTGGCGGCGGCGGAAAAGAACCCCGGCATCCGCGCGTTCCTGTTGCAGAACCTGGAAAGCGGGAGCGGTGGATATGCATGGCGGGTCAATCTGGAAGCCCTGAGTGCCGCCATGGAGAATCTTCTGGATTTCGCGGCCCCTTCGCCTGGCCGAAGCTACAAAGGTCCGACCCTGTTCCTGGCCGGCGGGGCGTCGAATTACATCGGTCCGCACCATCACGGGGAGATCGAACGCCTGTTCCCGGCGGCGCGCGTCGAGGTTCTGCCCGGCGTCGGGCACTGGGCGCACGCGGAAGCGCCCAATCTGTTCCTGAAACACGTGACGGACTTCCTCGGCGGCTGACGCCCCGGGGCGGAGGAGGAAAGCCATGTATGCCGTGATCTTCGAAGTCACCCCGCATCCCGAGCGGGCCCACGAGTATTTCGACCTGGCCGCCGAGCTTCGCCCGGAGTTGGAAAGGATCGACGGGTTCATCTCCATCGAGCGGTTCCAGAGTCTGGCCGACCCAGAGCGCTACGTCTCTCTGTCGTTCTGGCGCGACGAAGCCGCGATCCGGGAATGGCAAGCGCATCTCGGCCATCAGACCGCCCAGGACAAGGGCAAGGCCGGAATTTTCAAGGATTTCCGCATCAGGGTCGCACGGGTCGAGCGCGATTACACCCTCGCGGATAGGACATAAGGGGAAAAACCATGGTCGCCCGACGGCAGGCAGCGCCCGGATGGTTTCTCGCTGTCCTTTTTCTGATGCTGTCCCTTTCCGCCTGCACTGGCGGAATCTCGCTGCGCGGTGCGGACCTGGGCAAGACTCGCGCCACCTCATCGGGTTCGGTATTGACGGATACCCAGGGCATGACACTTTACACCTATGACAAGGATTCCCCCGGCAAATCCAATTGCGACGGCCTGTGCGCCGTCATTTGGCCGCCGGCAGGGGTCGTCGGAGACTCGCCGGCGCCGGACCGGTTCTCGATTCTGACGCGGTCGGACGGCAGCAGGCAGTGGGCGTACGACGGAAAGCCGCTTTACGGTTTCGTCAGTGACGAGAAGCCCGGCGATACGAACGGGGACGGATCGGACGGCGTCTGGCACGCGGTCCGACCGTGATCGGCGATCAAGTCGCCGAGAACAGGCCTTTCGACAGGCAGAGGTTGACCTCGATCATGACCCCCAGGCGCGGATGCGGGGCCGCCAGGGCGTCGGTTGTCGCCTGGTCCATGAAACGGGCTAGGACCATCATGTCTCTGCGGACGTCCGGCGGCGCCGGATGGGCCGGATCCATCGCCTCGGCCTGGACGATGGTCCAGAGTTTCTGATTGAAGCCGAGCGCGCGCGCCAGCGTGGCGCGCTCGGCGGGGCGTTCGGCGGCGTCGCGCAGCAGGGCGGCGGCGCGGGCGAAGGCCTCGGCCTCGGCCGGACGTCCGCCCATGACCGCAAGATGGACCCGGCCGTAGGCGCGCGACGCGGCGGCGTGACGATGAGCCGCCGCCATCATCGGCTTGCCCCCGATCCCAACAGGTCTGCGACCAGGCTTTCCGTGCGTACGGCGAAGCGCAGGCCGGCCGCCGCGAAACGGTCCTGCAGCCGCAGCGCCACCTGGCGCGCCGCTTCTTCATTCAGGTCGGCGCCGGAAAGCTTGTCCTCCGCCGCCTGCAGGGTATTGGAGAGGTCTCCGGTGAACTGCCGCCGCGTGGTCAGCGCGGCGACATCGGAACCGAAGCGCTGTCCCGTCGAACGGACCCGGGCGGTCGCGCCGGCGAGATCGTTCAGCGCCGTGTCGATGTCGGCGTCCGTGGCAAAGCCGCCGTAATCGCCGGCGGCGGTACCGATGCCGAGGGCGTCGGCGCTCGCCGCCCCGCCCGTGACCGTGATCTCGGCGCCCGACAGGTCGCCCACGCGGGTCGTCTGATCGTCGGCGGGATCGGAAATCAGGTCGACTCCGGCGTAGGACGCGTCGCGGGCCAGGCTGGCGATCTGGCCGCGAATCTGATCGAACTGCTCCACCGCCGCCTGACGCCGCTCCGCCGTGCCGCCGCGCGCACCGGTGGCGATCCCCCGCAGCTGGCGGGTCAAGTCCCCTACCGCGTTCAGGCCCGTCTGCGCGGCCTCGACCGACGACAGTGCCTGGTTGATGCCCGACTTCAGGTCGAACAGGTCGCCGACCCGGTTGGCGGCGGCGCGGGCGGCGTAGAAATCCCGGGGATCGTCGGCGACGCGGTTGACCCGCCGTCCGGTGGCAAGCCGGTCGGCAACCTGCAGGCGCAGGGCCTCGTTCCGCTGCAGTTGCAGCAGGTTCGCGCGAACACCGCGGGTTAGAGTCACCTCGCCCATGAGACAGATCCTTTGTGGAGGATCAGCCTATTATCGTTCCGGAATCGATACAGTGACGGCAGTCACAGGATTTTCCCGGTTAACGGGGCTTGCGCGCGATGAACTTCATGCCCGGCTTGAAGGCCGGCAGCTTGCGGACGATCTCAAGCCCCAGGCTTTCCAGCAGCAGGCGCATGCTGGCCGGATTGAAATAGACGCAATGGACCGGCGGGTTGAAACCGTCCCATTTGTCGAGATCCCGGGGCCGGCGCCAGTGGCTGATATCGGGCGTCGTGACGTAGAGCGCACCGCCGGGATTGAGTAGCCGCACGATCGCCGCCATGAAGGCCCGCACGTCGGCCACGTGCTCGATGACTTCCGACGTGTAGATCAGGTCGAAGCCCTGAACCGAGTGGAAGTCCTCGACCAGGCCCAGGAAGTATTCGTTCGCGGGATAATGCTCCCGCGCGTAGGCGACGGACACGCCGTCGACTTCCAGTCCCCAGGCGTCGAGGCCGGTCTCGCGCGCCGCCTCGACCACGAAGCCGCCGTTGCAACCGACGTCGAGGAATCGGCCGCCCGCCGGCGCCAGCTTCCGGAGCGCCCGGATACGGCCGCGCGCCCGGCGCATCTTCTTGTCGACCTTGGCGAAATAGCCGGTCGTGGCACCATCGTAGGAATCGTCGTACATGGCGGCCAGATCCGCGTTGGACGGCAGTCCATGGACATAGAGCGTGGCGCAGCCGTTGCAGCGGTAGAGGTCGTGCCCCCGCGCGGTCATGGCAAAGGTCTGCTCTGCCCCGTCGCAGACGGGACAGTGCGGGACCGGAGCAGGGATCACATTCATCAGGCCGCTTCCGCCTCCACTGCCTTGCCGTTGATGGTCAGCCTGCCGCCCTCGGCCGAAACGGTGACCTTGGAGCCGTCCGCGACCGAGCCTTCCAGGATCATGCTGGCGAGCGGGTTCTGCAACTCCTTCTGGATCACCCGTTTCAGGGGCCGGGCGCCGTAGACCGGATCATAGCCCTTTTCGGCAAGCCAGTCCTGCGCCGCCGCGTCCAGATTCAGGGCGATGTGGCGGTCGGCCAGAAGCTTGCGCAGACGGCCGAGCTGGATGTCGACGATGCCACCCATGTGTTCGGGGAACAGGCGGTGGAACAGGATGATTTCGTCCAGGCGGTTGAGGAATTCCGGCCGGAAGGCCTGGCGCACGATCTCCATGACCGGGCCGCGGACCTCGGCCGAATCGTGGCCCTCCTCCTGCCCGGCCAGGATTTCGCCGCCCAGGTTGGAGGTCATGATGATCAGCGTGTTGCGGAAGTCGACCGTGCGGCCCTGGCCGTCGGTCAGGCGGCCGTCGTCCAGCACCTGCAGCAGCACGTTGAAGACGTCGGGATGGGCCTTCTCGACTTCGTCAAACAACACGACTTGATAGGGCCGGCGGCGCACAGCCTCGGTCAAGGCGCCGCCTTCGTCATAGCCGACATAGCCCGGAGGGGCGCCGATCAGCCGCGAGACCGAATGCTTTTCCATGTATTCGGACATGTCGATGCGGGCCATCGCCGTCTCGTCGTCGAACAGGAATTCGGCCAGCGCCCTGGTCAGTTCCGTCTTACCCACGCCCGTGGGGCCCAGGAACAGGAACGAGCCCATGGGCCGGTTGGCGTCCTGCAACCCGGCGCGCGAACGGCGCACCGCGTTGGCCACGGCGGTGACGGCCTCTTGCTGACCGACCACGCGGCGGCCCAGGTTGGTTTCCATCTGCAACAATTTGTCGCGCTCGCCCTGAAGCATTTTGTCGACGGGAATGCCGGTCCAGCGGCTGACGACCTGGGCGATATGCTCCTCGGTCACCGCTTCCTCGACCACGGCGGAGCCGTCGGCTTCCTCGGCCTTCTTCAGCTTGTCTTCGAGCCGGGGGATCAGGTCGTACTGCAGTTCGCCGGCCTTTTCATAGTCGCCGGCGCGCAGCGCCTGTTGCTGGGCCAGATGAGCCTTTTCCAGTTCTTCCTTCAGCTTGGTGGTATCGGCGAGCGCCGTCTTGCCCTTTTCCCAATCCGCCGTCATGGCGTTCGATTTCTCTTCCAACCCGGCGAGCTCGACCTCCAGCTTCCCAAGCCGATCCTTGGAGGCCTTGTCCGTCTCCTTCTTCAGGGCCTCGCGCTCGATCTTCAACTGGATGACCCGGCGGTCCAGTTCGTCCAGTTCCTCGGGCTTGGAGTCGACGGCCATGCGCACGCGGCTGGCGCTTTCATCCATCAGGTCGATGGCCTTGTCCGGGAGGAAGCGGTCGGTGATGTAGCGGTTCGACAGCATCGCCGCGGCGACCAGGGCGTTGTCGTGAATCTTCACGCCGTGGTGCAGCTCGTACTTTTCCTTGATCCCGCGCAGAATCGAAATGGTGTCCTCCACGGTGGGTTCGCCCACGAACACCGGCTGGAACCGGCGGGCGAGGGCCGCGTCCTTTTCCACGTGCTTGCGGTACTCGTCCAGCGTCGTTGCGCCGACGCAGTGCAGTTCGCCGCGCGCGAGCGCCGGCTTGAACAGGTTGGAGGCGTCCATGGACCCCTCGGCCTTGCCGGCGCCGACGAGCGTGTGCATCTCGTCGATGAACAGGATGATGGAGCCGGCGGCGGCCGTGACTTCGGCCAACACCGCCTTCAGGCGTTCCTCGAACTCGCCGCGGAACTTGGCGCCGGCGACCAGCGCTCCCAGGTCGAGCACCATCAGGCGCTTGTCCTTCAAGGCCTCGGGCACGTCGCCGTTGACGATGCGCAGCGCCAGACCCTCGACGATGGCGGTCTTGCCGACGCCGGGCTCGCCGATCAGCACCGGGTTGTTCTTGGTGCGACGCGAGAGAACCTGAATGGTGCGGCGGATTTCTTCGTCGCGGCCGATCACCGGGTCCAGCTTGCCGTCCATGGCGGCCTGGGTCAGGTCACGGGCGTATTTCTTGAGCGCGTCATAGGAGTCTTCCGCGTTGGCCGAATTGGCCGCCCGGCCCTTGCGGAACTCCTTGATCGCGGTGTTCAAATCCTGCGGCGTGATGCCCGCGTCCTTCAGCACCTTGCAGGCATCCGTGCCTTCGGCCATGGCGACGGCGAGCAGCAGCATCTCGACCGTGACGAAGCTGTCGCCGGCCTTCTCGGCGATCTGCTGTGCCTGGTCGAACAGCTTGGCCGTTTCCGAGGCGAGGTAGATCTGCACGTTCCTGCCCTCGACCTTGGGCAGACGCTTCAGTTCGCCCTCGGTCAGGCGCAACGCCCGCTGGGCGTTGCCGCCGCCGGCCTCGATCAGCGAGGCGGCGAGGCCCTCCCTGTCGTCGAGCAGCACCTTCAACAGGTGCAGCGGCGTGAACTGCTGGTGCGATTCGCGAATGGCAAGCGTCTGGGCGCTTTGGATGAAGCCCCGTGCACGCTCGGTGAATTTCTCAAATTCCATCTGTCCCATCCTTTGGCGACAGAGCGACATGCCCCCGATAATCGGCGAACAGACCGCTCCTCTCAAGAGTTACAATTTCCGCATGTGACATAGGGTTATGGCCGCGCCCGTGCAATCGCGGGCCGAAAGATAATTTCGGGCGTTGACAGACCGGCGCCGAAGGTTGAGCCTCGGCCCCCCATGGTTGCCGAGATCACCCATATCTACCGCTATCCGGTGAAGGGGCTGAGCGCGCAGGCGCTCGACGCCACCGCGCTTGCGGTGGAGGACTACCTGCCGGGCGACCGACGGTTCGCCCTGGCGCTGGGCTCGACCCCCGTCACGGGCGGGCACCATCTGGAATGGATGCCCAAGCGCAATTTCCTGGCCCTCGTGAAAAACGAGAAACTGGCGTCCCTGGAAACGGAATTCGACGACTCGACGGGGGTGCTGACCGTCAAGCGCCAGGGCCGCCAGGTCGCGCGCGGCAACATCGCCGATCGCATCGGCCGCACCGTGATAGAGGACTTCTTCGCCGCCTACATGCGGGACGAGGCGAAAGGCCGGCCCCGTCTGGTCGAGGCCAATACCGGCGATCGCCTGACGGACCAGCCAGACCCGGTAATCTCCGTCATCAACCTGGCCTCGATCCGCGACCTGGAGCGGGTCGTCAAGGAGACCGTGGACCCCCTGCGCTTCCGCGCCAACTTCTATGTGGACGGGATCGAGCCCTGGGCCGAGTTCGACTGGATCGGCAGGACGGTTGCCCTGGGCGGGGCCGAGGCGGAAGTGACGGCGCGCATCGACCGCTGCGCCGCGGTCAACGTCAACCCGGCCACGGCGGACCGCAACCTGAACATCGTCAAGTTCCTGCAGGCCGGGTTCGGCCACATCGACATGGGTGTGTACGTCCGCGTAACGAAAGCGGGCCGCGTTGCCGTCGGAGAGTCCCTCTCGCCTCGTTGATCTTTAAGGCGGCGCGATCAGATGTCGCGCTTGAGGAATTCAGGCAGTCAATCGGCGGCGGCGGTCGCCGCGGGCTGTTCGGGCTGTACGTCGGACTGACTGTCTACGGACGACTGGCTGTCCATGGGAAGTTCGGCCTGGGCCTCCGGTCCCTTGCGGCGGCGACCACGGCCCCTGCGGGACGGTCTGGCGTCGTCCGCCTCGCCGCCGGCTTCATCGCGGGGCTCGGCATCGCTGCGCGCCTGTTCGCCGGCGTCGTCGCTGTTCGCCTTGGTCCCCTCGTCGGCCTGGGGCCGATCGGTGCGGATGACCTCGGCGGCCGTCTCGTCCCCGTCGCCGTCATTGTCCATGTCGTCGTCGTCGTAGTCGCCGGACATGTAGTCGTCGGGCCCGCCCATGGCGCCGCCCGGCGTTTCCATGCGGTCGCGGCCGTTGCCACGCCGGTTGGCGCCGCCCCGTTCACCGTTGCGCTGGTCGTCCACGTTCAGCAGGCGGAAGTAGTGCTCGGCGAACTGGAAGTAGCTTTCGGCCATGATCCGGTCACCGGACGACGACGCGTCACGGGCGAGAGTCAGGTACTTGTCCAGCACCTGCTGCGCCGAGCCACGGACCTTGACGCCGGGTCCGTTGCTTTCGAAGGTTTGATTACGAACGTTGCCGTGGCGTTTGTTTCCGCCGCGACCGCGCGACCGTCTATTGTTTGGATTCTTGTTCATTTTCCTTGCAACACGTCTGTTTGCGGGCTGCTGGGAACGCTTCCCCTTCGGTTCGGCCCGCTTTACGGACCCACCCCACCCGCCACGGAGACGGACAGACTTGGCCCGCTCGCCGCATCGGCTGTTCAAAGAACGACCGTCTCGTTACCCTACGGAGACGCGCGTCGCTTTGCTCAGGGAAATCCCGGGGGGCCTGTCCGGTGCCGCGACCTGGTTCCGAATTTCTGAATGATTTCCGGATGTCGAGGACGCGTCACGCAGGACGATCCGCCCAAGCGGCCTTGCGGCCACCAAGGGCACCCTAGACCGGTTCACCCTCATTTCCAACATTTTTTTGCAGGCCCGTCCGAACATCCAGGCGACAGCAAAGAGAGCGCGCGATGCCGGCGAGATCTGTCCGCGTGCCGTCGTGAACCAGGCCCGCTGCCTGGAAGATGCCAATGACGGCCGCTTCCTGGCCCTGGCCCAGTTCTACGATCACGGCCCCGCCGGGAACCAGCAGACGCGCAACCTGGGGGGCGATGGCGGCATAGGCGTCCAGCCCTTCCCTGCCGGCGAACAAGGCCGCCGGCGGGTCGAAGTCGCGCACCTCCGGGGGCAGCGCCGCGCCGTCGCCTGCGGCGATGTAGGGCGGGTTTGAGAGGATCAGGTCGAAAGGTCCCGAGAGCCCCGAGGCCCAGTCGCCGACCCGGAACCGCGCGCGGCCGGCCAGGTCCAGGCGGTTCGCGTTGCCCGACGCAACGGCCACGGCGTCGGCGGAAATGTCGATGCCGAGCCCCTGGGCCCGCGGCAGTTCCGACAGCACCGCGAGGAGCAGGCAGCCGGTGCCGGTGCCGAGATCGAGGATGCGCAACGCCTCGTTCTCCCGGCCGCATGCGCGAATCCGGGTGAGCGCGTGCTCGACAACGGTCTCCGTCTCCGGGCGCGGCGTCAGGGTCGCGCCGGTGACCCGGAAGGACAGGGACCAGAACTCCCGCTCACCCAGGATGCGCGACACCGGCTCGCGCGCGACGCGGCGGGCGTAAAGGGCGTCGACGGCGGCGGCCTGGTCCGCGCTGAGACAGGTCTCCGGATGGGTCAGCACGAAGGACGGATCGCGGCCCAGCGCGTGCGCCGCCAGCACGCGGGCATCCAGACGCGCCGTCTGGACCCCCGCGGCGGCGAGGTGCCTCGCCCCCCGGTCCACGGCATGGCCCAAGGTGCCCGGTGCGTGGCGGCCTGAGGTTCCGGTCACGCGATCTCGGACAGGCGGCGCGCCTGGTCGTCGGTGATCAGAGCGTCCATCAGTTCGTCCAGTTCGCCGCCCATCACCCGCTCCAGCTTGTGCAGGGTCAGGTTGATGCGGTGGTCGGTGACCCGGCCCTGGGGGAAGTTGTAGGTGCGGATGCGCTCCGAACGGTCGCCGGAACCGACCTGGCCCTTGCGCTGGGCGGCGCGGGCCTCGTCGCGGATCTGGCGCTCGCGTTCATACAGGCGCGCGCGCAGCACCTTCATGGCCTTGGCGCGATTCTTGTGCTGGGACTTCTCGTCCTGCTGGATGACCACCAGTCCGGTCGGCAGGTGGGTGATGCGCACCGCGGAATCGGTCGTGTTGACCGACTGGCCGCCGGGCCCCGAGGCGCGGAACACATCGATGCGCAGGTCCTTCTCGTCGATGTCGACGTCGACCTCCTCGGCCTCGGGCATGACCGCCACGGTCGCCGCCGAGGTATGGATGCGCCCGCCCGATTCCGTGACCGGAATCCGCTGCACCCGGTGTACGCCCGATTCGAACTTCAGGCGCGCGAACACGTCGGTGCCGGAAATGGTGGCGATGGCCTCCTTGTAGCCGCCGATGCCCGTCTCGTTCACGCTCATGACCTCGAACCGCCAGCCGTGGATCTCCGCATAGCGCTGGTACATGCGGAACAGGTCGGCGGCGAACAGCGCGGCCTCGTCGCCGCCGGTGCCGGCGCGCACTTCGAGGATGGCGTTCTTCTCGTCGGCCTCGTCCTTGGGCAGCAGCAGCACCTGCATCTGGCGTTCCAATGCCGGCAGGCGTTCCTTCAGCTCGCGGTATTCCTCTTCCGCCAGTTCGCGCATGTCCGGGTCCGTCGCCGGGTCGGCCAGCAGGTCGGCCATGCCCTTGGCGTCGGTCTGGGCCTTTCGGTAGGCGTTGACCGCAGCCACCACCGGGCCCAGGTCGGAATACTCCTTGCCCAGCCTGGCGATCTTCTCGCCGCTGGAGCCGCCCTCGGACATCAGGGCCTCCAGCTCCTTGTAGCGGGTCAGCACCTTGTCCAGGCTTTCGTTCAGGCTCACTTACTTGCTCTCCTCGCCGCCGCCGGCCCTGCCGTCATCGGCATCGGGGACGTCCGGCTGAAACAGATGGGCGATCAGGCGCTCCGCCGCCGCCAGATCCAGGTTGGCCTCGGCCGCCGCGCGCCGGAGCCGCGTCGACGGTCCGTGCAACAGCCGCCCGACCAGAATATGGGTTGCCTTCTCGGCATCGCCACCCGCCTCGGCCAGGGCCTGGGCGCGCTGCGCTTCGAAATGGCGGCGCAGGTCGGCGACCAGGGGCCCGGCGTCGCGCGCGCGCTGGCCGTTGAGGAATGCCTGGACCTCCTCGTCGACGATGCGCCGTGCCGCCTGTGCCTCGGCGCCGCGCCCGGCAAGGCCGGCCATGGCGATGCGTTCCAGGTCGCCGAAGTCGTAGACATAGGCGTCGTCCAGGTCGTGCACCGCCGGGTCGACGTCGCCCGGCACCGCCGTGTCGACCACCAGGATGGGCCGCCGCCGCCGCACCTTGAGCGCGGCCGCGATCAGGTCCTTGCCGACGATGCGCCCGCCGCCGCCCAGGGCCGCGATGATGACGTCCGTCCCGGGCACCAGGTCCGACAAAGTTTCGAACGCCGCGAAATTGCAGTCCAGCACCCGCGCCGTGCGTTGGGCCCGGCGCGCGCGGGGGTGGATCACGGTAAGGTTCGTCAGCCCCTCGCCGATCATGTCCTCGGCGACCATCTCGCCCATGTCGCCGGCGCCGATCAGGAGCGCCGACACGCCCGAAAGGTCCCCATGCAGGTCCTGGACCACCATGGTCGCCACGGCGGCGATGGAGACGGGGCCCACGCCGACGCCGGTTTCCGTGCGCACCCGCTTGGCGGCGCCGTAGGCGGCCTGCAGAAGGGCGTCGAGCACCCCGGAAGGCAGGCCCCTTTCCTTGGCCATGCGATGGGCGGCCTTGACCTGGCCCAGAACCTGGGGCTCGCCGATCACCAGGCTGGCCAGCGAGGCCGCGATGTTGAACAGGTGCAGGACCGCGGCCTCGTCCATGGCGACGTTGGCCTGGGCCTTGAGGTCGGCCAGCGGCACCTGGGTTTCCTCGGCAAGGATGCCGAGCACCGTGTCGGCCGCCGCCTGGGGGTCCGTGTGGGCGCCCACGACCTCGACCCGGTCGCAGGTCGACAGGAGAACCGCCTCGTCCACTCCGGCCGCGCGCAGGCGGGCGAGGACGCCGGGCACGGCCTCGTCCTCGATGAACATCTGGTCGCGCAGGCCCAGCGAACTGGTCCGGTGGTTGACCCCGGCCACGAAGGGCCGGGCGGATTGCGCGCGGTCTTCGGCCATGGGAGGGACCTTCGCTAAAAGTGAAACTTCAGGGTTTCAACGAGATCGTTCAGCGGCACGTCGGACTGGGTACCCGTTTCCATGTTGCGCAGGGTCGCCATGCCGCGCGCCAGTTCGTCGGAACCAAGGATCAGCACGGCCTTGGCATTGGCTTTGTCTGCGCGCGCCATGCGGCGCTTCAGGTTGCCGGAGTAGCCCATGTCCACGGTATGGCCGGACCGGCGAAGGTCGATGGCGACCTTCATGGCTGGGGTCTGGGCGTCGTCGCCCAGGGGAATCACCACGATGGGCCGTTCCGCCGCGGGCGGCGCGCCGATCATCATGGCCAGGCGTTCGACCCCGGCGGCCCAGCCGATGCCCGGCGTCGGGCGGCCGCCCATCATTTCCATCAGGCCGTCGTAGCGCCCGCCGGCCAGCACCGTACCCTGGGCGCCCAGCGTGTCGGTGATGAACTCGAAGGCCGTGTGGGTGTAGTAATCCAAACCCCGCACCAGGCGCGGGTCGACACGGTAGGCGATGCCCAAGGTGTCGAGGCCCGACTTGACCTCGTCGAAGAAGGCGCGCGAGGCGTCGTTCAGGTGGTCCTGCAGCAGGGGTGCTTCGGCCATGATCTTCTGGTCGCCCGCGTCCTTGCTGTCGAAGATGCGCATGGGATTGCGTTCCAGGCGCTGGCGGCTGTCTTCCGACAGATCGGCCTTGAACGGCGTCAGGTAGGCGATCAGCGTTTCCCGGTAGGCGAGGCGGCTCGGCATGTCGCCCAGCGTGTTGAGCGAAAGCGACACGTCCCGAGCCACGCCCAGTTCCTCCAGCACGTGATGGGCGAGCGCCAGAACCTCGATGTCGGCCTGGGCGCCCGGGACGCCCAGGATCTCCACGTCAATCTGGTGGAACTGGCGCAGGCGTCCCTTCTGCGGGCGTTCGTGGCGGAACACGGGTCCGCGCGCGAACAGCTTCAGGGGCGCTTCCTGGGCCAGGCCGTTGGACATGAAGGCGCGCGCGATGCCGGCCGTGAACTCGGGCCTGAGCGTGATCGAATCGCCGCCCCGATCCTCGAAGGTATACATCTCCTTCGTCACCACGTCCGACGTTTCGCCGAGCGTGCGCGAGAACACCTCCGTGAACTCGAAGATCGGCGGCGTCATCTCCTGGAACCCGTGGCGCGCGGCGAGCGCCGCCGCCCGGTCGCAGACATGCCGGTGCAGCCGGAAGTCGTCGGCCAGGATGTCATGGGTCCCGCGAACGGGTTGCAGGTCCGCCATCGTCGCCGGTCCCGCTATTCCGCCGCGTCGGCGCCGACGCCGGATTTGGCTGGGCCGGTCTTGCGCGGATATTTGCGGGCGACGTAGTCGTCGACGATCTTCTTGAAGTCCTCGGCGATGGCCGCCCCGCGCAGGGTGGCGACCTTTTCGCCGTCGACGAACACGGGGGCGGTCGGCGCCTCGCCGGTGCCGGGAAGCGATATGCCGATGTCCGCGTGCTTGCTTTCGCCGGGGCCGTTGACGATGCAGCCCATGACGGCGAGCGACAGGTTCTCGACCCCGTCATGGCTTTCGCGCCAGATCGGCATCATGCCGCGTACGTAGCTCTGCACCGTGTCGGCCAGTTCCTGGAAAAAGGTCGAGGTCGTGCGGCCGCAGCCGGGGCAGGCGGTGACCAGCGGCGTGAAGGCGCGCAGCCCCATGGTCTGCAGCATCTCCTGGGCGACGATGACTTCCTTGGTGCGGTCGCCCCCGGGCTCCGGCGTCAGGGATACGCGGATGGTGTCGCCGATGCCTTCCTGCAGCAACACGGCCATGGCGGCAGTCGAGGCGACGATGCCCTTCGATCCCATGCCCGCCTCGGTCAGGCCCAGGTGCAGGGCCCAATCGCCGCGCCGCGCCAGTTCGCGGTAAACCTTGATCAGGCTCTGGACCTCCGAGACCTTGCAGCTCAGCACGATGCGGTCGCGGCCCAGGCCCAGGGCCTCGGCACGCAGCGCGTTGGAAACCGCGGACTGAACCAGCGCCTCCTGCGTCACTTCCTCGGCCGACAGGGGCGTGGCGGAATTGGCGTTCTCGTCCATCAGGCGGACCACCAGGTCCTGGTCCAGCGAGCCCCAGTTGACGCCGATGCGCACCGGCTTGCCGTATTCCAAGGCCTTCTCGACCATCTTCGAGAACTGGGTGTCGCGCTTTTCCTTGAAACCCACGTTGCCGGGATTGATGCGGTACTTGTCCAGTGCCTCGGCGCAGGCCGGATGGTTCTCCAGAAGCTTATGGCCGATGTAGTGGAAGTCACCGACAATCGGTGTATCCACACCGCGCGCCAGAAGTCTTTCCTTGATATGCGGGACGGCGGCGGCGGCTTCCTCGGTGTTGACGGTGACGCGCACGATCTCGGATCCCGCCTGGGCCAGCGCGTGTACCTGTTCGACGGTGCCGCCGACGTCGGCCGTGTCCGTGTTGGTCATGGACTGCACGACGATGGGGTTGAGGCCGCCCATGACGACCTTGCCGATGGCGACCGGCACGCTCACCCGGCGCGCACTGGGTCCATAGGCGGACACGGGGCCGGCGGGAAGCGGGGCTTCCTGAGACATGAAGAAGGATCCTTTAAACGCTCTGCGGCACCTACATGGGCCCGGCGGCAGTGGGACACAAGGCCAAATCCGCGCCGTTCCGGCCCGTCGAGCCATGTTTTGCCCGACCCCCGGCCCGGGGTCAACGGTCGTGAAAACCGGGCATCGGCACGGACCGCGGGGCCCGGCGGCGGGATCAGTGGAAAACGGCGGTTCCGGCCTTCAGGCGTTCCGGGTCCAGCAGCACATTGCGCACCACCTCGCCGCTGGCGCCGACGGGCGGCACGCCGGTGCCGTCCACGCTGATGGTCAGGCCGCCGGCGTTACCCGTCTTCAGCTTCAGGTCGGGGCGGTCGGGCACGGCATAGGATTCGCCCGTGCGCAAAAGCTTGCCCCAGACCCAGGTGTCGGTGCCTTGCTCGCGGACCTCGACCCAGCTGTCGCTGACCGCCGTCAGAATGATGCGGGCGTCGGACACGTCGGTCGGCGTGCTGGCCACTTCCGCCGCCGCCGGGGCCGGCGTGGATTCCGGAGACGCCGCGACAGGCGTATCGGCCTGCGCCTGCGGTTCGGTCAACTGCGCGGTCTCCACCGGCTGGGCGATGGAGGCGGGTGCGCGCGCCAGCCCGGCCGCCGCATCCGACACGGGTGCCGCGGCCGTCGTCATGGCTTCGGGTGCCGAGACGGCGTCGGCCGCGACGCTCGCGGGCAATGCCTGAGGCGCGGTCTGGTCGGCGGTTTCGGGTTGCACCGCCGCCGGAGCAGCGGGCTCCGCGGGCGCCCGCAATTCGGCGGTCCGCGTATCCTGCGCCGGCTGCACGGACGCGGCGGCCGGCGCCTGGGCGGTTTCCTGGACCGGCTCCGCGGTCGACGCCACGGCCGGCTCTGACGCCTGACCAGGGATTGTCGCGGGTGCCGGCGCAGCCGGCTTGTCGGCGGCGACCGCCTGGCTGTGATCGGGAACGTCGTCCTTGATCCCGCCGGGCAGCAGCGCGGCCAAGCGCGCGGGCACCGGCTCGATCCACTGCTTGAAGAAGTCGTTGTCGACGGTCGAACTGTACCAGGCGCCGTAGACGAAGACGCCGACCAGCACGCCCAGGAACACGATGGCGCCCCGGGGAATGCCCGACTCGGTCATGGGCGCCGGAAACACCAGATCCGCCTTGGGCGGACGGCCCAGCTGGAGCGTCTGCTCCTCCTTGAAGCGGCGCACCACTTCGTCCGAGTCCAATCCCAGATAATCCGCATAGGCGCGGATGAATCCGACGGCATAGGTGGCGCCGGGAAGCTGGTCGAAGTTCCCGTCCTCGATGGCCTGGATGTGGCGGTGACGGATGCGCAGCACCTGGGCGATGGTGTCCAGTTCCTCGCCGCAGCGCAGGCGCGACGCCCTGAGCAGGCTGCCCACGCCCGTACGGCGATCAGTGGCGGCGCCCCCCGGCGTCGCCCGCGAGATGGGATCGTGATTCACGTGCACTTCACCCCTTTGCCCCAACGTTCGCCCTCTGATTTCGTCCCTTGAATCCCATTCTCCGGACGACCTGAAACCGCCCCCGGCCCCGCGATAACACGGCACCAGCGTCCCCCCTGGACTACGGCTGTGGCGATTTTCAAGAACGAAACGCTTCAGTCTTCTCCGCAGAATGGATAATCCCACGAAAAGTCATGTAGATTCAAGTACAAATGCGAAACCCTTAAACCATTACACCATGATCGGCGGCAAACGCCCTCAGTTTCTCCCGTAGTGAGTGATCCGGTGCGTGCGCCAGCCCGGCGAGATAGCTTTCCAGCGCGCCGACGTCGAGGGAACGGACCACGGCCTTGACCGGCCCGATCGCCGGGGCCGACATGGACAGGTTGCGAAATCCCAGGCCGATCAAGGTCATCGCGGCCAGCGGATCGCCAGCCATTTCGCCGCACAGGCTGAGTTCCGTGCCCGTCTCACGGCACTGACGCGCGACCTCGCCCAGGAAGTTGATGACGGCCGGGGCCAACTCGTCATAACGGGCGGCAACCTGCGGATTGCCGCGGTCGGCGGCGAACAGGAACTGCAGCATGTCGTTGGAGCCGACGGAGATGAAGTCGACCCGCGCCATGAGCGCCGGCAACTGGAAGATCAGGCCCGGGACCTCGAGCATCACCCCGGCCTTGACGTGTGACGGCATCAGATGGCCGCGCCGCCGGGCGCGCGCCAGTTCGGCATCCAGAAGCTTCTTCGCCATGTCGAATTCGGCGACCTCGGTAACCATGGGGAACATGACCCGCAGCGTCTTACCCGCGGCGGCACGGATCAACGAACGCAGCTGGTCGCGCATCAGCGCGGGCCGGTCGAGCGACACCCGGATGGCGCGCCAGCCCATGGCGGGATTTTCCTCGGCCCCCTCGACGTCCCAGTAGGGCAGCACCTTGTCGCCGCCGGCATCGAGGGTGCGGAAGGTCACCGGCCGGTCGCCGGCGCGCTCGTAGACGGTGGCGTAGATTTCCTGTTGCCGTTCCACCGTGGGCGTCGCGGATTCCACCATGAAGGGGATTTCCGTGCGGAACAGGCCGATGCCGACGGCCCCGGTGTGGTCCAGATGCATCAGATCGACGCGCAGCCCGGCATTGAGCAGCAGGTTGACCTGCACCCCGTCCTTGGTCACGGACGGCAGGTCCTTCAGTTCGGCATACTGGGCGCGCTGTTCGGCGCGCACGCGCATGCCGTCCTCGAAGGTGATGCGGATATCGTCGCCCGGCCGCAGGTAAACCTGGCCGTGGTCGCCGTCGATTATCAAGGGATCGCCGTCCTCGATCCGGTCGAGGATGTTGTCGAGCCGTCCGACCACGGGAAGGTCGAGCGCCCGCGCGACGATGGCGACATGGGCGTTGGGCGAGCCTTCGGCCAGAACCAGGCCGCGCAGTTTCTGTGAATCATAGTCCAACAGCTGCGCCGGCCCCATGTTGCGGGCGATCAGGATCGCATCGTCCGGCATCTCGCGAGCCCCGGGCTCAGCCCCCATCAGGTGCTGGGTCAGGCGATAGCCGAGGTCGTCCAGGTCGTGGGCGCGCTCGCGAAGGTAGGGATCATCGATCCCGGCCATGCGCGCGCGCAGATCGTTCTGCACGCGCTGCACGGCGGCCTCGGCGGAAAGGCCCGAGTCGATGGCGCTCTCGATGCGCGCCAGCCAGCCTGCGTCCTGGGCGATCAGGCGGTAGGTCTCCAGGACGTCGCGGTGCTCGCCGCCCTTGGCCAGACGGTCCGACGCCAGCATGTCGTCGAGCGCGCCGTGCATGGCCGTGAAGGCCTCGTGCAGGCGTTCGCGCTCCGCCGCCGGGTCGTCCGCGACGATGGTTTCGATGAACAGGTGCGGACGGTGCAGCACCGCCACGCCGATGGCGATGCCGCCGTTCAGCTTCAGCCCCTCGATGCGCAGCGGCTTCAGCGCGATGCCGTCGACCGGCAGCAGTTCGTCGGGCGCCACCAGGTCGCCGCCGGCGACCAGTTCGGCCAGGACCATGGCCACGGTCTGGAGGGTCTCGACCTCTTCATCCTCGTAGGCGCGCCGCGTGCGGTTCTGCACCACCAGGACGCCGGTGACGCGGCCGCCGCGCAGGATCGGCACGCCCATCAGGGAATGGAACATCTCTTCGCCCGTTTCCGGCCGGTAGGCGAAGCTGGGATGCGACTGGGCATCCTCCAGCGCGTAGGGCAGCGCATGGGCGGCGATCTCGCCGACCAGGCCCTCGCCGACGCGCAGGCGTGTCTTGTGCACGGCGTCCTTGCGCAGGCCCTGGGTGGCGAACAGTTCCAGCACATCACCGGCACGGCGCAGGTATATGGAGCAGACTTCGGCGACCATCTCGAGGGCGATGATCTGGACGATCTGGTCGAGCCGTTCCTGCGCCGTCGCCGCCGAGGCCATGACCGCGCGCACCCGGCCCAGCATGCGCCGAGGCACGGGCGAGATCGCCGGACGCCGCCCTCCGCCGCGCAATCCGCCGTCCGCGGGTTTGCCGGGGGGCTTGCCGGCCGCGGCCCCGGAGAGCGGGTGTTTCGGGTTCGACTTGTCGTTCACGGGATGTGGACCCCTGCCCTCAACTGCATGCGCGGCCTCTCCGGGTCCGTTCCCCCAGGCCTCGCTATCATATAGGTTCGCACGATCGCGAAGGCGACTACGCTGCCGCCGGAAAATTGCCTTGGCGGGCCCGAAACCACGCCGGCGCGGACCGTCCGGGCGCGCCTAGGCGGCGTCCAGACCGTAGGCCGTATGCAGGGCGCGCACCGCCAGTTCGGTGTATTCCTCGGCGACCAGGACGCTGACCTTGATCTCGGAGGTCGAGATCACCTGGATGTTGATGCCCTTGTCGGCCAGGGTGCGGAACATTGTCTGGGCCACGCCCGCGTGCGACCGCATGCCGACGCCGATGATGGAGATCTTGACCACGCCGTCCCGGGCGATCAGGTCCTCGTAGCCGAGTTCCTCCTTGTTCGCCTGCAGGATGGCCTTGGTGCGCTCCAGGTCGGCCTTGGTCACGGTGAACGTCAGGTCGGTGGCCTGGCCGTCGGCCGACACGTTCTGCACGATCATGTCGACGTTGACGCTGGCCTCGGCCAAGGGGCCGAAGATGCCGGCCGCCACGCCGGGCCGGTCGGCGACACGGACCAGGGTGACCTTGGCCTCGTCCCGGGAATAGGCGATACCGCTGACGACTTGCTTTTCCACGATTTCATCCTCGTTCACGACCAGGGTGCCGCGTTCGGCGGAGAAGCTCGAGCGGACTTCCGTGCGCACCCCGTGGTTCATGGCCATCTCCACGGCGCGGGTCTGCAGCACCTTGGCGCCCTGGGAGGCCATCTCCAGCATTTCCTCATAAGTGATCTTGTTCAGTTTGCGGGCCTTGGCGACGATGCGGGGATCGCAGGTGTAGACGCCGTCAACGTCCGTATAGATGTCGCAACGATGCGCCCGCAGCGCCGCCGCAAGCGCCACGGCAGACGTGTCCGAGCCGCCGCGACCCAGGGTGGTGATGCGGCCGTCCGGGGCCAGACCCTGGAACCCGGGGACCACGACGACCTCGCCCTGCTCCAGACGCGCCATGATCTTGTCCGTATCGACGCCGGTGATGCGCGCCTTGGCGTGGACGTTGTCGGTATGGATGGGGATCTGCCAGCCCTGCCACGACCGCGCCGAAATGCCGATGTTCTGCAGCGCCAGCGCCAACAGGCCCGACGTCACCTGCTCGCCCGAGGCGACCACGGTGTCGTATTCGCGGGCGTCGAACAGCTTGGAGATGTCCTCCACGTATTTGACGAGCTGGTTGGTGACCCCGGCCATGGCCGAGACGACGACGGCGACCTGATGGCCCGCGTCGACCTCTGTCTTGACACGCTGGGCGACCGCCTTGATGCGGTCGACGTCGGCCACCGAAGTGCCGCCGAATTTCTGCACGATCAACGCCATGGAACCGGTCTGACCCCCGACTCGAAAAAACACCCGAAATGCGGATAATTCCGTCGGAATTACTTGCCCTTGTCTGGCGGGCGGCGCCTTCTTACTCTTAATCCGCGCTGCGGGCAAGGTGCCCGCGGCGCCATTGACGCAAAGGCCGCCCATGACGACGCAGACCACCCCCAGGTCCCCCGGCCGGCAGACCACCGCCGACGACGGCGACGTCGCGCGCTTTCAGGCCATCGCCGACGAGTGGTGGGACGCCACGGGCAAGTTCCGCCCGCTCCACCGCATCAACCCGGTGCGCATCGCCTTCATCCGCGACCGCGTGGCGGCGCATTTCGGCCTGGACTCCGGCGCGGCGCGGCCACTGAGGGGACTGAGCCTTCTGGACATCGGCTGCGGCGGCGGCATTCTGGCCGAGCCCCTGGCGCGTCTGGGTGCGAAAGTCACGGGGATCGACGCGGGCGAGAAGAACGTCGCCGTGGCCAGGCTGCATGCCGAGCAGATGGGCCTCGATATCGACTACCGCCACGTCCTGCCCGAGGACTTGGCGGACCTGGGCCGGACCTTCGACGTGGTCCTGAACATGGAGGTTGTCGAACACGTCGCCGACCTGGACGCCTTCCTGGCCGCCTCGGCGGACATGGTGCGGCCCGGAGGCTGCATGGTGGTGACGACGCTGAACCGCACACTCAAGTCCCTAATGCTGGCCAAGATCGGCGCGGAGTACGTCCTGCGCTGGCTCCCCCCCGGAACCCACGACTGGCGCAAGTTCGTTCGCCCGTCCGAACTGGTGCGGGGGCTCGCCGGCCACGGCGTCGAGGTCACGCACCTGGAGGGCATGGTGTTCAACCCCTTGAGCGATACCTGGCGCCTGGATGCACACGACCTGGACGTCAACTACCTGGCCTTCGCCGCAAAGGGGTGACGGCCCGCCGGCCCGGGCCTTCTAGCCGGCCGCCGCTTTCGCTATCATCGTCGGCGACCCCTTTTCGATCCGCGCCCGCCCGGGCGCGAATCTTCAAAAGGAAAAAGAAACCGATCCGTTCGCCGTCGGGCCTGCCCGCGCGGCCGCGGCCACTGGAGGACCGACGACATGAATCTGGGATATATCGGGCTTGGCATGATGGGCGGGGCGCTGGCGCGCCGGCTGATGCGGGAACACCGGCTGCGCGTGTTCGACCTGAACCGCGCGGCCACGGACCTCTTCGCAACCGAGGGCGCCCAGCCGGTCCAGAACCCGGCGGCGCTGGCCCGCGAATGCGACATCGTGCTGACCTGCCTGCCGACCTCGGCGGAGGTGCGCCAGGCGATCTTCGGCCCGGGCGGACTGATCGAGGGGCTGCAGCCCGGCAAGCTGATCGTCGACCAGACCACGGGCGACCCCAACGAGACCCGCGCCATGGCGGCGGAGTTGAAGGAAAAGGGCATCGGCCTGGTCGACGCCCCCGTGTCGGGCGGTCCGCACGGCGCCGAGGCGGGCACCATCGCCATCATGGCCGGCGGCCCCAAGGATCAGTTCGACAAGGTGCGTCCGTACCTGGAAACCATCAGCCCCAACATCTTCCACTGCGGCGACGTGGGCGCCGGGCATACCATGAAGCTGGTCAACAACGTCACCAGCGCGTCAATCCGCATCGCCACCTTCGAGGCCGTGACCATGGGCATCAAGAACGGCCTCACCCTGGACACCATGATCGAGGTGCTGAGCAAGGGATCGGGGCAGAGCAACGCCTCCAAGATATCGCTGCCGCGCATCCGCGACCATTTGCCGGGCACCTTCGCCATGGACCTGATGCACAAGGACGTGCGCCTGGCGTGCCAGCTCGGCAACGATTCCGGCGTGCCCATGATGGCGTCGAACCTGACGCGCGAGATTTTTCAGGTGGCCATCCAGATGCTGGGCCCGAAAGCGAGCTGTGACGACGTGATCAAGGTGATGGAGCGCAACGCGGGAATCTCGTTCACCGACTGACGGCGGGCCGCCGCCCGGGTCAGTTGTCGCGGCGCTGCGGGCGGCCCGGCAGGCGGAAGAACTCGATGCCTTCGTCCTCCAGTCCCGCGGCCTCGTCGTCCGTGGCCTCGCCGAAGATGCCGCGTTCCTCGGTATCCCCGTAATGGATGGCGCGGGCTTCCTCGGCGAACTGCTCGCCCACGTATTCGCATTCCTGCTCGACGTTGTCGCGCAGCTTGCCGACGGCGGCGAGGATACGGCGCGCGACCTCGTGCGCCTTGGCTTCGGCGAACTTGTCGGCGCCGGCGGAAGAGACGATGCCCGGCGCCATGACCGCCTTGGTCACGTCGACGTCGCCGCAATGGGGGCAGATCACCTGCTGGCGCTTGATCTGGCGCTCGTAACCGGCGCCGTCACGGAACCAGGCGTCGAATTCGTGGTCCTGGCTGCAAATCAGTCGATAACGGATCATCGGGCGGACTCTTTCTGTGCCGACGGCCCGGATATTCCCGTAAGATCATGAAGTCAGTGGCGTTTCGGGGCCGCAAACGCCTGTTATAGGCGTTTTGACCTCTCAAACATAGTATGAAACGCTTAACAAAAGCCGAATCGGCAACCTGGACAGCCGGACCCCCCGCCATGTCGGAAACCGCCCATCACCTGAAGTTCAAGACGCCGTCGACCTGGGTCACGCGGTTCGCGCCCCTGGTGCCGAAGGACGGTCCCAGCGGGGGCCGGATCCTCGACCTGGCCGCCGGCGGCGGCCGGCACGCCCGCCATTTCCTGGAACGCGGCCACCCGGCGACGGCGGCGGACCGCGACGTCGCGGCACTTGCCGATCTTGCCCGCGAGGAGCGGGCCGAGGTCGTCGAAATCGATCTGGAGGACGGCGGCCCCTGGCCCTTCCCCATCGGCGCTTTCGCCGGCATTGTCGTCAGCAACTACCTTTTCCGGCCGCACGTCGACGGACTGATCGGCTCGCTCGAACCGGGCGGCGTGCTGTTGTACGAGACCTTCGCGCGCGGCAACGAGACCTTCGGCCGCCCGCGCAACCCGGACCACCTGTTGAGATCGGGCGAGCTTCTGGACCTGGTGCGGGACAGGCTGCAGGTCGTCGCCTACGAGCACGGCCGGACCGACGAAGCGCCGCCCGGGGTGAAGCAGCGCATCTGCGCCGTCAACGACCTGGGCCTTTCCACCCGCGACGACGGCGAGCCCCCGCCCCATCCCCTGCGGCCGGAATAGCGCGCCCCGGCCGCATCAGGCGGCGAAATCCTCCAGGTGCCGATGAAGCAGGTCCGTGAAGGCGGCCTCGCGCTCGCCGAGCGGCCGAGACGACGGATACATGGCCCGCAACTCGTAGGTCACGGCCGGGCGGAACGGGCGCAGCACGACGCCGCTGCCCTCGTGGGCGCGCGCCGTGAAGGGATCGAGCACGCCGATGCCGACGCCGCCCGCGATCAGCGGACAGATGGAGGCCGAGAACGTGGACTCGAACACCACGTTCACGGCGATGCCCGCGCCTTCGAGGCAGGTCATGAACTGCTGCTGCAGGCGGCTGTAGTCGGACAGCACGAGAAGCGGCTGGCCGTCCAGGTCCCGGGGCCCGATCACGTCCTTGGCGGCGAGCGCATGGCCGTCGGGCAGGACGCAGACGGCCTCGTGCACGGGCAGGGCTCGGGTAACGACGCCGGGAGCCTCGGACGGGACCACGGCGACGCCCATGTCGGACTGCTGCGTGGCCACCAGGTCCAGGACCTCGGGCGAGGATCCGGTCTTGAGGGACAATGCCACCCCCGGCCAGGCAGCGTGGAAGGCGCGGATCACCGGCGGCAGGCAGAAGAACGAGGGGGCGACCGAGGCGGCGATGCGCAGTTGCCCCTGGCGCCGCTGGCGCAGCGCCGCCGCCGCCCGGGCGACCCGCTCAAGGCCGTGAAAGCTGCGCTCGACCTCGCTGAACAAAGCCACCGCATCCGGCGTCGCGGTCACGCGGCCGCCCGCGCGCGCGAACAGCGCAATGCCGATCTCGGCCTCCAGGTCGCGGATCAGGCGGCTGACCGCGGGCTGGGTAATGCCCATCAGGTCGCCGGCCGCGGTCATGCTGCCGGTCTGGAACACGGCGCGGAAGGCTTCGACCTGGCGATGGTTGAGACGCATGAAACCTACGGCGTATTATAATATTTTGTTATGAAGTGCTGATATTTTGAATTCGACATTATCATCAAGCCTTTGTCAAATCGGCGGTGCCGCGCACCTCGACATCCGGTGCGCCGGTTGGGGAAACTGCCAATCCAAGGAGTCGGGTCATGCCCATTAACGTGAAACCGCTGCATCCCATGTTCGTGGGAGAGGTGCAGGACGTTGATCTGTCCAAGCCGTTGAGCGACGAAACCTTCGCCGAGATCCAGGCCGCCATCGACACAAGCGCCGTCCTGGTGTTTCACGGCCCGAAGTTGAGCGAGGACGAACAAGCGGCCTTCGCCGAGCGTTTCGGCCCCCTTTATGCCGACAACCGCATTCTCAAGACCGGCCTCAAGGACCGCATCGGCCCCAAGCTGGTCGACATCTCGAACCTGAACGAGAACGACGAAACCATGGACCGCGCCGACCGCCGGCGCATCTTCGGCCTGGCCAATCGACTGTGGCATACGGACGCGTCCTTCAAGAAGGTGACGGCGAAGTATTCGCTGCTGCACGCCCACACGGTGGCGCCCGAGGGCGGCGAGACGCAGTACGCCGACATGCGCGCGGCCTATGATGCCCTGCCGCAGAAGATGAAGGACAGGATCGCGGACCTGGAGGCCGAGCACTGCATCGCCACCTCGCGCGAAAAGCTGGGCTTCACGGAATTCTCCGACGAGGAGAAGAACACCCTGCCGCCGGTCCGTCACGGCTTGGTGCGCACGCATCCCGTGACCGGGCGCAAGGCGCTTTACCTGGCGTCGCACGCGTCGCACGTCGTCGGCTGGCCGGTTCCCGAGGGCCGCATGCTGATCCACGACCTGATGGAGCACGCGACCCAGCCGCAGTTCGTCCATACCCATACCTGGCAGGTCGGCGACCTTGTGATCTGGGACAATCGATGCACCATGCACCGCGCCCGGCCCTTCGACTTGGACACCTACCGCCGCGACATGCGGCGCGCCACGGTCATGGATCCGGACTACATGGACGCCGCCGTCCAAAAAACCGCCTGACGCTCCAGTTCCTTGCCCAGTCGCCGCCGTCCCGGAATGGCTACGCCGGGGCGGCGGTTCCTTGGTTGCATGGCAACCACCTTGGTGGCATCATTGGGTCGCTAAGGGAATCAGGGGACATACAAGGGGTTTTTGGGGATTTGACCGTATCCGGACGCAGTATCTGGCACGGGCACCTGACGGCAGCGGCCGGTTTGGCGGCGCTGGCGGCGGTGGTGTTGACGCCCCAGAACGCCGTGGCCGCCTGTGCCCAGGCCGAGGAATTCGGCGACGTTCGCCTGCCCGTGGCCTGCCTGACACCCGAGGAAGGCCGGACCGTACGCCTTCGCATGTTCCGCGCCGACCTTGCCGTGGCGGCGCTCAGCTGCCAGCAGCAACCCCTCTACAACAGTCTGGTCACCCGTCATCAGGATGAACTGGTGCGTGAGGGCCGGGCGCTCCGCGCCCTGTTCCAGCGCATCCATCGCGGCAACGCGGAGCGCGAACTGAACCGTTTCATCACCCATCTCGCCAACCGGGCGTCGCTCAAGCGCCTGGAGGCACCGGCCTACTGCCAGACCATGGCCCGCGTGTTTCGCGAGGCGGAGGCGCAGCCGCATCAGGGCCTGACGGCCTATGCCCTGGGCCGGTCGGTGAAGACGGCCGCGATGGCGGCGGCAACGGATATGCACACCGTTACGGCCATGGGAACCGCCGCCGGGCAGCCCAAGCTCGACGACTGACGGCGTCTGCCCTCCGCCGAGAAAATGAGCCGCCCGCCCCAAGCCGCCCCGACCAGGCGGCCGTTCCTATTTGTTCAGGATGATCTCCACGCGCCGGTTCTGCGGTTCGCGCACGCCGTCGGGCGTCTGAACCAGGGGGTCGCGCTCGCCCTTCCACAGGATGACGATCTCGCCGGCGGGAACGCCCAGCTTGATCAGTTCCGCCTTCACGCTTTCGGCGCGCCGCTTCGATAGGCCCATGTTGTAGGCATCGGGCCCCGAACGGTCCGCGTGGCCGGTGGCCTGAATACGGGTCACCGACATGGTCCCGCGGTTGGTCGCCGCCGCCTTGATGATGGCGCGGGCGTCGGCGGTCAGGTTCGACTTGTCCCAATCGAAGAACACCAGGTAATTGCGCGGCGCTTCCGGCGCGGGGGCGGGCTTGGCCTCCGGCTTGGGCGCGGGCGCAGGAGCGGGCGCCTGCACAGGAACGGGCATGGGTTCGGCCTTGGGCGCCGGCTTGGGCGCGCCGAACGACCAGCGCAGGCCGACCATGATCCGGTGCTCGCCCGAATCGCCTTCGACATTAACGCCCGAATCGGTGCGCAGGTCGCGGTCGGCGGTGCCGACATAGCGGTATTCCGTGAACAGGCCCATGCGGTCGTCGATCTTGTAGGTCACGCCGGCAATGCCCTGATAGGCGAATACGTGGTCGCTGTCCGAGATGCGCGAACCGCCGACCGGCGACAGATCGCTGAAGTCGACCACGGCGCCGCCGATCCCGGCGCCGATATAGGGCGTCCACCTGGATTTCGTCGGGATGTCCACATAACCGTTGAACATCAGCCCGAACATGTTGGTTTCGCCAGACCCGTTCGTTCCGGAGAACGAGTCGACGTTCGAATTGCTGAAGGAAAGCTCGGCCTCGCCCCGCAAATAGTCGGAGAAGGTGGATCCCACGGCAAGACCGGCGGCGAAACCCGGATCCGATTCCTGGGTCGTGTCGACACCGCCGCCCTTCAGGTCCCAGTCCCGCGGTTGCGTCACGCCCAGGGCACCCGAAACGTAGGGTCCCGGCGACTGCGCCCAGGCGGTTTCACTTACGGCGAAGGCCGCGAGCATGATGGCGCCGGCGGCTGAGAACGTCCTGAATTTCTGCACTTTTCCCACCAAACATCCGGATGTGTGCCAAAATCATCGGAACGAAGTATAACCCATACCGAGTTACCGCGCCGCAACAAATATACGAATTCTCGAGCAGATCCGCCGTCAGTTCTGCGTATCGGCGCCCTCGAACGGGCGGTCGTGGGTCAGGGACGGCACCTTGGCGCGCGCCGCCCGGACCCGGTCCAGGTCGATCTCGGCAAGCACGATCCCCGTGTCCTCGCCGCCGTCGGCGACGATTTCGCCCCAGGGATCGACGATCAGGGAATGGCCGTAGGTCTTGCGTCCGTCCATGTGCTCGCCGGTCTGCGCCGGGGCCAGCACGAAGCATCCCGTCTCGATCGCCCGCGCGCGCATCAGCACGTGCCAATGGGCGCGCCCGGTCGGCCGCGTGAACGCGGCCGGGATGGCCAGCATCACCGCCCCGGCCTGGGCCAGGCGGCGGTAGAGGTGCGGAAACCGCAAGTCGTAGCAGACGGTCAGGCCCAGCTTGCCCCAGGGCGTGTCGGCGACCACGGCGCGGGTGCCCGGCTCGTAGCTCTTGCTTTCGCGGTAGCTTTCGCCGTTCTCCAGGTCGACGTCGAACATGTGGATCTTGTCGTAGGTGGCGACGACCTCGCCGGTGTCGGAGATGAGAACCGAGCGGTTGGCGAACTTGCGGTCCATCGTCTCGTGTTCGACGACCATGGAGCCGATCAGCACCCATACGCCGTTCTCCCGCGCGGCATCGCGGAATCGCGGCAGGTTGGGATCGGCGTCGAACGCCGTGACCTTGGGGGCCACGTTCCTGGCCCCCGTCTCGACCAGGGTGACGACTTCGGGAAACAGCACGAAATCGGCGCCCTTGGCCGCCGCCTCCCGGATGCGGGCGACGATCATGTCGCCGTTGGCGGCGGGATCGTTGCCCGAATTGGTCTGCACCAGGGCGGCGGTGAAGGCCTTGCTCATGGGGTCGTCCCTATCCAAGACCCAGCTTGGCGTCCAATTCGCCGCGGGCGTCGAGCGCATGGATGCCGTCGCAATCGCCGATATGCACGCCGTCGGCGAAGATCTGCGGCACCGAGGTTGCGCCCGCGCGCGCCGTCATTTCCTTGCGCCGGGCGGGCGCCATCATCACGTCGATCTCCTCGAACGGCACGCCCTTGGCGGTCAACAGCCGCTTGGCCGCATGGCAATAGGGGCAGAAGGGGCTGGTATAGATCTCGATCTTTTTTGTCACGTCGGCAGGTCCTGGAACAAGAGTGGGGAATTCCGCACCTTTATATAGACGTCGACGGGGCGGAGGGAAGATGCCGCCGATCACAGTTCCGCGCGCGACGGCCGGCCGTCATTCGGTGCGCGGCCTGACGACCCGGGCCAGGGTCAGCACGTCGACGGCACCCGCCCCGGCCCTGAGAAGCACGCGGGCGCAGGCCTCGACCGTGGCCCCGGTGGTGAACACGTCGTCGACCAGCAGCACGCGGGCGCCCCTCAGGCGGGCCTGGAACCTTGGATTGACGCGGAACGCACCGCGCACGTTGCGCGCTCGCTGGGCCGCCCCCAGGCCGCCCTGGGACGGGGTGCGGCGCCGGCGCACGAGAAGGTCGGGAATGACGGCGAGGCTCCGGTCGCCCGGCCGCGCCAGGCGCACGAGTGCGCGGGCCAGAAGCGCCGACTGGTTGTAGCGGCGGCGCCACAGGCGGGTCCAATGGAGGGGTACCGGCGCGACGAGGTCCGCCTGGCCGATCAGCTCCGCCCCGGCGCGCGCCAGCCAGCGCCCGAAGGCGGGCGCGGCCTCGGTCCGATCGGCGTGCTTGAAGCCCAGGATCATGTCGCGGCTGGCGTCGTCGTAGGCGAATACCGCGCGGGCACGCTCGTAGACGGGCGGACGGCGGATGCAAGCCGCGCACAGTGTCCCCTCGCCCACGTCGAATTCGAACGGCAGGCCGCAGCGGGCACAGGCCGGCGGGCCGAGGAACGTGACCGTGTCCCAGCAGCCCGGGCACAGGCTGCCCGGTTCGTCCACGGTCACCCCGCAGGCAAGGCAATGCGGCGGCAGGATCACGTCCAGGAGCCGGCGCCCGGCCGCCAGCAGCCCGGCGCCGATTCCCTTGCCGTCGGGACCGGTGTCGTCCAGGCCGTCGTTTATGCCGGGCGAGCGATATGTCATACAGGCACGATGACCGAAACGATCCACGTGTTCAATCGCGCCAAGGTGCGCGCCCACCGCGAACGGGCGGCGACCCTTCTGGACGCCCACGGCTTCCTGTTCGAGGAAACGGCCGACCGCCTGGCCGACCGGCTGGACGACATCACCCACCGCTTTCCGCTGGCCCTCGACCTGGGCTGCCACGGCGGCGAGGTCGGGCGCCGGGTGTTCGGCCTCCGCACCATGGCGCGCGGCGGGATCGAGACCCTGGTCCAGGCCGACCTTTCGCCCGCCATGGCGCGCCGCGCGCGCGATGCGGGGACGCCGGACATGCCGGTTCTGGCAGCCGATGAGGAGTTCCTGCCGTTCGGCGATGCCGCCTTCGACGCCGTGTTGTCCAACCTGTCGCTGCACTGGGTCAACGACCTGCCGGGAACGCTGTTGCAGATCCGCAAGGCGTTGAGGCCGGACGGCCTGTTTCTGGCCTCCATGCTGGGCGGTTCCACGTTGGCCGAATTGCGCAACTGCCTGGCGGAGGCCGAGATCGAACTCACCGGCGGCCTGAGCCCCCGCGTTTCGCCCTTCGCCGACGTGCGCGACCTGGGCGCGTTGCTGCAGCGCGCGGGCTTCGCCCTTCCCGTGGTCGACACCGATCGGATCACCGTCAGTTACGACACGCCCATGAAGCTGCTGTACGATCTGCGTGCCATGGGCGAAAGCAACGCCGTGGCGGCGGCCAAGGCGGGCCTCGCCCGGCGCGACGTCCTGGCCCGTGGCATGGCGCTTTACGAAGCCCGCCACCGCGACGCCGAAGGGCGCTGTTCCGCCAGCTTCCATATCCTGACGCTGACCGCCTGGGCCCCGGCGCCGACGCAGCAGAAACCACTTGCCCCCGGCAGCGCGAAAACGCGCCTGGCCGAGGCGCTGGACAGCCACGAGATCAGCCTTGGCGAGAAGGCGCGGCCGAAGGACTGACCGGCTTCCGATCGACCCGGCGTTGTATTTTTCACGTCGCGGCGGTAGCTTCCGGCCCCATGAAGTTTCCGGCTCCCCTCGTCAAAGGCACCCTGGTCAAGCGCTACAAGCGCTTCATGGCCGACGTGACGCTTGCGGACGGCACCGTCGTCACCGCGCACTGCGCCAATTCCGGGTCCATGCTGTCGGTCAACGAGCCGGGCTCCGAGGTCTGGATCAGTCCGGCCCGGAACCCGGACCGCAAGCTGAAATGGACCTGGGAACTGATCCGCGTCGGCAAGACCCTGGTCGGCATCAACACCTCGCTGCCCAACGCCCTGGTCGCCGAAGCCATCGAGGCGGGCAGGATCCCCGAACTGGCCGGGTACGCGAGCCTGCGCCGCGAGGTCAAGTACGGCCGGAATTCGCGCATCGACATCCTGTTGGAGGATCCGAAGAAGGGCGTCTGCTACGTCGAGGTCAAGAACGTCACCATGCGCCGGGACCTATCGGGCGGGCCGCTGGAGTTCCCCGACGGCGTGACGTCGCGCGGGGCCAAGCACCTTGTGGAACTGGCCGACATGGTCGACCAGGGCCATCGCGCGGTGATGCTCTATCTGGTACAGCGCGAGGACGGCGACCGCTTCGAGATCGCCGGCGACATCGACCCGGCCTATGCGGACGGCCTGGAAGAGGCTCGCGTGAAGGGCATCGAGGTCTTGTGCTACCGCTGCACGGTCACGCCCACGGAGGTCGCCGTCAGCGACCCCGTGCCGATCGCGCCATGAGGCGCGCGAATTTAGGTCGCGCCATGAGGCGCGCGGATTAGGTCGCGCCCGCGGGTCAGGTCTGATAAAACGAAGGCGGTCCTTGCCGCCGTGGTTGCCTTTGGGAATTCGCCGCCTATCTGATACGCCATGAAAGAGATCGTCAAAACAGTGCCGTCCCGCGATGGCCGCCAGATAAAGATCCACGGCCCCGACGCGTTCGCGGGCATGCGCAAGGCCGGCCGCCTGGCGGCGGAGACGCTCGACATGATCACGCCCCACGTGCGGCCGGGCGTGACGACCGAGCGCCTGGACCAGATCTGTCATCAATTCATCACCGACCACGGCGCGGTCGCGGCCCCCTTGAACTATCGCGGATTCCCGAAATCCATCTGCACATCGGTCAACCACGTGGTCTGCCACGGCATTCCGGGTCCCAAGGTCCTTGAGGACGGCGACTGCATCAACATCGACGTCACCGTGATCGTCGACGGCTGGCACGGCGACACGTCCCGCATGTTTCACGTCGGAAAACCCAAGGTGAAGGCCGAAAAGCTGGTCGACGCCACCTTCGAGGCCATGTGGGAAGGCATCAACATGGTGCGCCCGGGGGCGCGTCTGGGCGACATCGGCCACGCCATCCAGAGCTATGCCGAAGCGCGGCGCTATTCCGTGGTCCGCGACTTCTGCGGCCACGGGCTCGGCAAGGTGTTCCACGACGCGCCCAACATCATGCACTTCGGGCGCGCCGGCGAAGGCGACGTTCTGCACGAAGGCATGTTCTTCACCATCGAGCCGATGATCAACGCCGGCAAATTCGACGTGAAGATCCTGGCCGACGGCTGGACCGCGGTGACGAAGGACCGCTCGTTGTCGGCCCAGTTCGAGCATTCCATCGGCGTCACCAAGGACGGGTACGAAGTCTTCACCCTGTCGCCCAAGGGGCTGGACCGGCCGCCCTACGGCGTCTGAACCGGAGCGGACCGGTGGCGGGGGGCGACGAGGACGAGCCTGACGCGGCCAAGGCACCCCATTTTCACGGTCACCGTCAGCGTCTCAAGGAGCGCTTCCTCAAGACCGGCGGCGACCAGCTTGCCGATTACGAACTTCTCGAACTGGTGCTGTTTCAGGCCCTGCCGCGGCGCGACGTCAAGCCGCTGGCCAAGGAGCTTCTGGCGCGGTTCGGCTCGTTCGCCGGCGCGGCCACGGCGGAGCCGGCACTGGTCCGCCAGCTGCCGGGCGCCGGCGACGCCGTGGTGGTGGCCCTGAAGACCGTCGCCGCGGCGGCCGAGCGCCTGGCCCGCGACGAACTGGCGGCCGCACCTGTGCTGGGCAACTGGGACAAGCTTCTGCGCTACTGCCGCACGGCGATGAGCCGGGAGGGCCGGGAGCACTTCCGCGTCCTGTTCCTGAACCGCAAGAACATTCTGATCTCGGACGAGGTGCAGTGGCGCGGCACCATCGACCATACGCCGCTGTATCCGCGCGAGGTCGTCAAGCGCGCCCTGGAGCTTCAGGCCGCGGCCCTGATCATGGTCCACAACCACCCGTCCGGCGACCCGACGCCGTCCCAGGCCGACATCGACATGACCCGCCAGGTCGCGGACGCCGCGAAAAGCATGGGGATCGTCCTGCACGACCACCTGATCATCGCCAGGACGGGTCATACGTCGTTCCGCGACATGGGATACCTGTGAGCGCCCGCCGCGGGCCGCCCGCGCGGCCGATTGATTCCGGTCAATTCCCGCGCTCCGCGCGCGGAGTAGGCTGCCCGGAACCTTACCCCGTGGCGGACGAGGGCGAACGGCCGTGACCTTCCGGCAGCGGATCTACAATCTGATCGAAGGCAGTCACCCGGACCACGCCGGGTCGCAGACATTCGACGTGTTCATGGTCTTTCTGATCGTCGCCAACGTCCTGTCGGTGACCCTGGAGACCGTGCCGGGCCTGGACGTGACCCACGGCCACCTGTTCCTCGCCTTCGACAACATCTCCGTCGCCATCTTCACGGTCGAATACCTGGCGCGCCTGTGGGTCGCGGTGGAGCACGCCCCCGTCGCCCGTCACGGCGCCTTCCTGGGCCGCCTGCGCTTCGCCATGAGCCCCTACCTGCTGATCGACCTCCTGGCCATAGCCCCGTTCTATCTGTCCTTGATCATGCCGTCCATGGACCTTCGGGTGCTCAGAATCTTCCGGCTGCTCCGCTTGCTCAAGCTGGCGCGCTATTCGCCGGCGCTGAACAGCCTGATCCGGGTCCTGACCGAGGAACGCCGGGCGCTGGGCGCGTCGCTGATCGTCATGCTGGGCCTGCTGGTCGTCTGCTCGACCCTGGTCTACCACCTGGAACATTCGGTCCAGCCCGAAAAATTCGCCTCCATCCCGCACGCGATGTGGTGGGGCGTGGCGACGCTGACCACCGTGGGCTACGGCGACGTGGTGCCGGTCACGGCCATGGGCAAGATCCTGGGCGGCGCCATGATGATCTTCGGGCTCGGCATGTTCGCCATCCCCATCGGCATCATCGCCTCGGCCTTTTCCCGCGACATCCATCAGCGCGACTTCGTCGTCTCCTTCGGCATGGTGTCCAACGTGCCGGCCTTTTCGCACCTCGGCCCGGTGCAGATCGAACAGATCGTCCGCATGCTGCAGTCCCGGCGCCTGCCCGCGGGCAGCACCGTGTTCGGCAAGGGCGACGCGGCGGACGGCATGTACTTCATCCTGAGCGGCACCGTGCGTGTCCACCTGCCCGGGCATCCCATCGACCTGGGACCGGGCGAGTTCTTCGGCGAGATGGCGCTTTACGCCGACGCGCCCAGGCTCGCCCGCGTCCATTGCATGACCGATTGCCGGCTGCTGCGCCTGTCCAGGGAAGATTTCGACATGTTGGCCGAAGACGACGGTGACTTTCGCCACAAGATCGAGGCCGCTGTCGAGGGTCGCCGGCACGAATTGGAGCCGGATCAGCACAAGGACCCGCGCGCCTGAGGCGTTTCAGTCCTTGCCCATCGCGTGGGGGGAACGGCCCAGGCGCCTGGTCAGGATGCGCTGGCGGCGGTCGCGGATGATCTTCAGGGACACCGTGTAGCCGATCCAGGCAAAGACGACCGCCCACGGAATCCAGCCGACGGCCATGGGCAGGCCGAACTGCTCCCACACGTATTGAAAATAGTGGACGACCGTATCCCAGAAGGTCTCTTCCTGCCAGGAGTCGAAAGTGAACAGCTTGGCGAAGGAATCGTAGCCCGAGACGGCATCGAAGCGGCCCAGCATCACCTGCCCGGTGACATAGAAGCCGTAGTACATGGGCACCATGGTGAAGACGTTGGAGATCCACACCCAGGCCAGGCCCTGGATCAGGTGAAAGCTGGTCCTGGGGTGCAGGCGGAACAGCAGCCAGTGCGCCGTGACGATGGGCATCTGCACGCCGACAAGCGGAGTCAGGCCCCAGAACACGCCCCAGAACACGCCGCGCGCCGTGTATTCCGGCGAATGCGGACTGCGCTTCATGGGGACCAGGAGCCTGTAGCGCATGAAGCGCTTGGCCGCGTGCCAGTATCCTGATCCGTTACCGTTTCTTTTTGTACCCAGTTTCGTGCTCCCGGCCATGCTTTATCAGTGCGCCGCGGGCGGTGCAAACACTTCCTGCTCGCCGGAAACACCGCGCAGACGATGGCTGCCCAAGGGTCGCCAGTCGACATCCAGATGGGCGGCAAACCGGGCCGAGACGACGGTTCGGTTGCCCGTCTCCTTGGTCAGGTTCTCCAGTCGGGCGACTTCGTTGGCGGCCGGGCCGGTGACCGAGAATTCGACCCGCGCGGGCACCCCGATATTGCCGTACATGACCTCGCCCACGTGCAGGCCGAGCCCGAAATCCAGTTCCGGTTGTCCCATCGCGCGTCGCGCTGCGTTGGTCCGCAGCAGCTTGTCCTCGGCCCGGCCGGCTGCGGCAAGCGCCTTGGCGCAGGCTTCTTCCGGGCTGTAGCCGCCATCGCCGATGGGAAAGATCGCCAGCACGGCATCGCCGACGAAGCGCAGGACCTCGCCGCCGCCCTCCATCACCGCCCCGGCGGTGCAGGCGAAGTACTGGTTGAGGGCCGCCAGGTAGTCGCCGTGGCTGAGAGTCTCGCAAAGTTCCGTCGAATTGCGCATGTCCGAATACCAGATGACGGAAGGAATGATCTCGCCGTCGCCCAGCTTGATCTGGCCGTTGAGGACCCGGCAGCCGGCGTCGCGGCCCATGTAGGCGGTGACGATGTTGAGCGCCGTCTCCTCGCGCTTGGCCATCTTGGCGGCCAGGGCGAAGCGCGGCACCAGGCGCCGAAGCGCGCGCAGGTGCTTGGCCGCGAAGCCCTCCGGCCGGTCGGTCACCCAGGATGTCATCAAGCCGTCCAGGTGGTGCACCTCGTCCGGAAGTTCTCCGCCCGCCTCGAACAGGGTCAGCAGGCCCAGGTAGTCGGTGCCGCCCAGGTCCCGCGCCTCGGCCAGCAGGGGAAAGGGCGCGACCTGGGCCGGGTCCGTCAGGTCGTAGCGGCATTCGGTGACGTCGTTGTCGAACATGGGCTTGAGCGGGCTTTTCTGCCAAGCCTCGGTGTTTTGCGCGCCGTGCGGGATGTCCGAGGTCACGTTGCCCCGCCCACGGACGTAGGTATAGGTATGCGCGACATACATGGGATGCAGGGTGCTGAGCGCCGAAATGGCGCGCAGGATCGGCAGACCGGCGGCGTTCATGGCATCGCAGAATCCGGCCAGCAGCGGACGCACCTTGACGCGGCCGAGCGCCTCGGCAACCAGCCAGTCGCTGATCGCCTGGATGTCGCGCTCCCAGTCGCCGTAGGGAAAGCCGCCGCCCGGCCCCATGGTTTTCATGTCCAAGTACGTTTCCCGGTCCCGGTCTTGCCTTCGGCGGATGAATGACGCAAGGTCGTCGGCCCCGCCGCCGGCCGCCGCCCGGCGGTTTTTCAACGATAATATAGGCGCATCCATGGTTGTCTTTCAGGTCTTTCTGCCCTTCGCCCTCGGCTATTTCCTAAGCTACCTGTTCCGCGTCGTGAACGCTGTGATCGCGCCCAACCTGATCGCCGACCTGGGATTGACGGCGGCCGACCTGGGATTGCTGACCAGCGCCAACTTCTTCGCCTTCGCGGCCTTCCAACTGCCGCTCGGCATCCTGCTCGACCGCTACGGCCCCAGGAAGGTCGAGTCCGCCCTGCTGGTCGTCGCCGCGGCCGGGGCGCTGGTGTTCGGGCTGGCCGCCGACACGCCGGGCCTGGTCGCCGGGCGGGCGATGATCGGGTTCGGCACCTCTGCCTGCCTGATGGCGGCGTTCAAGGCCTATTCCCACTGGGTCCCGCCGCAGCGCCAGTCGCTCGTCACCGGCATTCACATGGCGTTCGGCGGCATGGGGGCACTGACCGCGACCAAGCCGGTCGAGATGGCCCTGGCGTTCACGGACTGGCGCGGCGTGTTCTTCATCCTGGCGGGCGTCACGCTGGTTGCGGCCGCCTACCTGTTCCTCGCCGTGCCCAGGCGCGACCGAACGGAAAGCACGGAAACCTGGGGTGAAATGGTCGCCGGCATCCGCCGCGTGTTCGCCGACCCGGCCTTCAAGCGCGTGGCCCCGGCCTCGGTCCTGGTGCAAAGCGGCTATCTGGGCGTGCAGTCGCTGTGGTCGGGCCCCTGGCTGCGCGACGTGGCGGGCTTGGCGCAGGCCGAGATGGCGACCGGCCTTTTGTTCATCGCGGCCTTCATGGTCGCGGGATTCCTGTCCATGGGCTGGATCGCCGACCGCCTGGCCCGGGCCGGCGTCCGCACCATGGCCGTGGCGACCTTCGGCATGTCCATGTTCACGCTCTCGCTCGCGGTGATCGCCCTCGACCCCTTCGCCGACACGACGCCGGTGTGGTACGCCTTCGGCCTGTTCGGGACCTTCGGCATCCTGCCCTACACGGCGCTGTCGCAGACTTTCCCAAAGGAGCTGACGGGCCGCGTGGTAACGGGCCTCAACGTCATGGTGTTCTTCGGCGCCTTCGCCGTGCAGTGGGGGGTCGGCGAGATCATCAACCAGTGGCCCGAACCCTCGCCCGGCCATTTCGCGCCCGAAGGCTATCGCTGGGCCTTCCTGATCGTCGCCGCGATGCAAGCGGCGGGACTTTCGTGGTATGCGCTGTACCGCAAGGGCCGCATCTGACGTTTTCGAACCAAGCTAAGGATTCCCGCATGTTCTACGAACCCAAGGACGGCCACGGCCTGCCCAAGAATCCCTTCAACAGCCTTGTCGTGCCGCGGCCCATCGGCTGGATCAGCACCGTCGACATGGCGGGCAACGTGAACCTTGCGCCCTACAGCTTCTTCAACGGCGTCGCCTACAATCCGCCGACGGTCATGTTCTCGGCCGGCCACAGCCGGGTCGAGGGCGAGGACGGCCTGAAGGATTCGCTCCGCAACGTTCTCGAAACGGGCGAGTTCGTGCACAACTTCGCGACCTGGGACACGCGGGACGCCATGAACGCGACCTCGGCCGACCTGACCCGCGACGTGGACGAACTGGCCATGGCCGGACTGACGCCGATCCCGTCCAGGCTGGTCACCCCGCCCCGGGTCAAGGAATCGCCCATCCACTTCGAATGCAAGGTCGTGCAGACCGTGCAACTGCCCAATACCAGGGACGAGCACACCTATACGGTCGTGTTCGGCGAGGTCGTGGGCATCCACATCGCCGACGACCTGATCATGGACAACGGCCAGATCGACATCGGCCGGCTTCATCCCATCGCGCGGATGGGCTATCAGGATTATTCCGAAGTCACGGCGGAAACCGTGTTCACCATGGAGCGGCCGGGATTCCACCCCTACGCCAAGTAGCCGGCGCGGGGCGTGCCGCGGCCCGGGGTATACGGAGGAACTGCGCCATGTCCTACGACGGCCCGTCCCTGGTCACCCGCCTGATGGTCGGCAAGGCGCTCGGCTTCCTGGTCGGGCTGGCCGGATTCCTCACCTTCCCCTACTTCATGGCCGACGTCGGCTGGCTGGTGCGGTTCGGCATCCTGTTCTGGTACACGACCCTGGGCGCGATCATCGGCCTGGCGGGGGTGTTCTCCTGGCATCCGGTGCTCAAGGTGCGCCTGCCCTGGTGGGTGCGCGCCCCCCTGGTCGGCGGCTGGATGAACTTCGTCCTGACCTTCTTCGCCTACGACTTCATGGAGGCCGTGCTGATCAACATCTTCGGCTACGGCAGCGTCCTCGCCTCGCCCTGGTGGTTCGCGGTCGAGGGCGCGGTGGTCGGGCTCGCCATCGGCTGGGCCGCGACCCTGTTCGGCGGCGAGGGCAAGGCGACCGTCGGGCGCTGAGCGCCCATTCGGCTATTCCCCGCGCCGGCCGGGCGGCGGTGCCGCCCGGCCGCTCGCCGATGCGGTGAGCCATATTCGGTCCGCCGGGCGACAAGGCAGTTCGTGATGTAACGATGGCGCCTGTTCGGCTATATTGGGGCGGAGTGTATGAGCATCCGGGGGGCCCGGTTTATTGCTGACGTCCGCTGGCGCGGCGCCGGCCGCAGTACCGCTTCCATACGCCAGCCCAACACAGGAGACGTCCCTTGATCCGGTTGCTCGCCGTGGTTCTAGTCGCCCTCGGTGCCGCCGCCGCACCCGCCGAAGCCCAGACGAGTCTAGAAAGCCGAATGAAACAGGCGGTGGGCAAGGCGGCGGTCAGTTTGATTTTTAAAAACGCGGACGCCGCGCGTGCCGACTGCAACGCGGGCAAGGCGCTGCTCACGGCCAACACGCAGAAATATCTCGCCGCCTACACCGAGGCGTGTTTTGCCGTCGTCGCCACAAAACGTCCGGGTCCCGGCAACGAGAAGCTGAGCTGTCCCCATTATTTGCGCGCGATCGATATCTGGCGCGTCTCGCCCCCGCCCGTGGACGACGAGGACGCGGCGATTGCCCGGGCCAGCCTGCTGAAGTCCTGGCGAACGTACGCGGCCAGGCATTGCGGCACGCCGGACCCGACCGCGCGCACCGATATGGGTCCGATCGCGCGGGTCCCACCCGGCTCGCGCCTGGAGACGCAGGAAGGGATTTCCTACCTCGTTCCCGACGGCTGGACGGTCGAGCGCTTCTATGAAGATTCGGGCTCAGCGCTGCTGACGGATGCAAGCCGCGTTTACTCGATTGATATCAGGCGGTCGGGCTTGAAGGACAAAGAAGATTACGCCAACGCGGAGACCTTGCGCGCGGGCCTTGTGCTGGAGTGGAAGCACTATGAATGGCTGAAGAGTAGCGGGGACCATGTGATGAAGGCGCGCGCCAAGCTTCCTGCCGGCTATCTGGAAATGTATGTCACCGCGCGGCAGCTGAAAGCCGGCGTCGACAAGGACGTCAGTCTCAAACTGATCCGCGGCGTCGCCGACAGCGTGAAAATCGTGGGCAAGCGCTGCATCGGCAATTGCGGCCCCGGCAGAATCGTTTCGAACTAGCAGGCTGTTGAAAAACCCTTAAATGCCTTGGTCCGCCCTTCGAGACGGCGCTCCGCCCCTCCTCAGGGCAAGGTAGGACATTGAAATGATCGCCCTCATGCTGAGGAGCGAAGCGTCTCGAAGCATGAGGGCCGCTGGCCTTTCAACTTTTTTCAACAGCCTGCTAGATCGGAAACGTGACGGCCACCATCGTCCCCTTCCCCGCATCGCTTTCTATTGTCAGCTTCCCGTCGTTCGCCTCGACGAGCGACTTCACGATCGACAGTCCAAGCCCCATGCCTTGATGGGCGAGGTGCGGATCCGTACACGCCTGAAAAAACGACTCTGTGACTCTGGGCAAATTCTCGGGCGCAATTCCAATTCCGGAATCGACGACCTTGATGGTCAACTCTTTGTCGGTGGCAAGCGCCGAAACAACAATTCGATCATTTTCGCCCGAAAACTTGATGGCATTGGATAAGAGATTCAGGACGATTTGTATGATCGAGCGTTTGTCGGCGCTAAGAGGAGGGATATCCTCGGGAACCTCCACCAACAGTTCGATGGCATGGTCGCTGAATGCCTTTTCAATATTTTTGACGCAGTGGTTCAGCACCGCATCGACATCGACCGGTTCTTTGACCAACACGCGCTTGCCGGTTTCAATCGCGGAAATATCCAATATCTCGTTGATGATCGCGAGGAGATGTTCCCCGCTGTCGTGAATATAGGCCGCATGTTCGGAATATTTTTCCGACCCCAAAGGGCCGAAAAGCTGGGTCCGCATGATCGAACTGAATCCCAGGATCGCGTTCAGGGGCGTTCGAAACTCGTGGCTCATCGTGGCGAGGAATTCCGACTTGGCCCGGTTCGCACGCTCGGCATCCGCCAAGGCCGCTTCCCGCGCTTTCTCGGCCTGCTTGCGGTCGGTGATGTCGATGGAGACGGTCACCACGTTGACGACATCTCCGGCGGAATTGCGAAGCGGCGCCTTCGTCGTCAACAGGCTCCGTTTGTTGCCCTCGAGGTCCGTCCATACCTCCTCGAAATTTACGAGGGCCTGACCCGTGTTGAATACGCTTTCGTCAAGGGCTGCCGTGTACTCGCCGTAACTGGCGCCGACGAGTTCGGCGGCGTCCCTGCCGACGGCGTCGTCGGGCGTGGTGCCATAGAGATCTGCCTGATATCGGTTCATGATCCGATACCGCGAATGTCGGTCCTTCGCGCTGATCATGGCCGGGACCGCATTGATAACGCCGTGAAGCAATTGCTCACTTGACTGCAATCGGTCGAGAACCTGCTTGCGTTCCAGTTCCGCTCCGGCCCGGACGGCAACGATTTGAAGGACGGTTCGGACCACTTCCAGCCTGCGAAGCGGCCGGTCGTCCATGACCGCAATGAGCCCCAGGGGCGAGCCGTCGGCCGCCCACAACGGAATTCCGGCATAACTTTCGACGTTCAGATCGACGAGCATTTGGTCGTTTGGAAATTGCCGCTGCACCTTGTCGACGTAACAACAAATCTCGCGGCCGACTACGTTTTCGCAAGGCGTCCCGGCAAGGCCGTACGAAATGTTTTCGGAAATCTCGCCGTGGGCATACAGCGCAAGCGTCTCGACCTTCGTATCGTCGGAGGGATCGATCTTGTCGCAGAATGCATAGGCGACGCCCAACGAGTTGCCGAGAAACGTAACCAGATCGCGAAAGAACTCGGAACTCGACAGACGCCACGCCCGTTCGGCGACAAACCGCAGTGTTTCGTCAATCAAAGGCCGATCGCTATCCGAGAACTCTTTGGAATTTTCCGGTTGCATTACCATTCCCGCGATCTCGTCGAATGTGCCCTCGTTCCATGTGCGTCAAACGGACACAGTCCTTCGATTGCCCCCCGCTGGATCAGCACACAGTAACTTCGCCGTTCAGTCAAACCCGAACTGAACCCAATTCGCGGAAGCTCTCAAGGCTATCTCGGCCCCTGAGAGAAAAAATGATCTACCTCATTCATCGGGCGGAAATAGTCGCGAATTCTCCTGAGTTGCGTTTTTGATGCCGCCATCCGAGAAAATTGCCCGGTGCGATTCCGTCCCCTCACCCGCCGGGATAGACGAGCCCCGCTTCCAGGATGATGGCAAGAATCACCTGGCGGTCGTGCAGGTTAGCGTATTTCATGTAGAACATGAGAATGTCGGAGGCGCTGATCAGACCGCGCAGGCGGCCGTCGTCGACCACCGGAACGTGGCGGAACCTGCCCGCCCGCATCATCTCCATGGCGTGGGCGATATCGTCGTCCATGCGGCAGGTCTGGACGTCCCGGGTCATCCCGTCGTGGACCAGCATCTCGCCGACGCCTTCGGGATGCTCGGCGAAAATGCGGACGATGTCGCGCTCCGAAATGACGCCGGAAACCACCGTCGGGTCGTCGCAGCAGACCAGCACGCCGATGCGTTCCTCGGCCATGATACGGGCCGCGTCGACGATGAGGTCATCCGGCGAGACCGTACTGACCGCCGTGCCCTTCTCCTCCAGAAGGCGACGGATCGTCTTGGGGATTTCCTCCCCATCCGGGGTATGGTCCGATTCCATGCGCGGGTCTCCTCCTGTATGTTTAGGCAAGCAGGGTGAACATATCCTTACAAGGGACAGGAATTTCAGCCCGCGAGGCGCGGCTTGGCGCCCGCGCCGCCGAACATGGCTTCCAGCTCGCGGCGCATGCGGGTGGCCGCGAGGGTTTCGTCCACCGCCACATCGTCCCAGGTCAGCATGATGTCCTTGGCCACCGGGCGGACGACCTTCAGGCGATGGGCGAGGCCGAGCGGCAGGCGCCCCTCGGCCATGGACCTGGCCGCCGGCTGCAGCTTGCCGAACACGGTCGATCCGCCCTCGCCGTCCAGCAGGTCGCCGGGCGAAAGAGCGCGCTTGGCCGTCGCCACCACGTCGGCGTTGAAACAGGTGGCGACGCCCGTGGGCTCGCCGCGCAGGCCGATGGAGGCGACGGAGATGCCCAACTCGAGCCCGATCATGTGCCATTTCTTGTAGTTGCACATGTAGCGGCCCGACGGATCGGTCGTGACCTGATATTCCTGGAAACAGCGGCGGATGTAGTCCGTGTCGGCCTCGACGCAGACCCACACCCCCTTGCGGATGTCGTGGGGAATCGGCGTGCCGTCGGGGCGCAACGAGGCAACGGCCTCGACCAGGCCCTTTTTCTCCAGAATCCCCCCTTCATCCCGTGGGCGCATCAGGGTCGGGATGTCGTCGATGGACCCGGGTGGAAAGGCGAGACCGTCCTTGGGCGCTTCCAGCCCCGTCGCGTTGGCGATGGCGGCGGTTTCAATGGCCGGCTTGGAGCCGTCCAGGAAGGCATTGAACATCTTGGGGTTGAGGCCGCCCGCCTCGGCCTGCTCGGCGGTCAGGCCCCAGTGGTCCCACACGGTTTCCGGCGTCGACTCCCGGTAATGCGGCAGCCATTTGTGGCCGCGCCCGGCCGCCGCCACGGGGAAGCCCGCCGTGCGCGCCCAGTCGACCAGTTCGCAGGCGAGCGCCGGCTGATCGCCGTAGGCCAGCGAGTAGACGACCCCCATGTCGCTCGCCTTGGCCGCCAGAAGGGGGCCCAGGAAGGCATCGGCCTCCACCGTCACGTTGACGACGTGCTTGCCGGCGGAAAAGGCGGCCAGGCAGTGCTCGACCGCCGCCACGGGATTGCCCGTGCATTCGATGACGATGTCGATGGCGGGATGGCTGACGAGCGCTTGCCAGTCGTCGCTCAGGTACGTCTGGCCCGAGGCGACGGCGGCGTCGAGCGAGCCCACGCCCGTGCGCGCCGCCGACCAGCCGACGCGGTCCAGATTGATCCGCGCGGTCGCGGGGTTCAGGTCGACGACGCCCGCCACATGGACGCCCGGCGTCTTCGGCGCCTGGGCCAGGTACATGGAGCCGAACTTGCCGGCGCCGATCAGGCCGACGCGGATCGGGCGGCCGTCCGCGGCGCGCCGCTTAAGCATCGAAAAGAGAGTCATTGATGTCTCCTCGGCGTGCGTCACGCCGTTCCAGGAGCCCCCCGGCGGGCGAGTGTAGGCATCGCGGGCGCGGCGTCAAAGAGCAAAGTCGCGGGTCACCGGCCCTTCCGGCTCGTAGCCCCGGACCTGCAACGATCCCGTCAAGGCATTGGCGGTGACGGCCAGACGCGTGGTGGGGTTGAGGATCGGCGCCCGTACCCAGTCGAAGCCGTCCTCGACCCGATCTCGGCAGGCCTCCATCAGGGCGAAACGGCCGGGACTGTCGAGCCCGCGAGCGCGGCCCGCGATGGGCGCCTTCACCCAGTGATTGGCGATCGAGACGTTGCCGCCGTCCCTGATGAAGGCCGCGGTCTCCGTCCGTTCGATGACGCAGCCCTGGTGTCCGTCGACGCCCGACAAGGAGAAGAAGGCCGGCACGGCAATGGGCGTTTCGGCCAGTACTGCCCGCGCATTTTCATAGGTTTCGCAGGTCTCGAACACCCAGCGCAGCAGGTGCGTCGGCGGCAGCAGGCGGCGGCGCCACACCCGCGTTCGTTCGACCGCCCAGTCGAGCCAGCAGCTTGATGTATATTTCTTCATGGGCGGCTGGTTGAGCGCCGCCGCGAACCGCCCCGGCGCCATGGCCGTGGCGGCGCCGGCGAAGCCCGGCCAGGCGACGTTGAACCAGGGTCCGGCCGCCCCCGCCATGCGGGCGACGACGACGTTGCGCCCCAGGCCCTTGAGCGGCCAGTCGAGCGTGCGCAGAAGCCGGTTGCCGCGCCCGGACGGCGGCACCCCCACGGCGGTGGTACAGGACCATTCGTAGGACAGGTTCAGCATGTAGACCCCGGCGCCCGGATGGGCCGCGGCGCAGGCGTCCAGGTCGGCGCGGTAGGGCGTGGGGCAGTCGTCGAGCCAGGTCTTCGTCAACCGGTCACCGAGACTCAGGAACAAGGGGCCGTAATGGGCGCGGCCGGCGCGGAACAGGACCTCGAAGCGGGCACGCTCGGCCTGCACGACCGCGATGGGACCGTCCCGCCTGGCCTCGACCAGGGGAATCGTCAACAGTTCCGACCTGTCGGCGGTGCCGTCCATGGTCCAAATATATGCCCAAATGCGCCGGAATCCGCGTAAAACTAACATCCCGGCTTTTCAAACGCGCGTCACTTTGGCATGTCGGCTTGTTCGTCGCGCGCCGCCGACTATAATCCCCCGCCTTGATAAGGACGTGTCCATGATCCCGCGCTATTCCCGCCCCCAGATGGCCGACATCTGGGAGCCCGCCAACAAGTTCCGCATCTGGTTCGAGATCGAGGCCCACGCCTGCGACGCGCAGGCCGAACTGGGCGTGATCCCCAAGGAGGCCGCCGAGGCCGTATGGGAGAAGGGCGACAAGCCCTATGACGACGCCCGCATCGCGCGCATCGACGAGATCGAACGCGAGACCCGGCATGACGTCATCGCCTTCACCACGGAGCTGGCCGAACAGGTCGGCGACCAGGCGCGCTTCGTCCACCAGGGCATGACGTCGTCGGACGTGCTCGACACCTGCTTGGGCGTCCAGCTCAAACAGGCGGCGGACATCCTGCTCGACGACATTGACAAGGTCCTGGCGGCCCTCAAGACGCGCGCCCTGGAGCACAAGATGACGCCCGTCATGGGGCGCAGCCACGGCATCCATGCGGAGCCGACGACCGTGGGCCTGAAGTTCGCGCGCTTCCATGCCGAATTCCAACGCGACAAGGCGCGGCTCGAGCGCGCGCGGGACGAGATCGCGACCTGCGCCATTTCCGGCGCCATCGGCACTTTCGCCAACATCGACCCCTATGTGGAGGCGTACGTGGCGAACAAGATGGGCCTGACGCCGGAGCCCATCTCGACCCAGGTCATCCCGCGCGACCGTCACGCAATGTTCTTCGCGACCCTGGGCGTGATCGCGTCGTCGGTCGAGAACGTGGCGATCGAGATCCGCCACATGCAGCGCACGGAGGTACGGGAAGCCCAGGAATATTTCGCGCCGGGGCAGAAGGGGTCCTCCGCCATGCCGCACAAGCGCAACCCGATCCTGACCGAGAACCTGACCGGCCTGGCGCGCATCGTGCGCTCGGCCGTGGTGCCGGCGCTGGAGAACGTCGCCCTGTGGCACGAGCGCGATATCTCGCACTCCTCGGTCGAGCGCATGATCGGCCCGGACGCCACGGTGACGCTGGACTTCGCCCTGTCGCGCCTGGCCGGCGTGATCGAGAGGCTGGTCATCTATCCGGCCAACATGAAGGAGCACATCGACAAGTTCGGCGGCATCCACGACGCCCAGCGGGTGCTCCTGTTCCTGACGCAGAAGGGGGTTTCCCGCGAGGACGCCTACAAGATCGTCCAGCGCAACGCCATGCGCGTGTGGAAAAGCTTCGGCATCGACCCGGACGACCCGGACAAGCCGGCGCGGCTGGACGCGGAGGACAAGGAGGCGCAGGCCTACGACAACCGGCTGATGTTCTTCCTGGAGAAGGACGCGGACATCGCCCGGCTTCTGAAGCCCGAGGAACTGAAGGGGCTGTTCGAGGTCTCGTCCCTCGACTACCACCGCGCCCGCGTCGACGTGATCTTCAAGCGCGTGTTCGGGGCGTAAGACGGGGCGGGCCTGGGGATGCCGGACCTTCCCGACCCGCCGCCCGGCTTTCCCATGAAGTACATCGTGTTCGCCTCGGCCCGCGGCGAGGCGCCGGTGCTGTTCCCCCATGAATTCACGCATAGCTGGGTGGCGGGCGAACTTAAGCCGCTGAAACCGGTTTCGGCTGGTTTCGTCGAATTGACGGCGGCGGGCGCGATCCGCTGCTTCGGCCATTCGTCGAGCCTCAACCTGCCGTCGCGCGGCGAGACGGACGCGGCGCTGGTGAGCGCCCATCTGAAGGGAAAATCCTGAAACGTCGGGAAGCCCCGAAGGCGGGCTATTCGCTTTTCACCTGCTCGGCCGCCGTATGCAGGAGGTCTTCGAGCTTGCGACGGACCTGCTCTTCGGTGATGGAAAGGCCGTATTTTTCGATGTCGACCATGACCTTTTTCACCACGTCCTCGACGCCCGGCTCGTCCAGGTCGGCCAGCACCACTTCCTTGGCATAGGCGTCGGCGTCGGAGCCCTTGAGCCCGAAGGCCTCGGCCAGCCACAGGCCGAGAAGCTTGTTGCGCCGGGATTCCGCCTTGAACCGCAGTTCCTCGTCCAGCTGGTACTTGGCTTCGTAACCTTTTTCCCGGTCCTTGAAGGCGTCCGACATGTCCTGGGCTCCCGTTATGGCCTGTAATTGGGTGGGGTTCGCTGCGCTTATTTACGCGGGTTGGCGCGCGATCGCAACATCCGGCGCAACGCCCGGCGGCGGGCGCTGGCGTTAACGGGCGCAAGGTTCTATGTAACAGCCATGTGCACCCTCGTCATCCTGCGCCGCCCGGGCCACGACTGGCCGCTGATCGTCGCCGCCAACCGCGACGAAATGGCCGACCGGCCATGGGACGCGCCCGCCCGTCACTGGCCCGACCGGCCGCACGTGATCGCCGGCCGCGACCGCGAGGCCGGGGGCTCCTGGCTGGGCGTCAACGACGACCGGCTGGTCGCGGGCGTGTTGAACCGGCGGGGCTCCCTCGGTCCCCAGGCGGGCAAGCGGTCGCGCGGCGAACTGCCGCTCGACGCCCTGGACCATGCCGAGGCCGAGGTCGCGGCCGAGGCCATGGGACACCTGGACGGCGGCGCCTACCGCTCCTTCAACCTGGTGGTCGGCGACGCGCTGGCGGCCTTCTGGATCGCCGGCGACGGCGAGAGCCGCTTGGTGCGGGTCGAGGCGATTCCCGAGGGCCTGTCCATGATCACCGCCTACGACCTGAACGACACCGAATCCGCCCGCATCGCCCGCTACCGGCCGCTGTTCGAGACCGCCCCCACGCCCGACCCGGGCAAGGGCGCCGCCGGCTGGGAGGCATGGATCGAGCTGCTGTCCGATTTCAAGGAATGGCACGGCGGCGAGGAGCGCGATTCCATGTGCTTCCGCACCGATTACGGCTTCCAGACCGTATCCTCCTCACTGATCGCCCTGCCCCGGCCTTTCGATCCGGCCCTGAAACCCCAGTGGCTGTTCTGCCCCGAACGCCCCCGGCGGGGCGGGTTTGCGCCGGCGACCGGCTGACCCCCTATTCAGTTGAGGAAGGCCCCGGACGCTGCTATATAGCGCGCTTAATCCCTCCCCCGCCGGTAACGGCCCCGTTCCGGGGCGGCCACAAAGGGGAATTTCCCGAGGGCACAACCCATGGCACGACGCAGACAGATCTACGAAGGCAAGGCAAAGGTGCTTTTCGAAGGGCCCGAGCCCGGCACCATCGTCCAGTATTTCAAGGACGACGCGACCGCCTTCAACAACCAGAAGAAGGGCACCATCACCGGCAAGGGGGTGCTGAACAACCGGATTTCCGAGTTCCTGATGCTCCGCCTCGGCGAAATGGGCATTCCGAACCATTTCGTGCGCCGGCTCAACATGCGCGAGCAGCTTGTCCGCGAGGTCGAGATCATCCCCGTGGAGATCATCGTGCGCAACGTCGCCGCCGGCACCTTCTCCAAGCGCTTCGGCATGGAGGAGGGCACGGCGCTGCCGCGCTCGATCATCGAGTTCTGCTACAAGTCGGACGAGCTGGGCGATCCCCTGATCGCCGAGGAGCACGTCACCGCGTTCGGCTGGGCGACGCCACAGGACATGGACGAGATCATGGCCCTGGCGCTGCGCATCAACGACTACCTGTCGGGCCTGTTCATGGGCATCGGCCTGAAGCTGGTGGACTTCAAGCTGGAGTTCGGCCGCCTGTGGGAAAACGACCAGCAGATGCGCATCGTGCTGGCCGACGAGATCAGCCCCGACAGCATGCGCCTGTGGGACGTCGTGACCAACGAGAAGATGGACAAGGACCGCTTCCGCCGCGACCTGGGCAACGTCGCGGAGGCCTACCAGGAAGTCGCCCGGCGCCTCGGCATCCTGCCGGAATCGGGCCCCGTCGATTTGAAAGAACCTGAAGCGATCCAATGAAAGCCAAGGTCCACGTCACCCTGAAGAACGGCGTCCTCGACCCCCAGGGCAAGGCGGTGCAGCATTCGCTGGCCGGGCTCGGCTTCGCCGGCGTCGAGGACGTGCGCCAGGGCAAGTACATCGAACTGGAACTGGCCGAAACCGACGCCAGGAAGGCCCGGCAAACCGTCGAGGCCATGTGCGAGAAGCTTTTGGCCAACACGGTGATCGAGAACTACACCGTCGACATCGCCGAAGGCTGACGCCCGCCCCATGCCGACAAACATGAAAGCCGCCGTCAT
>PFFW01000018.1:0-24932 GCA_002781745.1 Rhodospirillales bacterium CG15_BIG_FIL_POST_REV_8_21_14_020_66_15
ACGATGCCGTCCTCAAACTTCAGGAACTGAACGCCCAGGCGGAAAATCCCGACCTGTGGAACAACCCCGAGAAGGCGCAGGCGCTGATGCGCGAGCGCAACCGCCTGGAAGCCGGAATCAAATCCATCGACGCGGTCGCGCGCGAACTGGCCGACAACATCGATCTCATCGAACTGGGCGAGGCCGAGGGCGATGACGACGTCGTCGCCGAGGCCGAAGCGGCGCTGACGGCGCTCAAGGTGCGGGCCGACGCGGCGGAACTGGAAACGCTCCTGTCCGGCGAGGCCGACGCCAACGACGCCTATCTGGAGGTCCACGCCGGAGCCGGAGGAACCGAGGCCCAGGACTGGGCCGAGATGCTGCTGCGCATGTACGCGCGCTGGGCCGAGGCGCACGGCTACAAGGTCGAATGGCTGGAGGAAAGCCCCGGCGAGGAGGCCGGCATCAAATCGGCGACCCTGAAGATCACCGGGCACAACGCCTACGGCTGGCTCAAGACGGAATCGGGCGTCCACCGCCTGGTCCGGATTTCCCCGTATGACTCCAGCGCGCGGCGGCACACCAGCTTCGCCTCGGCCTGGATCTATCCGGTGGTCGACGACACCATCGAGGTGACGATCGAGGAAAAGGACCTGCGCATCGACACCTACCGCGCGTCGGGCGCCGGCGGCCAGCACGTCAACAAGACCGACAGCGCCATCCGCATCACCCACCTGCCGACCAACATCGTCGTGCAGTGCCAGAACGACCGCTCTCAGCACAAGAACCGGGCCCAGGCCTACGCCATGCTGAAGGCGCGGCTCTACGAGTTCGAACTGCGCAAGCGCGAGGAAGAGGCCCAGGCCCTGGCGGACTCCAAGACCGACATCGGCTGGGGCCACCAGATCCGCTCCTACGTCCTGCAGCCCTACCAGATGGTCAAGGACCTGCGCACCAACGTGGAGACGTCGAACACCCAGGCGGTGCTCGACGGCGACCTGGACGAGTTCATGGCGGCGGCCCTGGCGGCGCGGGTCAAGGGCGGCGACGAGGCGGCGGGGTAGACGACAGTCGTCTTTCCCATGTCATTCCCGCGAATGCGGGAATCTATTTCTCTGAGGCCCCGCATTCGCAGAGGTGCCGGTTAAAGGCGACAGTAGAGGCGCTCGTGTCGAACGTCCCGAAGAGGGCATCATTTTTGGTTCCGTTTGGCGAAATATTCGGCCTCTTCAAGGAGGTTATTGTCGCCTCGAAAATGGGCATTCATGTAGACGGGAACTTTAAATGCGATGCGGCTGGCGTTAACGGTGGTCGTTTCCGTCTTCGATTCGACGCCGCCGGACAACTCACCGCCAATCCGTGAACCCAAGACTTCGATCTCGCCTTTCAACCCACCCGATCCGTCCTTCACGCTTTCAGCCGTCTCATTGACTGTTACGGCGACGTCGAACTCTACAAAGCTCTTCTCTGGAATCCGTTCACCGTGGAGGGAGCCAGGGTTGATCGCCCAGAGGTCAGCAGTTTCGATTTTGGCCGCCTGACCGCCGCCGCCTACCGGCGTACCTCGTAATCCCGAATCAAGACGTCCGCCGGGACCTGCATCCTCTCATGCAGGTTGCGGATCATGGTCAGCGACAGGCGACGCTTCCGGTTCAGCACCTCGGACACCCGCGCCCTGCCGCCGATCAGGGGTTCGATGTCCTTGCGGGTCAAGCCGAGCTGGTCCATGCGGAACAGCAGGGCCTCGATGGGGTCCGGCGGGTCGAGGGGGAAGTGCCTGGACTCGTAGTGGTCGACCAGCATGCTCAGAACATCCAGCTCGTCCCCCTCGGGGGTGTCTGGTTCCGCGTCCATGAGCTCATCGATGCGGGCCAGCGCCTGGTTGTAATCATGTTCCGTCTTGATCGGTTTCATCAGATGGTCTCCGCGTTGACCTTGTCGTATTCGGCATGGGTTCCCACGAACCGGATGTAGACGACGCCGTAGGCGTAGTTGATTTTCGCAATGAGCCGGTAGTCGTTGCCCTTGATGTTGAACACCACCCGGTTTCCCGGAAGAACGCTGGCGCTGGGATAGGTCGTCTTCACGTCGGCGGGGCTTTCCCAGGCGGCGCGCGAGGCTTCCGCGAACCAGGCCCGAAGCGGTTGCTCGGCATTGGCGTGCGCCAACCAGAATTCCCGCAGCGCCTTTCGCGAAATGATTCTCACGAAATCAAATATATGAAGATCCCATTATGGGAGCAAGGAATTTTCAGTGAAAGGCCATGAAAAGGGGGCAGGTGAAAAGCGGACCGCTACTGAATAATCAAGTCCTTGAACAGCACCGTATGTGCCTGGACCGGCGCGATGGCGAAGTTGATGACGTTCAGCAGCTCGAAGCGCAGGCGCTCCGAGCCCTCCTTGCCGATCACGTCCTTGTATTCCAGGTCGCGCAGGTGGGTTTTGATGTTGTCGACCACCAGCGCCATCCTGGTCTCGTCCTGAAGCGCCGGCAGGTCCGTCTCGTTGACCTGCACGATCAGGTTGAGCTTGATGAAATGGCCGCGCCGCCCGACCTTCTTCAGGTCGGTGCGGATTTCCGGCAGCGTGTGGGTCACCGGCTTGCCCAGTTCGAGGGTCACCTCGGTGATGGCGGACTTGCCGAACACGGCCTCGGTCAGGCCGAACAGATGTGCGGCGAACCCGCCGCCGCCCAGAAGCAGCACGACGCCGGCGGCGGCCACGATCTTGAGGAGCTTCTTCTTCCTGGCGGCCTTGAGTTCTTCCTCGGTGGGGGCGGCGTCTTCCTCGTCCTCCCAGTCCTCGTCCTCGCCGTCCTCGTACTCCTCGCCGTCCTCGTCCTCGTAGTCCTCTTCGTCTTCCTCGATCTCGTCGTTCTGGTCGGCCATGTGTCTTCCCCAAAAGCACGGTGGCGGCCGGCGCCTCGGCGATCCGGGCACCGGTCTGTCGCGGCGCGAGCCTAGCGTAAATTCGCCGCCGTCAAAACCGTCCAATGGTCGAGGTTTCGGTGATCCGCCACAGACGGAGCTACAACGCCTTGACCGCCGCCAGGACCTCGGCGGCGTGTTCCTTGACCTTCACCTTGGGCCAGATCCCGCGGATCACGCCCGCCCCGTCGATCAGGAAGGTGGCGCGCTGGATGCCCATGTAGGTGCGCCCGTACAGGCGCTTCTCGACCCACACGCCGTAGCTTTCGCACAGGCTGCCGTCCTCGTCGGACACCAGATGGAAGGGCAGGCCGTACTTGGCCTTGAACCTGTCGTGGCGGGCCACCGAGTCCTTGGAGGCGCCGACGATCACCGCGCCCTCCTTTTCGAACGCCTCGATCGCGTCGCGGAAACCCTGGGCCTCGGTGGTGCAGCCGGGGGTGTCGTCCTTGGGATAGAAATAGAGCACCACCTTTCTGCCCCTGAGGTCCTTGAGCGACAGGGTGCCGCCGCCGTCCGCGGGCAGTTTGAAATCGGGGGCCTTGTCGCCGATGGCGAGGGTCATGACAGGGTCTCCTTCTGGTCCTTGGTGTCGTCGGTTGCGGGGAGATCCGCGGCCGGGCCGTCGATCAGCTCCTGGTAGATATCGAACACGGCCTGGGCCGTTTCCATCATCATGCGCCTCAGGCCGTCGAAATCGGCCGCCCCCGCAACGCGCACCAGGTCGTCGGCGAGGGCGCCCGAGATCAGGTCCTCCTTGTCCTTGGTCAGGGTCCCCTCGATGGTTTCGGCCAGGATGCCCAGGATGCCCATCCACAGTTCCTGTGCCTGCATCAGGGATTGCCAGTGGGCGGTCGCCAGGACCCCCGCCGCCTTCAGCTTGTCCAGGCTGGCCGCCGTGTTGGCGTCGCGGATGTCCGGGTGGCCGCCGATGTGGCGCAGCGTCAGGTATTGCACGATGAAGGCGATGTCGACCAGGCCGCCGCGCAGGTTCTTGACGTCCCAGATGCTGTCGGAGGATTTCTCGCGGGCGATGCGCCGGCGCATGTCGGCGGCGTCGCGCAGCAGCTTCACCGGGTCGACGGGGGTGCGCAGGATGTCGGCGATGGCGTCCTCCACGCGGCCGCGCAGGCCGCCGGTGCCGGCCACCACGCGGGCGCGCACCAGCGCCATGCGCTCCCAGGTCCAGGCCGATTCGTCGTGATACTTGCGGAACGCGGTCAGCGACGTCGCCAGCGGCCCCTTGGTGCCCGACGGGCGCAGGCGCATGTCGACCTCGTACAGCGGCCCTTCGGCCATCATCGCCGTGATGGCGTTGACCGTGCGCTGGGTCAGGCGGCCGAAATACTGGCTTGGCGCCAGCGGCTTGGGTCCGTCCGATTCCTCTGCGTCCGGGTCGGCGTCGTAGACGAAGATCAGGTCCAGGTCCGAGGCCGCCGTCATCTCGCGGCTGCCGAGGCGGCCCATGGCGACGATGGCGATCTCGCCGCCGGGCACGTGGCCGTGGGTCTGGGCGAAATCGCGGGCGACGCGGGTCAGAAGGGCGCCCAGCGCCGCCTCGGCGATGTCCGACAGGGCGCGCGACGCGTCCAGCGGCCGGATCCGGCCGTCCAGGCGCTGCACGCCGACCTGGAACCGGCGGTCGTTGGCCCAGCGGCGGCAGGCGACCAGCACGTCCTCCAGATCGCGGCAGGCCTTCAGGTTGGCCTCCAGTTCGTGGCGCAGGCCCGCCAGGTCCGGCGGCGGGTCGAAGAAATCGGCGGTCAGCACGCTGTCGAGGATCGCCGCATGGGTGCCCATGTGCTCAGCCAGCCTGGGCGCCTTGCCGGCGATCTCGACGACCAGGGACAGCAGTTGTGGATTGGAATGGAACATGGAGAAAAGCTGCACCCCGCCGGGCAGGACCCTGAGGAAGCTGTCGAACCGCAGGAAGGTCTTGTCGGGCTCCGGCGTGCCGGCGATGGCGCGCAGCAGCACGGGCATCAGTTCGGTCAGCAGTTCGCGCGCGCGGGTCGAGCGCATGGCGCGGTAGCGCCCGTGGTGCCAGGCGCGGATCAGGGCGTCGACGCGGGCCGGCTCCTCGAAGCCCATCCTGCGGATGGTCTCCAGGGTGTCAGGATCAGCCTCGCCGCCGGTGAACACCAGGTTGCCGCCGTCGCCGTCCATGCCCAGGTCGGCGCTGAGCGCCGGCGCGTCGCCGAACAGCGCGCCGTAGTGGGCATGCACGCGCTCAAGGTGGCCGGTCAGGACCTCCGCGAATTCCTCGCCCGTGGGGTAGCCCATGAAACGGGCGAAGGCGTCAAAGGCCTGGCGCTCGTCGGGCAGGGTATGGGTCTGCTCGTCGTTGACCATCTGAAGGCGGTGTTCGACGCAGCGCAGGAAATCGTAGGCGGCCTTCAGGTCAGCCGCCGTCTCCGCCGCCACCTGGCCGTGGGCGACCAGGGAGTCGATGGCGTCCTTGGTGCGCGCCAGGCGCAGGTCCGGGATGCGCCCGCCCCAGATAAGCTGCTGGGTCTGGGCGAAGAACTCGATCTCGCGGATGCCGCCGCCGCCCAGCTTGACGTTGTGGCCAAGCGCGCGGATCGCGCCGATGCCGCGGTGGGCGTTGATCTGGCGTTTGATCGAATGGATGTCCTGGATCGCCGCGAAATCGAGGTGCTTGCGCCAGATGAAAGGCCGCAGCCATTCCAGGAACCGTGCCCCGGCCGCCAAGTCGCCCGCCACGGGCCGTGCCTTGATCATGGCCGCCCGTTCCCAGTTCTGGCCCAGGCTTTCGTAATAGCTTTCCGCCGCCAGGACCGAGATCGCCAGCGGCGTGGCGCTGGGGTCCGGGCGCAGGCGCAGGTCCGTGCGGAACACGTAGCCGTCGGCCGTGCGTTCGTCCATGATGCGCAGCATCTGGCGCGCCAGGCGGACCATGGCCGGCTGCAGGTCGTCGGGCCGCGTCGCGCGCATCACCTCGGGGTCGAACAGGATGATGATGTCGATGTCCGACGAATAGTTGAGTTCGCGCGCTCCCAGCTTGCCCATGCCGAGGATGACCAGGCCCGAGTCCGCCGACGGCTCGGCCGGGTCGGCCAGCTCCAGCACCTCGCGCCGCGCCGCCTCGCGCAGGCAGAAGTCGCCGGCCGACTTCAGGCAACCCTCGGCGACGTCGCTTAGCCCGGCCGTCACCTTGTCGAGCGGCCAGTCGCCTCCTATATCCGCCATGGCGATGGTCAACGCCGCGCGTTTCTTGGCAAGTCGCAGGCGCGATTTCACGGCGGCCTCGTTTTCCTCCTCGGGCGCCTTTGCCAGGTCCGCCAGAATGGCGGCCAGGATCGCGTCGGGACCGACGTCCAGGACGCGCAGGGCGAACGCGGGATCGTTCGCGGCGAGGCGGCCGAGGAAGGGGCTGTGGCCGAATACGGCGTCCAGAAGGGCCTTGCCACGGCCGTCGCGCACGATTTTCGCCGCCGCCGATTCGAGCCCGGGATCGGCCGTCCTCGAGATGGCGGAATCCCAATGTTCCCAACCGACTGCAAGGGAATCGGGGTTTCCCGGGGCGGGCAGATGGGGTTTACTGCCGGTTAGTGATATTTCGGGCATACTGGACACGTGGAATTCTCTTGGGGTTTTCGGGCCCCGACGGGGCGAGAAGACTGCGGGATGGGAAAACTGGGGTCAAGCGCGCTGACGGAGGCGTGGTGACGGAAAACGTCGAACAGCAGGAACAACCGGGCAAGACGCGGGCCGGCGGCCATTTTCGGCGCTGGGGCCGGGGGCTCGTGCATCTTGCCGCGGGACTTCTGGCGGGGGTCGCCATCGTCGCCGGCCTGTTGGCATGGCAGTTGTCGAAGGGTCCGATCTCGCTCAGCTTTCTCACGCCCTACATCGAACAGGCGCTGAACGAACGCAGCCCGGACACCCAGGTCGAACTTGGCGACACCATCCTGACCTGGGCCGGCTGGGAACGGGCGCTCGATATCCGGGTGCTCGATGTCCTGGCGTACGACAAACTGGGCGCCATCGTCGCCGCGATTCCCGAGGTTTCCTTCTCGCTGTCAAGTCAAGCCCTGATGCGGCGCGGGGCGATCGTTCCGAAAAGCGTCGAACTGTTTGGCCCGCGCCTCGTCATGCGGCGCAGTGCCGACGGCCGGTTCGAGGTCAACCTGGGCAATGGTCAGGGGGATGGGCACGGTCTGGGCGGCGGCCTGCTCGACCTGTTGATCGCCAAGGCGGGCGCCGGGCAGGGGGCCGACGCGCAACTGGCCTACCTGTCGCGCCTCAACATCATCGGCGCGGAAACGGTGATCGTCGACGAGGTCCTGGGCCGCCGCTGGTCCGCGCCCATTGCCGACATCCGGCTGGTCCGCGACGAAGCCGGCATCCAGGGCGAGGTCGCCCTGCAGATGGATATCGAGGGCCGGCGGTCCGAGGTCACGGCCAAGGGCAGCTATCTCGTCAATCAGGAGCGGCTTGCCGTCAGCGTTTCCTTCTCCGACCTGGATCCCAAGGCGCTGGCCGGTTTCCATGAATCCCTGAAGCGCTTCGAAAGCATCCAGCTTCCTCTCAAGGGGACGGTGACCCTGGGCATGACGGTGAACGGCCCGCCGGAGAACATCGGCTTTCTGTTCACCGGCGGCGAGGGCGTGATCCACACGCCGGCCCCCTTCGAGGAGTCCATCGCCGTCAATTCCCTGGTGCTGAAGGGCCGGTATGACGGTCAGGCCAGGACAGCGGAAATCTTCGATTTTGCCGTCGCCGCCAAGGCGGGCGCCAGCATCCGGTCGCCCGGTTCGGCGGCGCACCGGATTCCCGTCGCGGGGATGCGGTTTGCGGGCAAGTACTGGATCGACGAGGACCGGCTGGACGTTTCGCGTCTTTCGCTCGACACGGGCGGGCCCCAGGTCACCGTGTCCGGCACCGTCGAGGACGCGATGGACAGCCCGGTGGGTGCCTTCGACGTCGCTCTGAAGGATGCCCGGCTCAAGGACATCAAACGGTACTGGGCGCCGGAATGGGCGCCCGACGTCTACGGCTGGTGGACGGTGAACGTGAAGGACGGGGCGGTGCCGCGCCTGAACATGAAGGTCCGTGTCAGCGCCGGCAGGGGGGGTTGGGCGTTGCACTCGGTGGTTGGCGACATGGACTTCCGGGACGCGGTGCTGTCTTATCTGGAAGGCATGCCGGACATCACCGGCATGGCCGGCAGGGCCTCTTTCACGCACAAGCGGTTCGACGTGTTCGTGTCCCGCGGTGCGTCGGGCGGTCTGTCGCTGGGCGAGGGGCAGGTGTTCATTACCGGCCTGTCGACAGGCCAGGAGCAGGCGGAAATCCAGGCCTCCATCGCCGGACCCTTGGACAAGGCCCTGGCGCTGATCGACCATCCGCCGCTCGGCTACGCGACGGAGATGGGGATCGATCCCAAGGACACCAAGGGGGCGGCCAAGGTGCACCTGCGCATCGCCCTTCCGCTGATCCTCGACCTGAAACTGGCGGACGTGAGGATCGCGGCCGATGCCCGCCTGCGCGAGGCGGCCATTCCCCATGCCTTGCACGGTTTCGACCTGGATAACGCCGACCTCACCCTGTCCGTCGACAAGCGCGGCATGGAGGTCAAGGGCAACGGAGTCGTCGCCGGGATGCCGGCCGACATTTCGTGGCGCGAGAATTTCGGCGACAAGGTCGCCTTCCGCACCATCCTGGACCTGTCCGGTCGCATCCCCGACGTGGAAAGGATTCGCCAGCTGGGCCTGAACGTAGGCCTGTTGAGCGAGGAATACGTGAGCGGTGCCGTCGGCGCCAACCTGCGTTTCACCGTGCTGAACGACGACGAAACGCGGGTCGAGGTCCGCGCCGATCTGGCGGAGGCGCAGTTGGCAATCGACCGGGTCCAATGGCGGAAGCCGCTGGGGGCTGCCGGGCGGGCGGAGATGAACCTGACCTTCCGCAAGGGCAAGCCGCGCGAGATCAGCCATTTCGCGCTCTATGCCGAGGAGCTGGCCGTGGCCGGCAAGGCCGTCTTCGAGGATGAAGGCAACGCGGTCCAGCGTATCGACTTCACGCGCATCAACTACGGCCGCACGGATATGAAGGGGGCCCTGATCCGGCGCGCCGACGGTGCCTGGGACCTGGGCTTCCATGGGCCCGGCCTCGATCTGTCACCGGTGTGGAAGGAGCTGACCGAAGGCGGCGGCAACGATATCCTGGGCAACTTCGTCCTCGCCGCCGAGTTCGACAAGGTCTGGATCGACGACAGGAGGTTCCTTGCCGACGTGTCCGGCACCTTCCAGCGCGAGGACCAGATCTGGCGCACGGTCTATCTGAAGTCGGTCCTGGACGGCGCGACGGCGCTGAACGTGGAACTGAAGCCAGGGCCCGACGGCGGCAACCGGACCCTGAACGCCGGCACCACCGATGCGGGCGCCGTCCTGCGCACGCTGGGCATCTACGAGAACATGCAGGGCGGTGCCCTGCAACTGTCTGGCACGTTCGACGACAACCTTCCTGACCGGCCGTTGAAGGGGCGCCTGTTGATCCGCGATTACCGAGTACTGAAGGCGCCGGCGCTGGCGCACCTGGTCAGCATCATGGCGCTGACGGGTATCCTGGACGCGCTTCAGGGCGATGGCCTGGGTTTTGCCGTCCTGGACATTCCGTTCACCATGCGCTCGGGCGTGGTTGAAATCTCCGACGCGCGGGCGGCGGGAGCCTCGCTCGGCTTCACCGCCTCGGGCACGCTATACACCCATGCCGACATCGTCGATCTGGAGGGCACGGTGGTGCCGGCCTACGCCATCAATTCGGCGCTCGGGCGCATCCCCATCCTGGGCAGCATCTTCACCGGCGGCGAGAAGGGCAGCGGCCTGTTCGCCGCCAATTTCCGCATGACCGGGCCGCAGGAAGACCCCAAGGTCGACGTCAATCCCCTGTCGGCCCTGGCGCCCGGGTTCCTGCGCCGCCTGTTCGGCGCGTTCGGGGATTCTCCGGCGCCGCCGACCGACGACCCGGGCTCCTACCTGACGACGCAATGAGCGGTCTGACCCGACGGATCGTCGCCGCCGGCCAGGGCAGGCTGGCCATCGTGCTTGTGAGCTATTTCGCCGTGCTCCTTGTGCTGCGCGTGGCGCTGTTCCCGGGAGCGTCCGACGACGACGCGGAGATCCTCTACTATACCCAGTCCTGGGCGCTCGCCTACAAGGGCAGCCAGCCGCCGTTGTATGCCTGGCTGGTCCTGGCGGCCGAAGCCGTCCTGGGGCCGGTCATGGGGGCGGTGCTCGGCGTCAAGTACGCGCTTCTCGCGGCGTTCTATGCCTTCGCCTACTTGGCGGCGCGCCGGCTCTACGGGGACGGCCTGTTCGCGGCGCTGGCGCCCCTGTCCCTGGTCGCCTGCTTCTTCATCGGCTGGGACACGGTGGTCAACTATTCCCATACCGTCCTTCTGCTGGCGGCCATGGCGGCGGCGCTGTGGCTGGTCCTGCGGCTCGAGACGCATGCGGGGTGGGCTGACCACCTGTGGCTTGCGCTGGCGATCGCCGCGGGCCTCCTGGCGAAGTACAACTTCGTCCTGTTCCTGGCGCCGCTTCTGATGGCTGCCTGGCGCCATCCGGGCCTCAGGCCCCGGGTGTTCCGCGCGCGGTTCGCGGTGGCGCTGGTTCTGGCGGTCATCCTGGCGGCCCTGCCGCTCGCCCATTTCCTGGGCGATGCACAGGCCGTCGCGCGGGCCGCCGGTGCGGGCCGACTTTTCCCCGTGGTCGACGACCGGCTCGCCGCCGCGGGTCAGGGCCTGGGTCAGTTCGCCGTCGCCACCCTCGGTCTCGTCTCGCCGTTCCTGCCGCTTGCCGTGCTGTTGTATCCGCGCGCGCTGGCGCCGTTGCCGCGGCCGCCGACGCGGTTGATCAATTCCGGGCGGTTCCTGGAGGCCTACCTGCTGGCCCTCCTGGTCCTCGGTGTGGCGGCGATCCTGGCGACCGGGGCCAGCGACGTGCGCAACAACTGGCTGGTCGTGTGGTTCCCCCTGCCGCTCTACCTGCTGCTGCGCATCAAGGCGGTCGCGGATGCGGGGGGGACGTCGGCGGAACGCCGCCTGCACTGGCTCGCGGCGGCGCTTCTGGCCATCGCGCTGGCCGTGCCGGCGGGCCTGGCGGGCCGCGGCCTTGCCGGACCCCAGACCTGCCGCAAGTGCAACTTCTTCATTCCCTACGCGGACCTTGCCCGCAGCCTGGCTGCATCCGGGTTCGGCGCGGGCACCATCATCGCCGAGGACATGCCCAACCAGCTTGCCGGCAACCTGCGCCGCTATTTTCCAAAGGCTCGCGTGGTCAGCACGCGGTGGCGCGACTACGTGCCGCCGCTGCGCGGCGGGGGCGACGGGAAATGCCTGCTCGTGTGGCCGGGAGGCTCGGGCGACGGCGGAGCGGTCAAGGCGCTGGCGGACCATCTGCGCGGCGCCCGCATCCCGGGCGACGCGGTGCTGCGCCGGGTGACCCTGCCGATCCCGCGCAATGCCGATCGCCGGAAGGCATGGTCCTTCGTCGTGCTGGACGGGCAGGGGGCCTGCCGCTGAATTCCGCCTATCTGCAGTCGCCCCGCCCGGGCGTCAGGATCACGCCCAGCACCGCCGTCTTGCCGCCGACCAGGGACGGCACGCCCGCCAGCGGCGACGAAATCAGGCGATGCGGCACCTGCGGGCCGATTCCCGCGTTCAATAGGTCGTTGGCGCCGCCGACGGCGGCCGGGCGGTTGTCGCGGACGGCATCCGCCGACCACACCACCAGGCATTGCCCGCCGCCGTGCCGCATGGGAGGGATCGCATCCGGGTGCTTCAGGCTGATGACGCGCGCCTCGGGCAGGGCCGCGCGCAGGTTGCCGGGCAGCGGGTCGGGATGCCAGTAGGCGACCACGGTGCCGCCCTTGAACCCCAGGGCCCGGATCTCGTCCGCCAGGACGCGGTAGGGGATATGGTGCTGGCAGCGCCCGCAGACGAGCGGCTCGAACAGGTACTTGGCGGCCATGCCGACGGGGGCCGACACGAGGGCGAGGCTCACTAGCGCGGCATAGGCGCGACGGCGCCCCTCGGACAGGCCCGCCGCCTCGGCCCGCAGCAGCACCCAGAACGGCGCGAACAGCAGCACGAACATGTAATGGGTGCGGATGCGGAATTCCGGCTGTACCAGGGTGCCGGCGGCGGTCACGGCGAGGACGAGGACCATGTACCATCCGAGGACCCGGGTCATGGGAGGGGCGGGAACCGTCAGGGGACGGAACGCCGCCGGGAAGCAGGCCAACGCGATCAGCCAGAAAGGAGACAGGAACCCGGCCGCCGCCCTGGCGCCATGACCCAGACCGGCAAGAGAAATCCCCCCGTCGGCCGACACCGTCGCGCCGGCCTGACCGGCCAGGACGTCCAGGCGTTCCAGCAGCCACAGATAGTGGGGCGCCGCGACCGCCGCCGCCACGGCCAGGGTCGCAATGACGCGCGGCGAGATCAGGCGACGGCGCAGGCCGCTGTCCGTCATGGCCGCCGCCAGAAGGGAGGCCAGGAAAATCCAGAAGGCATATTTGGCGAGGCCCCCGAGGCCGATGGCGAGGCCCAGCAGGGCGTAGTCCGCAAGGCGGCCTGGCGCTTCGCCGCGCAGGCGCAACAGGATCCACAGGACGGCGGCATAGAGACAGGCGGTCAGGACCGTATGGCTGAATCCGGTGACGACTTCCCAGGCCACGAAATAGAACAGCACCGGCGATAGGGCGGCCAGGCCCGCCAGCGTCCGCGAGGCGAACAGATGCAGAGCCGCCCTCCACAGGAACAGGTACATGGCGTAGAGCAGGCTGAACTTGACGACGTTGACCGCCCACAGGTTCGGCCCGGTCACCTGGGACACGGCCATGACCAGCCAAGTGTAGAGCGGCGGATTGCGGACCTGATAGCCCCAGGCGAGGAACTGCGAGAAGATCAGTTGCTCCCCGTCGTCGCCGCCGGTGCCGGGGAACAGGATAGCGCGGATCAGCAGCAGCGCCGCCATGACGGTGATCGTCACCCCCGGCACACCGGGGCGTTCCGTCAGGATCGCGAGGTTTCGCGTAAGCAGGCGGCCGAAGCGGTTTCCGGTTCCGGCCATGGGCGGGACTACACGGCCCGCACCAGGGCGTGGCGTTTCTTGCCGGCGGAAAGTTTTATGACGCCGTCCCTCAGGTCGCCCGTTCCCACGATTGCCGTCTCGTTGGCGATCTTCGCGTCGTTCAGACGCCCGCCGCCGCCCTTGATCAGGCGCCGGGCCTCGCCGTTCGACGCCGCCAGGCCCGCCTCGCGGAACAGTTCGAACACGGGCACGCCGGCGTCCAGGCGGGCCGCCGCAACCTCGATGGTCGGAAGGTCGTCGCCCAACGTCCGCTGTTCGAAGGTCTTCCTTGCCGTTTCGGCCGCACTTTCCGCCGCCGCGTCGCCGTGGCAGAGCCGCGTGGTCTCGGTCGCCAGAACCTTCTTGGCCTCGTTCAGCTCCGCCCCTTCCAGGGCCTCCAGCCGCGCCACCTCGTCCAAAGGCAGGTCGGTGAACAGGCGCAGGAACTTGCCCACGTCGGCGTCCTCGGCATTGCGCCAGTACTGCCAGTAGTCGTAGGGGCTCAGCATGTCCTCGTTCAGCCATACGGCGCCGGCGGCGGTCTTGCCCATCTTGGCGCCCGACGCCGTGGTCAGCAGCGGCGTGGTCAGGCCGTAGAGCGCGCGGTTGTCGATGCGGCGCGCCAGTTCGACGCCGTTGACGATGTTGCCCCACTGGTCCGAGCCGCCCATCTGCAGGACGCAGTCGGTGCGGCGGGCGAGTTCCAGGAAGTCGTAGGCCTGGAGGATCATGTAGTTGAACTCCAGGAACGTCAGCGGCTGCTCGCGCTCCAGCCGCAGCTTGACGGAATCGAAGGTCAGCATGCGGTTGATGGAGAAGTGCCGGCCCACGTCGCGCAGGAAGTCGATGTAGTTGAGCTTGTCCAGCCAGTCGGCGTTGTTGACCATGACCGCGTCGGTCGGACCCCCCGCTTCCCCTTCCGGCGCGAAGGTCAGGAACTTGGCGAACACTTGGCGGATGCCGGCCATGTTGGCGGCGATGTCGGCGTCGGTCAGCGCCTTGCGCATTTCGTCCTTGCCCGATGGGTCGCCGACCTTGGTCGTGCCGCCGCCCATGAGGACGATCGGCTTGTGCCCGGCCTTCTGCATCAGGCGCAGCAGCATGATCGACACCAGCGAGCCCGCGTGCAGGGACGGCGCCGTGCAGTCGAATCCGATATAGGCGGTGACGGTCTTCGACGCCGCCAGCGCGTCCAGCGCCTCCGTGTCGGTGCACTGGTGGACGAAGCCGCGCGCTTCTGCGTCGTTCAGGAACTGGGATTTCAGCGTGGTCATGGCGGCTTTTACCGCGCCCGCGCGCCCCGGGCAATAATCCCTTGGTTTAAGCGCCGCATTCCGACCTTGCGGGGCTACGGCCCAGCCGACACAATCGCCGCGCATTCGTCCATCCGGGGAGCACCATGCCCGAACAAACTTGCCTCGCCGTCGGCCTGATGAGCGGCACGTCCATGGACGGCGTCGATGCGGCGCTGATCGAAACGGACGGCGAGGCCGTGACCTGGTGCGGGCCGGCCCTGACCCATCCCTATGACGCCGATTTCCGCCGCGACCTGCGCGCCGCCCTGGGTCACGATCCCCTGATCCGGCCGCCCGAAAACGGCCTGGTCCGGCGCCTGACGGAGCGCCACCGCGACGCCGTCAGAGCGCTGCTGGCCGAGGCCGGCACGGCGCCCGCCGACATCCGCGTGATCGGTTTCCACGGCCATACGGTGCTGCACCGCCCGGACCTCGGCGTGACCCGGCAGATCGGCGATTCCGCACTGCTGGCGCGGGAAACGGGGATCGACGTGATCGGCGACCTGCGCCTCGCCGACGTCGCCGCGGGCGGCGAGGGCGCGCCGCTGGCCCCGGTCTATCACCGCGCACTGGCGCGGGGCCTGGAAAAACCGCTCGTCGTCCTCAACCTGGGCGGGGTCGGCAACGTCACCTGGATCGGTCCGGATGAAACGGGATACCGCGGGTCGCTGCTGGCCTTCGACACGGGGCCGGGCAACGCTCTTCTGGATGACTGGATGCTGGAAAAGACGGGCGAATCCATGGACAGGGGCGGAGCCCTCGCGGCCCAGGGGGAGGTCGACCGCCAGGTCTTCAAGGCCTTGCTGGACAACGTTTATTTCGAGATCCCGCCACCCAAGTCCCTGGACCGCGACGATTTCGGGCTGGCCCCGGTGCAGGGCCTTGCCGCCGCCGCGGGGGCCGCCACCCTGACCGCGTTCACGGTCGCCACCGTGGCCCGCGCGGCGCGCTTCTTCCCGGCCCCCGCCAAGCGATGGCTGGTGACCGGTGGCGGGCGGCGCAACGCCACGATCATGCAGGGACTGCGCCGGGCCCTGGGCGCCGAGGTCCAGGCGGTGGAGGACGCGGGGTGGAGCGGCGACGCCCTGGAGGCCCAGGCCTTCGCCTACATGGCCGTGCGTTCGCTGAAGGGGCTGGCGTTGACTTACCCGGGCACGACCGGGGTCGGCGAGCCGCTGTCGGGCGGGCGGCTCTATCCAAAGGGGGACGTGGGGTAAGGCGGCCCTAAGCCGCCTTTTCCACCAGGCGCTTGTCGAGGTAGTCCTCGACGTGCTTGAGCAGGGCGTCCAGGTGCTCCGAGAAGTAGTGATCGCACTTGTCGACGGTGCGGTAGTCGATCTCTATGTTCTTCTGCGCCGACAGCTTTTCCACCAGCTTGTCGACCGAGCCCACGGGCACCACCTCGTCGGCCTTGCCGTGGATCAGCAGGCCCGACGCCGGGCAGGGGGCGAGGAACGAGAAATCGTAGATCGAGGCCGGCGGCGAGGCCGAGATGAAGCCCGAGATTTCGGGCCGGCGCATCATCAGCTGCATGGCGACCCAGGCGCCGAAAGAGAACCCGGCGATCCAGCAGGTCGAGGCGTTGGGGTTGTGGCCCTGCATCCAGTCGAGCGCGGTGGCGGCGTCGCTCAGTTCGCCCTGGCCGTTGTCGAACTTGCCCTGCGACCGGCCGACGCCCCGGAAGTTGAAGCGCAGGGTCGAGAACCCGCGCTTCACGAAGGCCTGGTACATGGCGTAGACGACCCGGTTGTTCATGGTCCCGCCGTATTCCGGGTGTGGGTGCAGCAACAGGGCGACCGGTGCATTCGGGTCTTTGGCGTGGTGATAGCGGCCTTCGATGCGGCCTTCGGGTCCATTGAAGATGACTTCTGGCATGGGGGGGCAATGTCCTCGAAACGAGTTCTGCTGGATAATATCCGAGTGAATCAGTATGGCTTAATATACACACAGCCTTAAGTGTGCCACCAATTCCCCGGAAATACTTGATAGCGTTAGTCGGATATCTTATATTCCGGGTACCGACGCGTGGGCCGCCAAGGGGCGCGCGGACGCGCCTTGCGGAAAGCCCCGATAACATAGTGTGAAGCCGATGATTTTCAAGAATATTCAAGAAGATATCCGCGCTTTTCAGGAACGCGACCCGGCGGCCAAGGGAGTGCTGGCGATCTTCTTCACCTATCCGGGGTTCCACGCAGTGGTCTGGCACCGCATCGCCCACTGGCTGTGGACCCACAAACTCTATTTCATCGCCCGGCTGATATCCAATTTTGCGCGCTGGGTGACGTTGATCGAAATCCACCCGGGCGCCGAGATCGGCAGGCGCTTGGTCATAGACCACGGCGGCGGCGTGGTGATCGGCGAAACGGCGGTCATCGGCGACGACGTGACGATCTATCATCAGGTGACCTTGGGCGGCGTGGCGCCGTCCGTGGATTCGCACAGCCAGCGCGGTCAGAAGCGTCACCCGACGGTGGAGGACGGTGTCATCATCGGCTGCGGTGCTGCGGTCCTGGGCCCGATCATCGTGGGGAAGGAATCGCGGGTCGGCGCCAACGCCGTCGTCACCAAGGACGTACCACCGGGCGTGACCGCCGTCGGCAACCCGGCCCAGGTGGTCCTGCCCAAGGACAAGGAACGGGCCAAGGAGTTCCAGGCCTACGGTACGCCCACGGACGGCCAGGATCCGGTCATGCAGACCATCGAGAACCTGCGTTCGCAGATCAATGTGCTGATCGATCGGGTGACCGAATTGGAAGGCGGAAAGACCGCGGGGGCGAAGGCCGTGGAAGTCAAGGAAGGCGGCGCGCTGCCCAAGGCCGCCGGGGACAAATAGCGGGGAATGTGATCGCAGCCGCGCCGCATATGGGCGCACGGCAAGAGAATTGAAGGAGACGGATCGTGAAACTCTCAACCAAAGGCCGCTATGCCGTAATGGCCATGGTCGATCTCGCGGCCAACGCTTCGGCCAAGCCCGTGGCGCTCGCCGACGTGGCCGACCGGCAGGACATCTCGCTGTCGTACCTGGAGCAACTGTTCGGCAAGCTGCGCAAGGCGGGCCTGGTGAAGAGCGTGCGCGGCCCCGGCGGCGGGTATCTTCTGGCTCATGGTGCCGCCGACACGCGCGTCGCCGACATCATCATGGCCGTGGACGAGCCCATCAAGACCACGCGCTGCACCCCGGGTCAGCCCCAGGGCTGCCAGGCGGACCGGGCGCGCTGCCTGACCCACGACCTGTGGGAAGAACTGGGCAATCAGATTTACCTGTACCTGTCGTCCGTGTCGTTGGAGGACGTGGTCGAGAAGAAGGTGTTGGGTACCTCGGGCCGTCTGTACCAACAGGAGCAGGAACGCCACAACGCCGCGACCATCGCGGCCCAATAGGACGACCGATCGAAGCCGCGGAGAGCGCAATGACCGTCTATCTTGACCATAACGCGACCACGCCGGTCCGGCCCGAAGCGGCCGAGGCCGTGGCTGCCGCGCTGACCGTGACGGGCAATCCGTCGTCGGTGCACGGCGCCGGGCGCCGGGCGCGTGCCCTGGTCGAGGACGCGCGCGAGCAGGTCGCGGCGCTGGTGGGTGCGCGGGCCGAGGACGTGATCTTCACCTCGGGCGGCACCGAGGCCAACAACCTGGCCCTGATCAACGTGGCGGAAGGCCCGATCTTCGCCTCCGCCGTCGAGCATGTCTCCGTCCTGGATGGGGCCGACAACGTGACCCGCATCCCCGTGGACGATGACGGCATCGTCGACCTGGGCGCGCTGGACCGGCTTTTGAAGGACGCCCTTATGAAAGTCGGCGCCGGCCGGGCGCTGGTTTCCGTCATGCTGGCCAACAACGAGACCGGCGTGATTCAGCCGGTCCGCAAGGTCGCCGAACTGGCGGCCGAACACGACGCCGTGTTCCATTGCGACGCGGTTCAGGCGGCGGGCAAGCAGGACATCGATTTTCCGTCGCTGGGCGTGCACATGATGACCCTGTCGGCGCACAAGATCGGCGGACCGCCGGGCGTCGGCGCCCTGATCGTCGCCCCCGGCCATCAGGCCACGGCCGCCATCCGTGGCGGTGGCCAGGAACGGTCGCGCCGGGGCGGCACCGAGAACATCTCCGGGATCGCCGGTTTCGGCCGCGCCGCCGAGGCCGCCACGGCCGACATCGAGCACCTTCGCGGGCTGGCCTCCCTGCGCGACCGCATGGAGGACGAGATCGCGGCCGCGGTGCCCGGGGTCCGCATCTTCGCGCGCGGCCGCGACCGCCTGCCGACGACAAGCTGCCTGACCATGCCGGGCGTGTCGTCGGAAACGCAGGTCATGGCCTTCGACCTGGACGGCATCGCCGTCAGCGCCGGGGCCGCCTGTTCGTCCGGCAAGGTGTCGCCCAGCCACGTGCTGGCGGCCATGGGCGCGGACGAGGACGAGATCAAATCGGCCATCCGGGTCAGCCTGGGATGGACGACGACGGCCGAGGACATCGAGAAATTCACCGCTGCCTGGACGCGCCTTCATGCCCGGGTCGGCGGGGGCAGCTTGGCTGCCTGACACGCACAGTAATTGAAGACACCTGGAAGGAATTGACGGCAATGAGCGCCACCACAGAAAAACACGAACTTCCGCACACCATCCAGAACCGGAAGGCGCCCATCTATCTGGACTACCAGGCGACGACGCCCACGGACCCCCGGGTGGTGGAAAAGATGCTGCCGTACTTCTCGGAACAGTTCGGCAACCCCCATTCGCGCAGCCACTTCTACGGCTGGGAGGCCGAGGACGCGGTCGAGATCGCCCGCGAGAGCGTGGCCTCCATCATCGGAGCCAACCCCAAGGAGGTGATCTTCACCTCGGGCGCAACGGAATCCAACAACCTGGCGCTTAAGGGCGTGGCGAACTTCTACAAGGACAAGAAGAACCACATCATCACCGTGGTGACCGAGCACAAATGCGTGCTCGACAGCTGCCGCCACCTGGAACAGGAAGGCTTCGAGGTCACCTACATGCCGGTCAAGGCGAACGGCCTGATCGACCTGGACCAGTTGCGCGAGACCATCACCGACAACACGGCCATCGTTTCGGTCATGGGCGTGAACAACGAGATCGGCGTGATTCAGCCCCTGAAGGAGATCGGCGCCATCTGCCGCGAGAAGGGCGCCTTCTTCCACACGGACTGCGCCCAGGCCGTGGGCAAGATTCCGCTCGACGTGGAAGAGATGAACATCGACCTGATGAGTATCTCGGGCCACAAGGTCTACGGCCCAATGGGCATCGGCGCGCTTTACGTGCGTCGCCGCCCGCGGGTCCGTCTGGTACCCATGATCAACGGCGGCGGCCAGGAGCGCGGCATGCGCTCCGGCACCCTGCCGACGCCGCTCTGCGTCGGTCTGGGCGAGGCCTGCGCCATCGCCGAGAAGGAAATGGGCGCCGAGAACGAGCGTCTGCGCCGGCTGCGCGACCGCATGTACCAATCGATCGTCGGTCGCCTGCCGGAGGTCTACCTGAACGGCGACCTGGACCAGCGTATCCCCGGCAACCTGAACATCTCGTTCGCCTTCGTCGAGGGCGAGGGCCTGATGATGGGGATCAAGGACCTGGCCGTGTCGTCGGGTTCGGCCTGCACCTCGGCCTCGCTGGAGCCCAGCTACGTGCTGCGCGCGCTCGGCGTGAACGAGGAACTGGCCCATACCAGCTTGCGCATCGGCTTCGGCCGGTTCACCACCGAGGAAGAGGTCGACGAGGCCGTCGAACTGATCATCCACGAGGTCGAGCGCCTGCGCGAGATGAGCCCGCTTTGGGAAATGCACAACGAGGGGATCGACATCTCCTCGATCGAGTGGGCGGAACACTAAGCCGCCCAGAATTGCCAATAATAAAGACCTTGGAAACAGGAGAAACGTAACAATGGCCTATAGCGAAAAAGTCATCGACCACTATGAAAAGCCCCGCAATGTCGGCACGCTCGACAAGAACGACGCCAGCGTCGGCACGGGTCTGGTCGGCGCACCCGCCTGCGGCGACGTCATGAAGCTGCAGATCAAGGTCTCGGAGGACGGCATCATCGAAGATGCCAAGTTCAAGACCTTCGGCTGCGGGTCGGCCATCGCCTCTTCGTCGCTCATCACCGAATGGGTGAAAGGCAAGACGATAGAGGAGGCCGGCACGATCAAGAACACCCAGATCGCCGAGGAACTTGCCCTGCCGCCGGTGAAGATTCACTGCTCGGTATTGGCCGAAGACGCCATCAAGGCGGCGATTTCGGATTACAAGGCGAAAAAGGGCGCCTGATCCTCCCCGAACGAAGGGCAGGGGGAGCTTGCCTCCCCCGCGCCGGCGGGGTTAAGGAACACGCCGAAGAAAGAAGAAGCAGGCGACCATGACGGAACGACCGCAAATGATGACCATCACGGACCAGGCCGCCGAGCGCGTGAAGGCGCTCCTGGCCAGTCGTGGCAAACCGTCCGCCGGCGTGCGCGTCGGCATCCGGACCAAGGGATGCTCGGGCATGTCCTATACCCTCGAGTTCGCGGACGAGAAGAACGAGTTCGACGAGGTCGTGGAGGACAAGGGAGTGAGAATCTACATCGACCCGAAGGCCACCATGTTCATCATCGGAACCGAGATGGATTTCGTCGAGGACAAGCTGGAATCCGGCTTCGTCTTCCAGAACCCGAACGAGAAGGGGCGCTGCGGTTGCGGCGAATCGTTCCACGTGTAACCGCCGTGGCCGGGGTCTCCCCCGGCGTTAGACCGACATTTCGGAATATTCGACGGAAAGGATATTGACGCTGGTGCAAGCGAGAGCGGACGGCGCGGCCCGACCTGATCCCAAAGGGGCCGCCGATGAGAGGATCGTCCAGGCCTGCTGGTCCTGCCAGGGGCCGGTGACGGCGGGCGAGCCCTTCTGCGCGAGTTGCAAGGCGGTGCAGCCGCCGGGCCAGGCCGACCACTTCCTGCGCCTGGGGCTGGACCGCGCCTACGACGTCGACGAGGCGGCGCTCGAGAAATCCTATTTCCGGATGCAGCGCCAGTTGCATCCCGACCGCTTCGCAACGCGCACGGCGCGGGAGAAGACCTTCAGCCAGAGCCAGGCGACCAGCCTGAACGACGCCTACGAGACGCTGAAGGATCCCTTGGAGCGCGCGGTCTACCTCGCCCGCCTGATGGGCCTCAACGTGCTGAAGGAAGGCTGCAACGCGCTGAACGATCCGGTTATCCTGATGGAGGCCATGGAGATGCGCGAGGCCCTGGCCGAGGCCGAGACCGCCGAGGACGTGCGCGACGTGACCGAACGCGCCCAGGGCGAGATCGCCGACTGCGAATCGGAGTTGTCCCAGGCCTTCGACACGGGCGACCTGGAGCGAGTCGCGACGCTGATCACACGCCTCAAGTACCTGCGCAAGCTGGCCGACGAGACGCGCTTCCGCCGGGCCCAACTGAGGGGCGTGAACTGAACCCATGGCGCTTCTGCAGATCCACGAGCCGGGCGAGACGCCGGCCCCCCACGAGAACGACGCCGATGTCGCCGTCGGCATCGACCTGGGCACCACCAACTCCGTGACGGCCGTGTCCGTCGACGGCAAGGCGGAAGTCCTGCGCGACGAGGACGGCCAGGCCCTGGTGCCCTCCGTCGTCGCCTATGCGCCCGACGGATCGCCCATCGTCGGCGGCCTGGCCAAGCGCCTGATCGCCATGCGGCCGGACAGCGTCGTCAGCTCCATCAAGCGCCTCATGGGCCGCGGCATCGCCGACATCAAGGCCGTCGCCGGCCACCTGCCGTTCGCGGTCGAACCCGCCGAGGAAGGAGGGTCGAAGATGGTCCGCATCAACGTCGGCGGCCGCAAGCTGACGCCCGTGGAGGTTTCCGGCCATATCCTGTCGGCGCTCAAGGAACGGGCCGAAGATGTGCTCGACCGCGAGGTCACGCGCGCCGTCATTACCGTGCCAGCCTATTTCGACGACGCCGCGCGCACGGCCACCAAGGACGCCGCACGCTTGGCGGGGCTCGAGGTTCTGCGCCTGGTCAACGAACCGACGGCGGCGGCCCTGGCCTACGGCCTGGACAAGGAGGCCGAGGGCCTCTACGCCGTCTACGACCTGGGCGGCGGCACCTTCGACATCTCGCTTCTGCACATGGAAAAGGGCGTGTTCCAGGTGCTCGCCACGGGCGGCGACGCGGCCTTGGGCGGCGACGATTTCGACCACGCCATCGCCGAACGTTTCCTGAAGGACTGGGCGGGCGAGGCGCCGGGCGCCGGCGCCGTCAAGCAGGCCATCGCCACGGCGCGCCAGGTCAAGGAGGACCTGAGCGGCACGGACAGCGGCACCTGGGCGCTGGATCTGGGCGGCGAGCAGCAGCACTTTACACTCGACCGCACGGCCTTCGAGTCCCTGATCGCCCCCCTTGTCTGGCGCACGCTGCGCATTTGCGAGGACGTGCTGGACGAGGCCGGCGTGAGCCCCGAGGCCGTGAAGGGCGTCGTCCTGGTCGGCGGCTCGACGCGGGTGCCCCTGGTCCGCCGCGAGGTGGCCGAGCTGTTCGGCCGCGAACCGCTTGCCGACATCGACCCGGACGAGGTCGTGGCCGTGGGGGCGGCCCTGCAGGCGGAGGCCTTGACCCGCGGCTCCGACACCCTGCTGCTGGACGTCACGCCGCTGTCCCTCGGCATCGAGACCATGGGCGGGCTGACGGAAAAGATCATCCCCCGCAACACGCCGATCCCAGTGGCCAAGGCGCAGGAATTCACGACCTACCAGGACGGGCAGACCGCCATGGCGGTTCACGTGGTGCAGGGCGAACGGGAGATGGTCGACCAGAACCGCTCGCTCGCGCGCTTTACGCTGCGCGGCATCCCGCCGATGACGGCGGGGGCGGCGCGCATCCGCGTGACCTACGCGGTGGACGCCGACGGCCTGTTGACCGTCAGTGCGCGCGAGGAGGCCACGGGCACGGAGCAGAGCATCGAGGTCAAGCCGTCCTATGGTTTGAGCGAGGACGAGATGTCCCGGATGCTCTACGACAGCATGAAGCATGCCAAGGACGACATGACGCGCCGGCTGCTGGCCGAGGCGCGGGTCGAGGCGGGCCGCGCCCTGGGTGCCGTGAAGGCGGCGCTGGAGGTCGACGGCGACCTGCTGTCCGAGGGCGAGCGCGACGGGATCGCGGCGCTGGCGGCGGCGGCCGAGGCGGCCATCGCCGGCGACGACCGCGACGCCATCAACGACGCCGTCGAGAAGCTTGAGGAAGGCACGCGCACCTTCGCCGAAAAGCGCATGGACCGCGGCATCCGCGCGGCCCTGCGCGGTGTCGAGGTCGAGCGCCTGGACAAGGCCGCCCATGAACGCGACGACATCGCGCGCGACTGTGTCGACGCGCCCAAGTCAGCCCAGGCCGGCGACTGAGTGAACGAGGAACCAAAAAGACCATGACCAAGATGTTCAAGATGACCTTCGTCCTGCCCGACGGCACGCCGCAGGAGGTGGAGGCGCCCGAGGGGTTGTCCGTGCTCGAGGTCGCGCACCGCAACGGCGTCGACCTGGAAGGCGCCTGCGAGGGTTCGCTCGCCTGCTCCACCTGCCACGTGATCGTCGACAAGGAATTCTACGACAGGCTGGAGGAAGCCAGCGAGGACGAGGAGGACATGCTCGACCTGGCCTTCGGCCTGACCCATACGTCGCGGCTCGGCTGCCAGATCGTCATGTGCGAGGAACTGGACGGCCTCAAGGTGACGCTGCCCGCGGCGACGCGCAACATGATGGTCGACCGCAAGGTCTGACCGCTCAGGGAAGGGGACGAACCATGGGACTGCGCTGGACCAACACCGTCGACATCGCCATCGAACTGGAGGAAGCCCATCCCGACGCGGACGTGGTCAACCTGCGCTTCACGGACCTGTGGAAGTGGGTGCAGGAACTGCCCGGCTTCGATGACGACCCGCAGAAATCCAACGAGAAGATCCTGGAGGCCATCCAGATGGCCTGGCTCGACGAGCGGGATTGAGGGTTAAAAAGGGGGGGCCATGCCATTCAGCGAGACCATGCTGTTCAACACGTCCATCCCGGTCCTGGACGCGCTCGCGCTCGCCTGGTTCCTGGCGGGCGCCGTCGGCTACACGGCGCTGGCCGACCAGATCGCCTGGGGCAAGCGGCCCATGGCGGTGGTGCTGCACGACTACCGGCTGCGCTGGATGGAGCGCATGCTGGAACGCGACAACCGCATGGCCGACGTGCAGATCGTCAACTCGTACATCCGCTCGGGTAGCCTGTTCATCTCCACGACCCTGCTGGTCCTGGCCGGGATCGTGGCGCTATTGGGCCAGATCGAGGACCTGCGCGTCATCATCCACGACATCTCCATGGCGCAGCCGGCGTCCCGGCGGCTCATGGAATTCCGCGTGTTCATCCTGGTCCTGGTGTTCGTCTACGCCTTCTTCAAGTTCGCCTGGTGCCTGCGGCAGTTCAACTACACCCTGGTCATGATCGGCGCCGCGCCCCAGGCGGGGCAGTGCGACGCCGCCATCATGAAGGCCTTTCCCGTCCGCGCGGCGCTGATCCTGTCCCGGGCCCAGGACAACTTCAACCGCGGGCTCCGGTCCTACTACTTCGCCCTGGCGCTGCTGCCCTGGTTCATCCATCCGGTGCTGCT
>PFFW01000018.1:24993-47700 GCA_002781745.1 Rhodospirillales bacterium CG15_BIG_FIL_POST_REV_8_21_14_020_66_15
CTGAAGACGCTGGCCGAACTGGGCGCCGCCGACGGCACCACGGCGGAGGCGGAATCCGCTCGGGCGGGCCCCGCCGTGTGACCCCGCCGCCGGCCCCTCACCTTGCGTCCCGAGACGAAACCCCTATATTCCGCGCATGAGCACCCCCGTGATCGATCTCGGCCTGGGAAGGGATCCTAAGGACACCCGCGTCGTCGTCGCCATGTCGGGCGGCGTCGACAGTTCGACCGCGGCCGCCCTGGTGCGGGAGGCGGGCTACGACGTCGTCGGCATGACCATGCAGCTCTACGACCAGAGCGACGCCCGGCCGGGGCAGAAGACCTGCTGCGCCGGCAGGGACATCCATGACGCGCGCCGGGTCGCCGATCAGCTCGGCTTTCCCCATTACGTGCTGAACTACGAAAGCCGGTTCCGCGATCAGGTCATGGACGACTTCGCCGACACCTACCTGCGCGGCGAAACACCGATCCCCTGCGTGCGCTGCAACCAGACGGTGAAGTTCAAGGACATGCTGGGCCAGGCCCGCGACCTGGGCGCCGACGCCCTGGTCACCGGCCATTACGTGCGCCGGGTGACGGGCGCCGGCGGCCCGGAGCTTCACCGCGCCGCCGACGCGTCCAAGGACCAGAGCTATTTCCTGTTCGCGACCACGGGCGAGCAGTTGGATTTTCTGCGCTTCCCTCTGGGCGGCATGGACAAGACGGAAACCCGCGCCCACGCCGCGCGCCTGGGGTTGGCCGTCGCCGACAAGCCGGAAAGCATGGACATCTGCTTCGTGCCCGACGGCGACTATGCCCGCATCGTCGAACGCCTGCGCCCCGAAGCCCACGATCCCGGCGACATCGTCGACCGGGCGGGGACCGTTCTGGGACGCCACGACGGCATCGTCCATTTCACCGTCGGCCAGCGCAAGGGCCTGGGCATCGGCGGCACGGAAGAACCGCTCTACGTCGTCCGCATCGAACCGGAAACGCGCCGCGTCGTGGTCGGGCCCCGCGCGGCGCTCGGACGCGAAAGCCTGAACGTACACGAGGTCAACTGGCTCGGCGACGGGCCGCTGCGGGCCAGGGTGCACCGGGTCCAGGTCAAGATCAGATCCATGTTCAAGCCCGTGCCGGCGACCCTGTTCGGCACCGGCGACGACACCGCCGCCGTCAAGTTCGATGAACCGCAGGACGGCGTCGCGCCGGGCCAGGCCTGCGTGTTCTACCAGGACGACAGGGTGCTGGGCGGCGGCTGGATCACGCGGGAGGCGTGACCGCGGGCGGCAGCGCCTTCGCGCCTTCTCCCGTATCCCCTTGACCTCGGTCAACGACAGATTCCACGCTTTCCTGTGATGATTTTCCGACCGGAGGGATCATGCGTATCGACAGCGATCTGAAACTGGACTTTCGCGACGTGCTCATCCGTCCGAAGCGGTCCGGGCTGCTGTCGCGGTCCGAGGTGGTGCTGCGCCGCCGCTTCACCTTTCCCCATTCCGGCGATGCATGGGAAGGCGTGCCGTTGATCGCCTCCAACATGGACACGGTCGGAACGTTGATGATGGCCGAGGTTCTTGCGCGGCACGGAATGCTGACAGCCCTTCACAAGTTCTATTCGGTTGAAGAATGCCGATCGTTTTTCGGCCGTGACGCGGACTCGACCGACGCCGACGGGGGAAAATGCCAAAACCCGGACATCGGGATTCGCGACGCGGTGTTCTTCTCGTTCGGCATCACGGAAGTTTTCATGGAGCGCCTGGACGCCGTCATGGCCATGGCGGACGCCCGGGAGCGGCGTCCCAAATTCGTCTGTCTGGACGTCGCCAACGGTTACAGCGAACAGTTCATCACCGTGGTCCGAGCCGTCCGTGAGAAATACCCGGAGGCGGTTATCATGGCCGGCAACGTGGTAACCGGCGAGATGACCGAGGAACTGGTCATCGCCGGCGCCGACATCGTCAAGGTGGGGATCGGTTCGGGCTCGGTCTGTACGACCCGCGAGCAGACTGGGGTCGGATTTCCGCAACTTTCCGCCGTGATCGAGTGCGCCGACGCCGCGCACGGCCTCAAGGGGCTGGTCTGTTCCGACGGCGGATGCCGGGTCCCGGGCGATGTCGCCAAGGCCTTCGCGGCCGGCGCGGATTTCGTCATGCTGGGCGGCATGCTGGCGGGCCACGATGAAAGCGGCGGCGAGGTCTCCGTCCGCCGCTATCTGACCGACGAACTGGACGACAACGGCGAACGCATCGTCGACGAACGCAGGGCAGTCACCTTCTATGGCATGTCGTCCGACACGGCGATGCAGAAGTACTACGGCGGCGTTGCCGAATACCGGGCCAGCGAGGGGGTTTGCGTCGAGCTTCCGTACCGCGGAGCCGTCGAGGTCACGTTACAGGAAATCTTGGGCGGCCTGCGATCGACCTGTACCTATGTGGGCGCTCACCGGCTGAAGGAACTGTCGAAACGGGCCACCTTCGTCATCGGGCGGTCGGCGCCGGACTGACCCCGCCGATGGGACGGGGATTGGCGTCAACTGGGCCAGGCGGCCGCCGCGACCATGGATACGCCGGAAAACAACAGGAGCGCCAGGACGATCTGGTTGAACCGGCCGTCGCCCAGCCGGTTGTAGACCTTTCGCCCGATCCACGACCCCGCGACGGTGGCCGGGAAGGCGATCAGGACGACGCGCCCGACCTCGGCCGTCATGAAGCCGCCGACGGCCTGGCTGCCCGCCGCCAGCAGCAGGATCGTCGTGTTGTAGGCCTGGAACACGGCCCGCTTCTCGTCCTTGCCCCAGCCGCGCAGACTGGCCCAGATCGTCGGCAGGGGGCCGGACAGGCCGGTCAGGCCGCCCAGCACGCCGCCGCCCAGACCAATCAGCCCGTTGGCCCCGCTGCCGCCCCAGCTGACGGTCGGCGCCGAGCGGCGCAGCAGCATGAAGCCGCAATAGACGATCAGGAAACAGGCGAAGAACAGCTTGAACCCCTGAACCGAGACATGGGGCAGGATCAGCGTTCCCAGCGGCACGCCGACGACACCGCCGAGTATGAACGGCAGCACGCGCGGCCAGGAAATGGCGTGCCAGATGGCGGGCAGGGTCAGCAGTTGCGCGACGATGGAGCAGATGACGACCAGCGGGGCGGCGACCCGCGGCTCGACCACGGTGAGCCAGACCGCGAGCGCCGTCAGTCCCGTGCCAAATCCCGTGAGCCCGGAAACGAAGCCGCCCGCGACCGCGCCGGCCAGGATGGTGGGTTCCAACGGGCCCATTGTCTTCCGCGTGGATAGGGAGATGGAAGCTGAACGCTTAGCCGGGAACGGGACGGCAATAAAGGGCCATTAATTCGATTTCCGCCGAACCATTGCCGTCAGGGGGGAAGGACTCACTCCGCCGCCGGGGTTTCGGCGGCGGCGCGCACGCTGATGCCGTCGTCCTCGTCCTCCAGAGCTTCCCGCGCCTTCTCCTGTTGTTGCTGGCGTGCCCACATGTCGGCGTAACGGCCGTTCATGCGCAACAACGCCTCGTGGCTGCCGCGTTCGACGATGCGGCCGGCTTCCAGCACCAGTATCTCGTCGGCGTCGACCACGGTCGACAGCCGGTGCGCCACAGTCACCGTGGTGCGGCCCTGTGCCACGGCTTTCAAGGCCTTGAGGATGTCCTGCTCGGTCCGGCTGTCGAGGGCCGAGGTCGCCTCGTCGAAGATCAGGATTTCGGGCGCCTTCAGCACCGTGCGGGCGATCGCAACGCGCTGCTTTTCGCCGCCGGAAAGCTTCAGGCCCCGCTCGCCCACCGTCGCTTGATAGGTGTCGGGAAGGCCCATGATGAAGTCATGGATCTGCGCCGTGCGCGCCGCCGCCTCGACCTCGGCCGGGCTTGCCCCCGGGCGGCCGTAGGCGATGTTGTAGAAGATGGTGTCATTGAACAGCACAGTGTCCTGCGGGACCATGCCGATGGCGGAGCGCAAGCTGGCCTGCGTCACGTCGCGGATGTCCTGTCCGTCGACCAGGACGCGTCCGGCCGACACGTCGTAGAACCGGAACAAGAGACGCGAGATCGTCGACTTGCCCGACCCCGACGGGCCGACGATGGCGACCGTGCGCCCGGCCGGCACGGTGAAGCTGACGTCCTTCAGCACCGGGCGGCGGTCGTCGTAGGCGAAGGACACGTTCTCGAACACAAGCTCGGCCCCGTTCACGGCCAGCGCCCCGGCGCCGGGCCGGTCCGCGACCTCGGGGTCCTCGTCGAGCAGGCGGAACATCTGCTCCATGTCCGTCAGGCTTTGCTTGATCTCGCGGTAGACGAAGCCAAGGAAGTTGAGCGGCATGTACAGCTGGATCAGGTAGGCGTTGACCATGGCGAAGTCGCCGATGGTCATGGTCCCCGCGACGACGCCCTGGGCCGCCATCCACATCATGGCGGTCAGGCCGACGGCGATGATCAGGCCCTGGCCGATGTTCAGCATGGCGAGGGAGGTGTTGCTCTTGACCGCCGCCTCCTCGTAGCGGGACAGGGCGTTGTTGAAACGCCGGCTTTCGTGTTCCTCGTTGCCGAAGTATTTGACCGTCTCGAAGTTCAGCAGGCTGTCGATGGCCTTGGTGTTGGCTTCGTTGTCGGTCCTGTTCATGGTGCGGCGAAACTGGATGCGCCACTCCGTGACCCACAGGGTCCAGGTGATGTAGAGCGCGATCGTCACGAAGGTGACCGCCGCCATGAGAGGGCCGAACAGGTACCACAGGATGCCGCAGGTCAGCAGGATCTCGAACAGGGTCGGCACGATGTTGAACAGCATGAAGCGCAACAGGAACTCGACGCCCTTGGTGCCGCGCTCGACGGCGCGGCTGATACCGCCGGTTTTGCGGTCCAGGTGAAAGCGGAGCGACAGCCGGTGGAGGTGTCGAAAGGTCTTGAGCCCCGCCAACCGGATCGCGCGCTGGGCGACGCGGGCGAACACGGCGTCGCGCAGTTCGCCGAAGGCCTGGGCCAGCACCCGCGCCAGGCCGTAGGCCAGGAGCAGCATGACCGGCACGGCGACGGCTGCGTTAAGGCCGCCGTCCAGGGCGTCGACCGCATACTTGTAGATCAGCGGCACGGCCACGCTGGCTCCCTTTGCGGCGGCCAGGAACAGGACGGCGATGACGACCCGCCAGCGGAGCGCCGTTTCCCCCTTGGGCCAAAGGTAGGGGAGCAGCGTCCTGATGGTCTGCCAGTCGTTCCGGCTGGGGCTGTCGGCGGGGTCCGCGTGGTCGCGCCGCATGGGTTAGTACCAACTATCCTGAAAAATTTTGCGATTCACATAGTTGGGGCTTCGCGCCTTGACCGCAAGCGGCGATGTTGACTTAAGTCATATGAGGATTCGGCGAATAATGCGTGTATAAGGCTGCCGAACGGAAGAATCATCAGATAACGCGGTTGCGCGAACGCGGCCGGGTGGTCAGGTAATTGTCAGTTTAAGCTGTAGGATTGCCCTAGGGGTAACAGTTTGGATAGTGTTCAATGAACATTGAAACGACGTGGGAAAACGCCCCGGCGGTTGCCGGTCACAAATCGCTCATGAGTGACGGTTACGATTTCAGCGCATTGCGGGTTCTCGTGGTGGATGACAGTTTCCACATGCGTGAGCTTGTGCGCACCTTCCTGGAAGGCTTCGGGATCAAGGAGGTCACCGTGTCGTCCGACGCCGAGGAGGCCTTCGACTTTCTGGTCAACATGGATCCCGACCTGATCATCACCGACTGGAACATGGCGCCGGTTTCGGGCTTGGAGTTCGTCGAGCGCATCCGCAAAAGCGCCAACGTGCCCAACCGCTTCGTGCCGATCATCATGCTGACGGGCTATACGGAAATGAAGCGGGTCGAGGAGGCTCGCGACGCCGGCATCAATTCGTTCCTGGCCAAGCCGATTTCGGCGGCGTCGCTATACAAGCGGCTGGTGACCTCGGTCCAGGACAAGCGCCAGTACGTGGAATCGAGCGGCGGCTATTTCGGCCCCGACCGCCGCGCGGGCAAGCGTCGCGAGTACCGCGGCAAGGAACGGCGCGAGAAGGTTTAATACGTCACGATGGCTGAAACCCGATTCCTCCGGCCGCAGAAACACATCAGCCAAAAGGTCCGCAGCGGCGGACCGTCCATGGAACAGGCGATCCTGCGGGCGGTGAATGCCGCCGACGACCTGATCGGGCAGTACCAGGGCTGGGCCGTCGACGACCTGGAAAAGCTCTGGCAGTCCTTCGTCGAAACCTCGCGCTCCGGGCGCGCCGACCCGGTTCGGCTCAAGCAGCTCTATGACATGACCCACGAGGCACGCGGCCAGGGTGGAAGTTTCGGTTTTCCGCTGATCTCCGTGGTCGGCGACAGCTTGTGCAAGTACCTGGACGGGCGGCCGCGCCTGAAGGCCCGCGACCTGGACGTCATCCGCGTCCACATCATGGCGATGAAGGCCGTATTCCGTCAGGGCCTGAAGGGCCACCAGGGCGGCTTGACCAAGGAACTGCACGAATTGCTCGGTCTGTTCCGCGCCAAGGTCGCCGCGCAATAAACCCGCTGCCGCAGGTCTGCCGCCGCAATCCCTCAAGTCGTTTCTAGAATTCCGTGCGGTCCAGAAACCCGATCTGCGCCAGATGTGCGTCGAAGATCAGGTAGTCGCGCACCTTGTAGCGTCGCGCCAGTTCCCGTTCCGCGGCCTTGAAGGGGTTTTCGCCCCGCCGGGCGGCGAAGGTGCGCGTCATGCGGCGGCCGAGCGAGCGGTTCTTCAGAACGGGATAGTAGGTGACCTCGACCGTTTCCCGGCCGGACTGGGTAACGTCCGTATCCGACCCGGCGTCCGGTTGCGGAACGGCGTGGGCGTGGCGGTGGGCGTTCATGGCAAACTCCAATCTGACCCACAGAATGTTCTCTTTTTGTTCTCACGTCAAGGGTCTGTGGATAACTACGCCTGTCACGCTCTTTATTCAATAAGCCTTAAGTATATGTCGGGGGCATCAGAGGTATACATATTGGCCCCACAGCTGACCCGTGCCGCAATATTTTGAGTCATGTCGGGGGCTCGCTAAGGTTTCGCGGATCTGTCGGTTCGCGCAAAACGACCTTCGTGTCCTGCGGTCACTCGGGTTTTGCGGACCTGTCGGTTCGCGCAAAACGACCTTCGTGTCCTGTGGTCACTCGGGTTTTGCGCCGCGGGCCGCGTGGGCGAGGCGGGATACCGCTTCGGGGTGCGGGTCGTAGGCTCCGGTCGCCAGGTAATGCTCGACGGTTGGGCAGATGCGTTTGGCGAAGGCGTCCCGCGTCATGAGCGCGTGGACCTTGCGCGCGTCCTCTCGCCCGGGCGTCAGCGTTTCGAGGACCCAGGCCGCGTCGGCGATGGTCCGCGCGTGGCGGGCCTGCCAGCGCAAGATATCGCGGCGCAGATCGAGAGGACAGTCCCGATGGGCTCGCTTCAGCAGTGAATCGTAGGTTTCGATCATGGTTGCGTAGACGAATGTCTTCTGCGTGTCGTTAAGACGCATGATGTCCGGCACGCGTCCTTCGGGAGTCAGGGTTAGCTTGGTGGGGATGCCGCGACGCGAGAACTGGGCGGGATCCCATTCGTAGGGGCCGTTGTCCGCCGGCGCGCCGCCCGCCGTCGCGTCTGCCGATTCAGGGACCAGCGCCTCGCGGCCCGTGCGCTCCACGCTGTCCGGCAGCATGAAGAACCGGACGAGGAGGAGGAACAGGATGCCGAGCAGCAGAAAGCGTTCAAGCGGGGACATAGGATCACTTTAAAGTGTTTTCACCGGCCGTGGACAGCAGTCACTTCCTACCCAGCTTGCATCCTAGATCATTCGTGGTTGCGGTAGAGCTTGCGGTGTTCGGGCATGAGGCCGAGTGGGCCCGCCAATGCGCCGACGCCGGGGCCCAAATTGCCGATGACAAGGGCAAGGAAGAGAGGTGGCAAGTCGCCCGGCCGTTCCGCGCGGCGCAGCGTTTCGGTGCATATCAGGACGGCGTAAAACGCGGTGACGGGGCCATAGATCCATCCCCAGACGGGAATCCAGGGCAGGGCGCCGCCACTGAGAAAGAACAGCACCGCCATACACGGTAAAAAGATGATGGCGTCGGAAACGCGCCGAACCCGTACGCCGGTGGACCAGATATTGGCGCCCCAGACGAGGCGCTGGAACAGGTAGAGTTTCATCGGTCGGTCGCGATGATAGACTAGAACGTCGGGACTGTAGAGGATGCGCCGGCCGGCTTCGAGCATCCGCCGGCACAAGGCTTTGTCCTCGTAAATGTAAAGGGTTTCGTCCATTCCCCCGACCGCCAGATAGTCGGCGCGGCGCATCACCATGTTGCAGCTCGGCAGGTCGTCGCAGTGGCGGGCAGACGCAATCTGCTTCCGATAGTTCAGGTGTCCCGTCACAAAGGCGCTGCGCTGGGCCAAACCGACGATGCGCTCGCTGCCGTGGGCATCCGGCGGGGACACGTTGGGGCCGCCGCAGATGCCGAGGTCCGGGTCAGCCTGCAGTTCGCGGATTGCGTTGGCGAGCCATCCCGGGGCCGGAAAGGCGTCGCTGTCGATAAAGGCCAGATAGGTTCGGCTGGTCTCGGCGGCACCTCGGTTGCGCTTGGTCGAAATCGTCACCGGTCCGGTAACGATCAGGCGTATGCCGCTGCTGTCGGCTATTCCGGGATCCGCAGGGGGCGTGTCGAGCAGCAGGATGATTTCCGCACCTGGGCAGGTCTTTCGGCACTCCGAGACGCAGCGCGTGACCAGGGGGTTGATGTCCATCGCCGGAATGACGATCGCCGCGTCCCGTGATATGTCCATGACAGCGGTGTCAGAGGCCGGTTTTCAGACCCGCCGCCGCCATGCGCGGCAGGTAGCGGTAGTTTGCGAGAATATTGAAACTCCAGGCGCATTCGTAAGTGCAATGGCATTTCGTGTCGTGGATCCACTGCCGCGCATCTTGTGCGGCCGCGCCGCGCCACAGCGCCATCCAATCGAAATTCCAGTCACGCACATTACCCAACGGCCTGTCGAGGATTTCACAGGGATAGACGTCGCCGTTATGGGCCATGATTCCAAACAGGGAACCGGCGTAGCATTGGCTGATAAATCCAGGCGCCAGATACATGGCCTTGATCAGGTCGTACATGATTTCGTTCTTGCGGTTCATAAGACGGCCTTGGAGCGTGTCCGCGTTGTAGCCGACTAGACGCCCCGACCTCATGTCACGGACGATGCGTCGCGTGACTTCGGCATAGGCGGTCTGGATGTCCCGTTTCACGGGCTCCGGCGTCTTGTAGATACCCGCGTCGCGGACGATGACGGCGGTCATAGCGTCGACGCCGTACTCGCCGACCAGGGCGTCGTAGGTGTCCACGGCTTCGGCGCAGTTGTCTGCCGACACGGTGATCGAGATGTTGCCGAACACGTTGTCCCCTGACTGGCGTGTGATGCGGAACGATTTCAGGCAGTTTTCAAACAGGCCCTTGAGTTTGCGAATTTCATCATGTTTCTCACCAAGGGCGTCGATAGAGAACGAGAAGATCAGCTTGCGGTCGGGGAATTCGGCGCGAATGTCGGCGATGAAGCGTTCGATGCGGTCCGGCAGGCTCCCGTTCGTCGTGATGAAAATGCTTTCGATGTTCGTGTTGCGGAAGTAAAGGCGCGCGATGTCGATCAGGTCCTTGCGCGCGAAGGGCTCGCCGCCGGTCAGGTTGACGTTCTTCAGGTTGGCGCCCAGGGTGCGGCTGAGTCTGTCAATCTCGTCTAGGGTCAGTTCGCCCGCCCGGGTCGTCGGATCGTCGAAATCGATGAAGCAGAAATCGCAGCGCGCATTGCACCGATTGGTGACGAAATGAACGAAGCTCACCGGGTTGGCGCGGGTTACGTAGATATTTTTGGCGAAGGACGAGAAATCCGCCGCTCTCTCCGCTATTTCTCGCAGCGATGATGTCATGATCTTCGGGGCAGCCACCTTATTCTCAACCGGCAGATACTATCACGGCTGAGGCGGTCGTGTCCGGTCGGGCATGGCCGCGTCCGATTGCCGCGACGGGCCGGCATGCCCAGGATTAGTAGGCCGTCAACCATTGGCATTCAATCCTACCGGTAGCGGCTAAATCCTTTTGTTGACTTGGGTTTTCCCCGTGCCTAGCGTTTCGCCATGAATCCCGTTTGCGACCGCTTGGTGTATGTACTTGTCTCCGTTTTCGAAGACAGGGAATCCGCGCAGCAATTACTGCGGGCCATCGACGCGGTGCAGTCTGACTGGGGGCGCATCCGCGTGCTGCTGATCGACAATGGCTCGATCGCCGAACCGATCGGGAAGGAGGATGTCCGCGCACTCAACTTGGGAATTGACGTGGAAATTCTGACTCTCAGCATCGATCTTGGCCAGCAACGCGCGATCGCCGTCGGTCTCGCGACGCTTGCGGAACGGGAGGATGCCCAAGTCGTCGTCGTGATGGATGGCGACGGAGAAGACCGCCCGCGGGACATACCTGCCTTGGCGAATGGCGTTCTCGCCGGGACGTCGGAAATTACTGTCGCCGGGCGCGGTCGGCGCGACGACGCCATGACAATGAAGGCTCTCCGTTGGGCATATCGCAAGGTCTTTTCGGTCATGACCGGTGAGACCCTCCCGTACGGCAACTTCTCGGCGATCGGGGGAAGGGCGCTTCGGCGAATTGTCTTGATGGAGGAACTCTGGACGCATTTTCCGGCGACCTTGCGGCGTGTCGGTTATCCGATAGACGTCATCGATTTCGACCGTGGCCACCGCTATGCCGGCAATTCCAAATACAATCTCGTATCGTTGACCGTCCACGCCCTTCGATCATTCGTTCCGTTCTCCGAAACCGTGCTCGCCCGCGTGCTATGGGCGTGCGGGATCGTCACGGCCCTAAGCCTGGGCACGCTATTCGTCGCCGCGACGATGAAGGGCCTGGGATATACAGAGCCCGGCTGGCTGACGGTTGTGGCTGGGGCGGTCCTGACCATCGTTCTTCAGGTTGGTGCCATCGCCTTGATTACCCTGCTTATCGCGTCCACCGGCCGGCCTTGGCGGAACGTCACGCCAACCGCGATCGCCAAAACCTTTGTTGCCGACCAAGTTGTCGTCGACGCAATCTTCCCGCCGGGGGCGTCCAAACATTCACGCGTCGTGACGAAGTGACTGCAACGCGCATGCCTGACTACGGGATCCTTAAACGCGCTTCATTCGGCTTCCTCGCGCTCGCCGTGGCGGTCGTCCTGGTCTTGGCGGTGGCTCTCATCTTTTACTCGCTGCCGATGGCCGATGACTTCTGCCGGGCGGCGAAAGCGGATGCAGTCGATCATCTTAGGAACATTTATCAATATTGGTCCGGGCGCTGGTTCAGCATCGGGTTGGGCGTCGTCCTCCTGTCCAGGATTAGTCTGACGGACATATATCCGCTGCTTATGGCGATCCTTTTCTGTCTGGCCTACATCGGGTGGCTGATGGCGGTTCTGACCATATTTCGGGGCAGGCTGCCCATAGCGACGGCGGTTGCCGGAAGCTTTGTTCTGTTCGCGTATTTTTGGGCAACCATTCCGTCACCCGGCGAAACCTTCTATTGGGCCAGCGGAGCGTTCGAAAACCTGCTGGGTTTGGTGTTTGCCGCCGCTTCCTTGGGGCTGATGACAACGCGTCGTGGAGCACGGTCGTCGGTCGGTCGCGTCGGGCTGTTTGCCGGCGCCTGCGGGGCTGCGGTCGCGGCGACCGGCACGCACGAAGTGACCGCGCTCGCTCTCTCGATGGTTTCGGTCACGATTTGCGCCAGCCATTTCTACACCCGCCACCCGGGCTTGCGGGCGTGGCTGATTTTCACGGTCGTCGTCCTGATTGGTGCGCTGATTGTTGTTTTCGCGCCAGGCAACTTCAACCGCGTTCGGTTTTTTACTGAAAGCGGCGATCTGCTGCGAACCGTTCAAATGGCAGCGTGGGGCACCGTCACCGTTTTGACGCCTTGGACCCTGGATCTGAAACTCTGGGCCCTCTCAGTCTTGGCCATGGGCATGATTGCGCCGGCCGAAGGCAATCCGTCGTGGCATGGGGGCAGCCGCATCCCGTGGCGCTGGGTCGTTCCTGTGCTGACCATCATGTTCACGATCACGATTTTTCTCGCTACGGGCTGGGGCTCTGGAAGCGTAGGCCCGCCTCGGCTTCACGACCAAATCTACGCCGTGTTTCTTGCCGGTTGGATGGTGACCGTTCGCGCCTGGGCTGACCGGATTTCACCGGCGGTTCGCGGGGTTTGTCGTGGTCCCGGAATGCTCGTTGCGGCAACGATCCTGGCGGCTGGATTGGTAAGCGCGACCAACACGACGAACGCGGTTCATGATTTCGCCCGGAATATGGCACACGACGTCGCCGCATGGCACGCCGCAGTGCAAAGGCGTTATCTACTGATCTCGAATGCGGTCGCTGCCGGTCATCGGAACGTACGCGTGCCCGCGCCGCCCATGAGGCCCCTGTCGTTCGCGAACATCGATCTCACGGCCATACCGGGAGCGGCTCAGAACGTTTGTGTCGCGCGCTATTTCAAGCTGACTTCATTGGCGCTTGAAGCAAACCAGTAGACGTTCCCATCACGGGTGCGGTGTGGCCGGTGCCGTCTTGGCAGGCCAAGCCATTCCGCAAAGGGGCGCGGCTTGGCCGACCCTGCCATCCCCGCGCCGCGCGATTCCGCAATGGTGAGGTTCTATTCCCACTCGATGGTGCCGGGCGGCTTGGACGTCACGTCGTAGACGACGCGGTTGATGCCCTTCACCTCGTTGATGATGCGGTTGGCCGTGCGGCCCAGGAATTCGTGGTCGAAGGGGTAGTAGTCGGCGGTCATGCCGTCGGTCGAGGTCACGGCGCGCAGCGCGCAGACGTAGTCGTATGTGCGCGCGTCGCCCATCACGCCCACGGTCTGCACCGGCAGCAGCACGGCGAAGGCCTGCCAGATGGTGTCGTAAAGCCCGGCGTTCCTGATCTCGTCCAGATAGATCACGTCGGCCTTGCGCAGGATGTCCAGCTTGTCGTGCGTGATCGCGCCGGGCACGCGGATCGCGAGGCCCGGGCCGGGGAACGGATGGCGGCCGACGAAGGCGTCGGGGAGGCCCAGTTCGCGGCCGAGGGCCCTGACCTCGTCCTTGAACAATTCGCGGAGCGGCTCGACCAGGGCCATGTTCATGCGCTCCGGCAGGCCGCCCACGTTGTGGTGGGATTTGATGGTGACGGACGGGCCGCCTGTGAACGACACGCTTTCGATGACGTCCGGGTACAGCGTGCCCTGAGCCAGGAACCTGGCGCCGCCTACGGCCGTGGCTTCTTCCTCGAACACGTCGATGAACAGCTTGCCGATGGTCTTGCGCTTGACCTCGGGATCGGCGACCCCGGCAAGGGCGCCCAGGAACAGGTCGCTGGCGTCCCGATGCACCAGCGGAATGTTGTAGGTGTCGCGGAACAGGGAGACGACCTGATCGGCCTCGCCCTCGCGCATCAGGCCGTGGTCGACGAACACGCAGGTCAACTGGTCGCCGATCGCCTCGTGCAGCAGCACGGCGACGACGGACGAGTCGACGCCGCCCGACAGGCCGCAGATCACCCGGCCGTCGCCGACCTGGTCGCGCACCTTTTGGATCGCCTCGTCCTTGAAGGCGGCCATGGTCCAGTCGCCGGCGCAGCCCGCGACCTTGTGGGTGAAGTTGGCGAGCAGTCTGGCGCCGTCGGGCGTGTGCACGACCTCGGGATGGAACTGAACGCCGAACATGCGCCCGCTTTCGTGGGCGATGGCGGCGAAGGGTGAGCCGTCGGACACGGCCACGGGGCGGAAGCCGTCGGGCACGCGAATGATCTTGTCGCCGTGGCTCATCCAGACCTGATGGCGTTCGCCCTTCCGCCACACGCCGTCGAACAGGGCGCAGTCTTCGGTGACCTGGACGAAGGCGCGGCCGAATTCGCGGTGGTTGGAGGGCTCGACCTCGCCGCCCGTCTGGGCGACCATGGTCTGTTCGCCGTAGCAGATGCCCAGCACGGGCAGGGCGCCGATCCCGGTCGACGGGTCGAACAGGCCCTGAGGGGCGCGCGGCGTCGTCTGTTCGTGCACGGACGCCGGGCCGCCCGACAGGATCACGCCCTTGGGCGCAAAGGCCTCGATGAAGGCGGCATCGACGCTGTTGAAGGGGTGAATCTCGCAATAGACGCCCGATTCCCGGACCCGGCGCGCGATGAGCTGCGTCACCTGGGAGCCGAAATCGACGATCAGGATATTTTCCGCATGAAGGTCGTGGGACGCCTGGGACATGGGGTGCTTCTATCGCGAACCCACCCGCGAGTCACGCCCCGAGATGTCCCAATACAAACGAAAGACAGGGCAAGGGCGGTGCCTGGAAACGGCGCGGAACCCTGCGGTCCGGGAAGCTCGTCTACATGCGCGCCAGGCGCGCGCAGCTTGTCGGCCGGTCGCCCACGCCCTGGTCGCCCGCGGCCATGAACACCCGTTCCACCACGCGGCCGCCGAGCACGCCGTTCACCCGCTCGACAAGCTTCTTGTCAAGGCCCGCGGCGGCCACGTTCGGCCAGGAGAAGGTGCCCCGGATGTTGGCCCGCATGAACGACTGCACCTCCATCTGGATGCGGGCAAGGTCGCGGCAGAACTGCGTGCCCGCCTGCTTGTCGGAAACCCGGAAGGCGACGGAAATGGGTACCAGGGCCGAAGAGCCGCCCTGGTAATCGACCCGCGCCAGATAGGGCGTCACCTGCATGTCCAGAACCCGGTCGGGATTCGCCGCCGACCGAGTACCAATCCCGTCGAGCGTACCGCCGGGCCCGAGAACCCATATGGCGGCCACCGCCGCCGAGGTGCCGGCGCCCAACGCAGCCCCTGCTACGTAGAGATTCACTGCTGCTCCCCTTCTTCCGTATCCCTCCTATGCATTCAGCGGAGGGTTACCTATAATATTAACATTTAATGATGGATGCCGCCGCTGCCTTTTTCTGCTGCGGTCGGCTCAAATCTGTAAATTTCTGAAAACAGACCCATATATTTTGCGCGGTCGGCCGTGCGATGCCGACCATTGCGTGTAGCGCTTAAAGTTGTTGACGGAATGCACATCGGCGCGCCGACATCTGCCGGAAAGGGAGTCGCCATGGACGTGCGGAAACTGACAGCGGGACCCTGCCTGGCCTCCCTGGCGGCGCTGGCTTTCGCCGTGTCGTGGGCGGCCGCCGCCCAATCGCAGGCTCCGGCGCGACAACCGGCCGCCGACGCCCCCAAGGCCGCGCCGGCCGAACGGAAGGCGCGCATCTCGAAAACGGACTGCCGCTGGGTCCTTCGTCACCGGCCCGGAGCCGACGTGGCGTACGCGCCGGGCGTCGACGTGCGCGGCAAGCCGGTGGTTCCCGCCGACGTCGGCGGCGGTCCGGCCCTCGACCTGCCCGACGTGTTCGAGTTCACCGTCACCAAGGATCTCTCCGCCTTCCTGGACGGGCCGGAGGAACGGGCCACCGCCGCCAAGGCCGCGGCCCAGGCGGCCGCGGCGAACACCTCCGCCGCCGACGCGGCGGCCGTCGCGGCCGAGGAAAAGGCCTCGAAAAGCCCGAAGCTGGAACTCGTCGTCGGCACCGTTTCCGTCGACGTCAAGACCGGCGCCATGACCTTCAACGGCCGGCCCCTGAACGACGCCGCCATGGGGGACATGGTGGTGCTGTGCCGCGAGATGCTGTCTGGAAACAAGAAATAGGCGGGGCCTGCGGCGGCCCCGGCCTCAGCCTAATAGCACTGCTTGCGCGCCTCGCGGCATTGGTTCTGGCAGGCCTTGTCCGACCCGCAGGCCTTGCGGCACTGCTTGAACAGGGTGCCGCAGTCTTTCTGTCCCTGTCCCCCCATCCCCATTCCTTGGCCCTGGCCCGCGTTGCCGGCGATGCCGCATTGCATGGCGCAGGACGCCTTGGCGTCCGATCCGTTCTGCTCGATACAGTTGCGATAGCACAGGTGCCCCGGATTCTGGCTCAACTGCTCGCCGTGGAAGTGCGGCTTGCCCGTATTATGGGCGCTGACGGCGGTCGGGCCGGTCAGGGCGAACAGGACGAAGGCGGCGACGGCAAGGGCGGTGAAAAGGGGCTTCATGGGACCTGCTCCCGTCTCGTTTATCCTACATCCCGCATGGTAGCGCCGCCGGGGCCGGCCGGAAACAGGGGATGTCGATCCGCCCGCCGAAGAGGGGTTCCGTCGGGGCCGTCAGGATTGTATACAATGATCGCGAACGGGCAGCCGAAACCGCCCGCGTTCGGCGCGCCGGAAGAGGAGGAAACCAGATACGATGTCAACGCACCCCCACGAAGAGTGGTCGCAGGCCCTGTTCCGTCAGTTCAAGGAGGCGGGCATCGAGCTGTTCACCTACATCCCCGACGCCGGCAACGCGCGCCTGGCCGAACTGGCCGAGGAGGACAACGAAACCCGCCTGGTCCTGCTGACCACCGAGGAAGAAGGCGTCGCCATGGCGACCGGCGCCGACCTGGTGGGCAGGAAGTCCGTGCTGATGATGCAGTCGTCGGGCGTCGGCAACTGCCCCAACTTCCTCAGCTTCGCCAAGGGCGGCAACTTCCCCTGCCTGATGATGGTCTCCATGCGCGGCGACTACGGCGAGCAGAACCCCTGGCAGTATCCCATGGGCCAGGCCGTCGACAAGATCCTGGAGGCCATGGGCGTGATGATCTTCAAGGTCGACCGCCGCGAGGATCTCGAGGCCGCCGCGACGGCGGCCATCAACGCGGCCTTCCGCAATTGCCAGGGCGCGGCCCTGATCCTGACCCAGAAGTTCCTGGGCGCGAAGGCGTTCTGAAACCGTCCCGGCGGTGCCGCGGACTGTTTCGACTGATTAATTGGACACAGAGGCCACAGAGTATGCACAGAGACCACAGAGCGATCCGCCGTCACGCGGGCACCTCGCGTCATCTCCGTGCTCTCTGTGAATCCTCTGTGCGCTCTGTGTCTCATTACTAGGTTGCGGCGAACCTCGCCGCAGGTGGGAGAAACGATCCTATGACCAAGATTACCCTCGACCGCCGGGACCTCCTGGCGCCGCTGTTCCCCGATCACCAGGACTGGCTGTTCGTCTCCGGCCTCGCCGGCTCGTCCAAGGACGCGGCGGGCCTCACCCAGGACGGCGCCAACCTGTTCACCATGGCCGGCTGCATGGGGGCGGCTCTGGCCACGGGCCTCGGCATGGCGCTGTCGGCGCCCGACCGCAAGGTCGCCGTCATCACCGGCGACGGCGAGCTGCAGATGGGCCTCGGCACGCTCAACACCATCGCCACCCAGGCGCCCGCCAACCTCACCGTCGTCTGCATCGACAACGGCACGCATGGCGAGACGGGCGGCCAGGAAGGCCACACCATCCACCGCACCAACCTTGCGATGATCGCCCAGGGGGCGGGCATTCCCAGCGTGAAGGAAATATCTTCGGCCGACCAGATCGCCCAGGCCCACGACTTCATCCGCACCAGGCCCGGCCCGCGCTTCCTGTGGTGCCGCGTGCTGCCGACGGCGCCGACGGCCTACAAGCGGAACCTCAACCCCGCCGAATGCCGGATCAGGTTCCGGGCGGCGTATCTGGGGGCCTGACGCGCCGGGATCACCCGCGCCCCAGGGTATAGAATTCGTCGTTGGGGCGCATGGCGGTGACGTTGGCCATGCGGTTCGAGAGGGCAAAGAAGGCGGCGATGGCGGCGATGTCCCAGACGTCCTCGGCGTCGAAGCCATGCGGCTTGAGCGCTTCCAGGTCCGCGTCCTCGACCGCCCCCGCGTCGCGCGACACCTTCATGGCGAAGTCCAGCATGGCGCGCTGGCGGGGCGAGATGTCGGCCTTGCGATAGTTCACGGCGACCTGATCGGCGATCAAGGGGTTCTTCGCGCGGATACGCAGGATCGCACCGTGCGCGACCACGCAGTACTGGCAGTCGTTGGCGGCCGAGGTCGCGACCACGATCATCTCGCGCTCGGCCTTGGAAAGGCCCCCGTCCTTTTCCATCAGCGCGTCGTGGTAGGCCATGAAGGCGCGCAACTCGTCCTGGCGGTGGGCCAGCACCAGGAACACGTTGGGGATGAAGCCGGTCTTCTCCTGCACGGCCAGCACCCGCGCGCGGATGTCGTCCGGCAGGTCCATGACCTCGGGCACGGGGTAGCGGCTGATTTTCTTGGTGTCCTGGGGCACGGCGCTCCTCCGGCGTTCTTCTTGTGGTTGGAGGCCGCAGCATTCCCTGGGTTGGGGCAGCGCGCATTGACCGAGGTCATTTGATCTCGCGCAACACTCGCTTTCGTGCGGTTGACGATTAGTGTTCAAGTCGCGTGGACAGGTTTTGGTGCCGTTGCTATCTTGTGATGTGGGGGGAATCACATGCGAACAGCGTGGAAAATCGGGGTCTTTTTTCTGTTCCTCGGTGGTTGGGCAGCCTCTATCAACTGGGCCGATGCGCAACAGGGGCCGTCTGCAGCGCTTTTGAGCACAGTGCCAGTTTATGACGCGATCGTGCATTTCCCAGGGCCAAGTTGGTTGGTAGCTGGCAATCCGGCCGATCAGATCGAATTCCGGCGGGAGCAGAATGGAGCGACTTTCGTATTGGAGCAAATACCGAAGGGCGAAAAATTTGAGACATGGACCCAAATGTACGCACTCATGGCACTTTACAATGAGTCGCTGACGTTGAATGACTTCATTGTTCAGTCTTTAGGTTTGTACTTGGAGGCTTGCGGCAAGGAAAACTTCAGTCTCAGGAAATCTTTCAAGCAAGGCGATGCAGGCCCGACTTACTTGATCATCTGTCGGGACACGCCCAATGGCCCTGAAAATTTTGGCTATGGCAATGGCGTTGGCGAAATCGCGGCAATGACCTTTCGCCAATATAAAAATACCTTCGTGAAGGTTTATCACGAGTGGCGGGGTAAGGCATTTCAATCGGACGATACTCAATCTTGGCCGGTATCCACGCCGGTTCTTAAAGATATGCTTCAAAACATTAAGACTGTCAGGTTACTGCCCGCTAACTAGAGGTTTTGGATTGGCAAGAAAGGCCGGGCAGTGTCCGGCCTTCTCGCATTCGGTGGAGAGGTGGGGTGACGGTCAGTCGTCGTCGCCGGAGGCCGCCTGCTTATCCAGGTAGTCCTCCTTGTAAAGCTCCGCGCCCTCTTCCTTGAACTTCTCGCTCATCTCGTCCATCCCCTCCTTGGCGTAGTCGCGCACCAGGTTGGTGATTTCCATGGCGCAGAACTTGGGCCCGCACATGGAGCAGAAGTGCGCCGTCTTGTGGGCGTCCTTGGGCAGGGTCTGGTCGTGGAAGTCGCGCGCCCGGTCCGGGTCGAGGCCGAGGTTGAACTGGTCCTCCCAGCGGAATTCGAAGCGCGCGCGCGACAGCGCGTCGTCGCGCGCCGCCGCCCCCGGGTGGCCCTTGGCGACGTCGGCGGCATGGGCCGCGATCTTGTAGGTGATGACGCCTTCCTTGACGTCGTCGCGGTCGGGCAGGCCCAGGTGCTCCTTCGGCGTCACGTAGCACAGCATGGCCGTGCCGAACCAGCCGATCATGGCCGCGCCGATGCCCGACGTGATGTGGTCGTAGCCGGGGGCGATGTCGGTGACCAGCGGCCCCAGGGTGTAGAACGGCGCCTCGCCGCAGACCGCGAGCTGCTTTTCCATGTTGACCTTGATCTTGTGCATGGGCACGTGGCCGGGGCCCTCGATCATCACCTGGCAGTCCTTGTCCCAGGCGACCTGGGTCAGTTCGCCCAGCGTTTCCAGCTCGGCGAACTGGGCGCGGTCGTTGGCGTCGGCCGAGGAGCCGGGGCGGAACCCGTCGCCCAGCGAGAACGTCACGTCATAGGCCCGCATGATGTCGCAGATGTCCTCGAAACGGTCGTAGAGGAACGATTCCTTGTGATGGGCGAGGCACCATTGCGCGATGATCGAGCCGCCGCGCGAGACGATGCCGGTCACGCGGTCGGCGGTCAGGTGGATGTGCTTCAGGCGGATGCCGGCGTGGATGGTGAAATAGTCGACGCCCTGTTCGCACTGCTCGATCAGGGTGTCGCGATAGATTTCCCAGGTCAGGTCCTCGGCCCGGTCGACCTTTTCCAGCGCCTGATAGATCGGCACCGTGCCGATCGGCACCGGCGAATTGCGGATGATCCATTCGCGGATGTTGTGGATGTTGCGGCCCGTCGACAGGTCCATGACCGTGTCGGCCCCCCAGCGGATGGCCCACACCATCTTGTCGACTTCCTCGGCGACCGATGAGGTGACGGCGGAGTTGCCGATGTTGGCGTTGATCTTGACCAGGAAGTTCCGGCCGATGATCATCGGCTCCGTTTCCGGGTGGTTGATGTTGTTGGGGATGATGGCGCGCCCCCGCGCGACCTCGTCGCGCACGAACTCGGGCGTCATGACGTCGGGGATCGCGGCGCCGAAGCTTTCCGCCCCGTCCTTGGCCTTGCGCAGGACTTCGGCCGGCAGGCGCTCGCGCAGCATGTTTTCGCGGATCGCGATGTATTCCATTTCCGGGGTGACGATGCCCGCCCGCGCATAGGCGATCTGCGTCACCGCTTTCCCGTCCTTGGCCTTTCTGGGCGCGTTCATGACCGGGAAGGTCGGCACCAGGTGGGCGTCGTCCACGTTGCCGTTGTCTTCCGGCTTGATCTCGCGGCCCCGGTAGACCTCGGTGTCGCCGCGCGCTTCGATCCAGCCGGCGCGCAGCCTGGGCAGGCCGGTCTCGATGTCGATATGGGCCTTGGGGTCCGTATAGGGGCCCGAGGTGTCGTAGACCACCGTCGGCGCCTCCATGGCGCTTTCGTGGACGTGGATCTCGCGCATGGGGACCTGCACGCCCGGCTGGCTGCCGTCGACGAAGATCTTGTTCGACGCGGGCAGCGGCCCGGTGGTGACATCGCCGGTGGTGGGCTTGCGGATGACGTTCATGTGTGGGGCCTCCCATGGTCGCAGCGGTCGTTTCAGGTCGATCCGGGGAGACGGGCGGGAGGGGGTGGAAATTGATTGCCCCCTTCGGGGGTTCCGTTCCCTACGCCGGCATCGCTCCGGATCAGGTTCGAAGGGTCACCGCGTTGTCCTCCTGCGCTCTTGCGAGCTTCGGACGACCGGCGGAATCTCAGCCCCCTATCGGGGCCCCCCGTCGGAACACCTGGAATCTGGGGGTTCGCCCGCCGCGCGTCAAGGAATTCCGCCCGCCGCAACCCCAGCCTTTCGTCTTAATCGTCTTTTCATGACCGGTTTGCTACCATCACCGCATGAAAAAGCCTGTGATCCTAACGGCTTGCCTTGTGGCGGGCCTGCTGGCGGCCGTGCCCTCCGCCGGGGCGGGGGAGTTGAAGGGCCGCGCCTGCGTCATCGACGGCGAGACCCTGATGCTGGGCGGCAAGCGCCGCCATACGAAATGCGAGGGCGGCAAGATCGTCAAGCTGTGGGGCATCGCCGCCTTCAAGCTGAACCAGACCTGCGAGCACGGCATGGGCCGCACAGTTATGTGCGGGCGATATTCGGCGGCCATGCTGCAGGAGAAGATCAAGACCGCGGAAATCCGCTGCGACGAGAAGGCCACGACGTTCGGCGGCATCATCGTCGCCGAATGCTTCCTGGGCGACGACAACATCAACCAGCACATGGTGGAGAACGGCTACGCGCTCGCCAACCGCAAGGATACCGAGCGCTACACGGGCTACGAGGCCCGCGCAAAGGCCGGCAACAAGGGCATGTGGACGACCAGGTTCACGCCGCCCTGGGACTACATCGGGCGCTAGCCGCTGCTCGTTAAAGGCCGCTGGCCTTGCGCCGCCGCTCCCCCTAACATCCTCTCCATGCTGTCGATCCGGAACCTTCGCGCCCGCCGGGTGCAGGTCGACGACCTGAACCTGGACGCGGGCGACTGCATCGCCGTCATGGGCCCCTCGGGCTCGGGCAAGAGCCTGATGCTGCGCGCCGTCGCAGACCTCGATCCGGCCGAGGGCGAGATCACCCTGGACGGGCACGAGCGCATGTCCATGACCGGACCCCGGTGGCGCCGCCAGGTCATGTACGTGGGCCCGGAATCGGGCTGGTGGGAGGACCGGGTCGGCGCCCACTTCGAGGATCCGGAAGCGGCCACCGGCGTGCTGCGGCGCCTGGGCTTCAAGGCAGAGGCCCTGAACTGGCCGGTGTCGCGCCTGTCCACCGGCGAACGTCAGCGCCTCGCCATCGCCCGCGCGTTCGACCGCGGGCCGCGAGTGCTGCTGCTGGACGAGCCGACGGGGGCGCTCGACCAGGCGGCGACGGCGCTCGTGGAAAGCGTACTGCACGACTTCCTGATGGACGGCGGCATCGTCCTCATGGCGACGCACGAGAAGGCCCAGGCCGCGCGCCTTGGCAAGCGGGTCCTGACCATGAACGAGGGCAGGCTGTCGGCATGACCGCGCAGGCGATTTCCCTCACCCCCCTGGACCTTGTGCTGGCGGCATTGCTGCTCATCATCAACGGCGCGATCTCCATCCGGCTGCGCCTCGGCATCACCCGGTCGCTCGCCGTCGCGGCGACGCGCATGGTTGTGCAGCTTCTTCTGGTCGGCCTGGTTCTCAAGTACCTGTTCGCGGTCAAATCCCCCTGGCTGACCCTGGGCGTGGTGTTCATCATGATCGGCTTCGCCGGCTACGAGATCATGAACCGCCAGGACCGCAAGCTGACCGGATGGTGGTCCTACGG
>PFFW01000084.1 GCA_002781745.1 Rhodospirillales bacterium CG15_BIG_FIL_POST_REV_8_21_14_020_66_15
CGGATGGTGAGGCGCTCGCCGTCGACGCTGATCCTCGCGCCCGGCTCGATGGGGGCAAGGAGTTCGCGGGCCTTCTCGGCCTCGTCGGCCTTGGCGACGGTGACGACGACGGCGTTGTCGGCGACGCCCAGGGCGCGGGCGCGGATGCGTGCATCGCGCAGGACGCCGCGCGCGCTCTCGGCGATCCCTTCCAGGTACTGCCTGACGACCTCGTCGATCTCGACCTCGAGCAGCAGGTGCGAGCCACCCTGAAGGTCCAACCCCAGGTTCACCTGCTGGCTGGGCAGCCAGCCGGGCAGGCCCTCGGTCGCCGACTTGGGCAGGAAGTTGGGCATGGAATAGGCGACGCCCGACAGGCAGACCACCAGGACCAGAATAATCTTCCACTTGGGGAAATAGACCATGGATGCTTAACCGGATGCGTCAGGAATGGGGCGGAACCGCGAACGCCTGGGACTCAGCCGTCCTTCTTGCCGCCGCCCAGCAGGCCGCGCAGGCCGCCTGCCTTCTTCTCGACCGTGTTGCCGCCGGCGTCGTTGGCGGCGTCGCCCTTGCCGGCGGGCGCCTGGGGTTCGGACTTGCTCTCGACCGAGGACAACATGCTCTTGCGGACCTTGACCTTGATGCCTTCGGCGATTTCGACGACCACCTCGTCACCTTCGTTGACCTTGGTCACCGTGCCCATGATGCCGCCGCCGGTGACGACCTTGTCACCGCGCCGGACGGCTTCCAGCATGGCCTTGTGTTCCTTCATCTTCTTCTGCTGCGGACGGATCAGCAGGAAGTAGAAGATCACGAAGATCAGAATCAGGGGCAGAAACGCCTCAATGCCGCCTCCTCCACCGCCGCCGGCGGCCTGGGCATACGCGGGCGAAATCAACATGCTTATCTCCTCATGCCACCCGATTAGCGGGCCGGGCGGCGTTTCTTGGTTCCGGGAAACCGGTCGTCTTATCTGGGTGCGCGGGACTATAACCGCAAGACCGCGCGATGCAAACGCAATCCGGCGAAATTTCGCTGCGGCGTGCGCATCACGCAAGTGATTGACGCCCCATCCCCCTGGTTTTAACTTCCGCCGCCATGACCGACATCGACCTTTACAAAGTTCTCGACCGCATCGCCGACGCCCTGGAGCGACTTGCCCCGCCGCCGGCTCCCGACAACGACCTGAGCGCCGCCGACGCCTTCGTGTGGCACGCCGATCGCGCCTGGCTGGAGCCGGTGCCCAAGGTCAACCGGGTCGAGATGGCCCTGCTGCGCGGCATCGACATGCAGGTCGAGCAGCTTATGGACAACACCAGGCGTTTCGCCGACGGCCTGCCCGCCAACAACGCGCTGTTGTGGGGCGCGCGCGGCACGGGCAAAAGCTCTCTGGTCAAGGCCCTGCACGCGGAAATCAACGCGGAGCGCCCGGATTCCCTGGTACTGGTGGAAATCCACCGCGAGGACATCCCCTCCCTGCCCGCCCTGCTGGCGGTGCTGCGCGCGGGCGGGCGGCGCTGCCTGCTGTTCTGCGACGACCTCAGCTTCGATCAGGAAGACACGTCCTACAAGTCGCTCAAGGCGGTGCTGGACGGCGGCATCGAGGGCCGCCCCGAGAACGTCCTGTTCTACGCCACGTCCAACCGGCGCCACCTGATCTCGCGCGACATGATCGAGAACGAGCGGTCGACCGCCATCAACCCCGGCGAGGCCGTCGAGGAAAAGGTGTCCCTGTCGGACCGATTCGGCCTGTGGCTCGGCTTCCACAACGTGGATCAGCAGACCTATTTCCAGATCGTCGAGGGCTACGCCCGGCGCTACGGCCTGGACGACCCCGCCGTCGACCTGCGCCGCGAGGCCAACGAATGGGCCGTGACCCGGGGTTCGCGCTCGGGCCGCGTCGCCTGGCAGTACATCCAGAACCTCGCCGGCCGCCTGGGCAAGACCCTCGAATAGATCGCCCGCCCGTCACGCGCCCGCTTCCGCATATCATGGTATTCGTCCACGCGGCACCTGACCGCGCGGACCATTTGTGGTATGCTGAATAGTTGTTCGCAAATGGGGATAGCGTGTCATGGCGGGTGAGGCCGAGGACGCCGAGTGGCGGACCAGCATCGCAATTTTGAAGGACATGGCCCATCATTGCGCGGATCTACGCCCCGACGTGAAGCACATGATCGAACAGGCGTGGCTCGCCTCGCAGCAGGGGCAGGAAGCGACCGCCCGCGAGCTTCTGGAACGGGCGAGGCAGAAAATCGAGTCCTGACCAAGGATCCGGGTCGGGATCAGGTCGCTTTCGGCGGCAGAAACTGCTGCGGGTTGACCGCGCGTTTGTTCCTGCGCAGTTCGAAATGAAGCTGCGGCGCGTCGACGCCGCCCGTGTCCCCCACCGTCGCGATCTTCTGTCCCCGGCGTACCCGGTCGCCCTTGGCGACGGCAAGCCGGTCCGTATGGGCGTAGGCGGAGATCCAGCCGCCATCGTGCTTGACCAGGATCAGGTTGCCGAACCCGCGCAGTTCGTTGCCCACATAGGCGACCACGCCGTTCTCCGCGGCAACGACGGGTGTGCCCCTGGGGGCCTTGATGTTGATGCCGTCATTGCGCAGGCCGCTCTGCTTGCCCCCGAAGCGCGAGATGACCCGCCCCCCCGACACCGGCCAGTGGAAACCCTGGCCGCTGCGTTTGGGCGGTCCCGGCAGGAGCCGGCCGGCCGTTTCCGCCGGCGCCTTGGGCCGAACGGGCGGGGTCGCCCGCACGGCCGAGGTCCCGGGCGCCGACGACGCCGTGTCGGCCCGGTCGGGGTCGGGGCGGTGCGGCGCCCTCACCGACTGCAGGCTGCCCGTGGGGATCAAAAGGTCCTCGCCGACGCGGATCGTATAGGGCGGCCTGATGCCGTTGATGCGCGCCAGTTCGTTGGGCTCCACGTCGTACTTCTGGGCGATGGCGTAGACGGTTTCGCCGGCCGCAACCCGGTGCTGACGGCCGCGCGGCAGCACCAGGCGCTGGTTGACGCGCAGGAGGTAGGGAGGCTCCAGGCCGTTGGCCTCGATCAGGGCGCGCAGATTGACGCGATGGCGGCGCGAGATGGCGTAAAGCGTGTCGCCGGGCCCGATCCGCACGGCGTTTGCACCGATGAACGTCAGGTCGCCGCCCGCGCGGCGGCGCGCCTCCGACGCCTGGGCCTGCGGCGCGGCGGCCACCGACCGGGAGACCGGCGCGGTGCCCGCGCCGCCCCCCGTCGACGACGAGCGGGGCGGCCATTCGGCGGCGCCGCAGGCGGCGAGTCCCATGATCGCCGCCGCAAGTCCGATTCCACGCCAAATACCGGCCATACGCATCCTTTTGACCGCTTTTACGCCGAACTGGCGACGCCCGCCACCAGAGGCACGAAGCGGACCTCGCCCATGTCCTCGATCTCCAGGCCGAGCGGCCCCTTGTCGACCCGGTAAAGACGCTGTTCGCCGCCCTGCCCGCCCACGGGCACGACCATGATCCCTCCCTCGGCCAACTGGGACAGCAGAACGGGCGGAATGTCCTCGGCCGCCGCCGTGACGATGATGCGCTCGAACGGCGCCTGTTCGGGCCAGCCGAGCGACCCATCGCCCAAATGGGTGGTGATGTTGGTCAGGCCGAACCGGCGGAACCGGCGTTCGGCCTCGCCCATCAGGCCCTTGTGGCGCTCGATGGTGTACAGCCGCCGGCACAAAAGCGACAGGATCGCAGACTGATAGCCGCAGCCGGTGCCGATCTCCAGCACCTTGGTGCGGTCGGTGACCTCCAGCGCCTCGGTCATGCGCGCCACGACCCAGGGCTGGCTGATGGTCTGCTGATGGCCGATCGGCAGCGCCAGGTTGCGGTACGCCCGGTCCTGGAAGGCCTCGGCCAGGAAGTGTTCGCGCGGCACCCGGCCTATGGCCTCGAGCACCCGTTCGTCGGCGACGCCCAGGCGGCGCAGGCTGTCCAGCAGGTCCTGCCGTTCCGCCGCCAGGGCCTCCTCCAGGGCGGGACGGACCCGGTTCACGGAAACACCCCGCGCAGGCGGTCGAGTTCCCTTCCCGCCGTCAGGTCGAGCGTCAGCGGCGTCACCGAGATCACCTTGCGCCGGCAGGCGTCCAGGTCGGTGCCTTCCTGGAATTTCTCCTCGTCGCGCTGCACGCCGACCCAGTAATAGGCGTCGCCCCGGGGATCGCGGCCGTCCTGGATCTCGCCGCCGATCTTGCGCCGACCCTGGCGCGTGACTTCCATGCCGGTGACGTTGCCGGGCGTGCAGTCGGGAATGTTGACGTTCAGGAAGACGGCGGGGTCGAAAGCGTACTCCGCCAGGCGCTCCAGGATCTTCGGCACCCAGAATTCCGAGGTTTCCCAGATCACGTTGCGGTGGTCGTCGTATTCCTGGGAGAAGGCGACCGAGGGAATGCCGAGAAGCGCGCCCTCCATGGCCGCCGCCACGGTGCCCGAATAGTGCACGTCCTCGCCCAGGTTGCCGCCGCGGTTGACGCCGGACATGACGATGTCCGGGCGCGCGTCGCGCATCACCCGGTGCACGCCCAGAAGCACGCTGTCCGTCGGCGTACCGTCCACGGCGAAGCGCCCGTCGGACACGTTCCGGATGCGCAACGGGCGGCGCAGAGTCAGGGAATGGCTGGTCGCCGATTGTTCCATTTCGGGGGCGACGACCCAGACCTCGCGGGCCACGGCGCGGACGGCGGTTTCCAGTATCTTGATGCCCGGCGAATGAACGCCGTCGTCGTTGGAAATGAGCACCCGGGCCCGGCTCAGATCGATGCGGCGGTGGGTCATCCTTTTCCGATGGCCTCCCTGGAGATCGCTTCCAAGCCGCCCATGTAGGGCCGCAAGACCTCGGGCACGGCGATGGACCCGTCGGCCTGCTGATAGTTTTCCAGGACGCCGACCAGCGCGCGGCCGACGGCGACGCCGGAGCCGTTGAGGGTATGCACGAAGCGGGTCCCCTTCTCGCCCCTGACGCGGCAGCGCGCCTTCATGCGCCGGGCCTGGAAATCGCCGCAGTTGGAGCAGCTGGAGATTTCCCGGTACCTGCCCTGCCCCGGCAGCCATATCTCGATGTCGTAGGTTTTGCGCGCGCCGAACCCCATGTCGCCCGTGGACAGCACGATCACGCGGTAGGGCAGCCCCATCTTCCGCAGGACGGCCTCGGCGCATCCGGTCATGCGCTCCAGCTCGTCGTCGGAGGTCTCGGGCGCCGAGACGGTGACCATCTCGACCTTCTTGAACTGGTGCTGGCGGATCATGCCGCGGGTGTCCTTGCCGGCCGCCCCGGCCTCGGAGCGGTAGCAGTCGGTCAGCGCGGCGAAGCGGAACGGCAGGGTGTCGTCGTCGGCGATCTCGCCGGCCACGAGGTTGGTCAGCGGCACCTCGGCTGTCGGAATCAGCCAATAGCCGTCATCCGTGTGGAATAGATCCTCGGCGAACTTGGGCAGCTGGCCCGTGCCGTACATGGCGGCGTCGTTGACCAGGGTCGGCGGGCTGACCTCGGTCAGGCCGTGCTCGTTCACGTGGGTGTCCAGCATGAAGTTGGCGATGGCGCGCTCCAGCCGCGCCAGCGCGCCCTTCAGCACCACGAAGCGCGAGCCCGAGAGCTTGGCCGCGTTCTCGAAGTCCATGAGACCCAGGCCCTCGCCCAGGTCGACGTGGTCCCTGGGCTCGAAGTCGAAGGATTTCGGCTCGCCCCACTTGCGGATTTCCACGTTGGCGCTTTCGTCCGCGCCGTCGGGCACGTCGGCCGCGGGCAGGTTCGGGATACCGGAAAGGGCGTCATCCAAGGCGGCCGACGCGTCGCGCGCCTCGGCCTCGGCGGCGGCCTGGGCATCCTTGGAGTCCGCCACCTTGGCCAGGATGTCCGCGGCGTCCTCGCCCTTGGACTTGGCGATGCCGATCTGCTTGGACAGCGCGTTGCGCTCGGTCTGGATTTCCTGGGCGCGGGTTTCCGCGGCGCGGCGCTGCTTGTCTAGCTCCAAAAGGCCCTTGGCGGCGGGCGGGAGCCCCCGGCGCGCGAGCCCGGCGTCGAAGGCGTCGGGGTTTTCGCGGATCCATTTGATGTCGAACATCTCGATCTCTTCGGGTGGTCTCTTCGGGGTGTCGTTGTCGGGTTGGCGGGACCGGTCGGCGCCGGGTCCGATCGCGCACACTTATAGGCGGGCGAACCGGCCCCGTCCAGGGGCGGCGGGGCCTTTGTGGGGCGTCCGGGAGGCGGGTCGCGGGCGCGGGATCAGGCCGGCGCCTTGGCGTCTTCCTCGTCATCGTCCCGGTCGTCGTCGACGGCATCCGGGTCGTCGCCCCGCTTGCGCTCCATCAGCCGCGCGCACCAGATGGAAATCTCGTAGAGCAGGATGGTCGGCACGGCCAGACCGATCTGGCTGATGACGTCGGGCGGGGTCAGGATCGCCGCGGCGACGAAGGCGATAACGACGGCGTACTTGCGCTTTTCCCGGAGTCCCTTGGACGACACGATGCCGATGCGAGCCAGCAGGGTGATCACCACGGGCAGTTCGAAGCACAGGCCGAAGGCGAAGATCAACTGCATGACCAGCGACAGGTACTGGTCGACCTTGGCTTCCAGCTGGATCGGCAGCGATCCGTCAACGCCCGCCGATTCGAAGCCCAGGAAGAACTTCCAGGCCATGGGGAAGATGAAATAGTAGACCAAGGCCCCGCCCAGGAAAAACAGCACCGGCGTCGCCGCGAGGAACGGCAAAAGCGCGCGTTTCTCGTGCTTGTAGAGACCCGGCGCCACGAACGCCCAGAACTGCATGGCGATGAACGGAAAGCTCACGAACAGCGCGGCGAAGAAGGACACCTTCAGGTAGGTGAAGAAAGCCTCGTGCAGGGCCGTGTAGATCAGGCGCCGCTGCCCCCCCGATTGATGCATGATGTCGGCCAGCGGCTGGACCAGGAAAGCGTAGATGTGCTCGGAAAACCCGTAGGCGACGAAGAACAGGACGATCAGCGCGACGAAGCAATAGATCAGGCGCTGACGCAGTTCCAGAAGGTGCTCCAGCAGCGGCATCTTGCTTTCGTCGGCGCCGATCCCTTCGGGCGGGTCGACGTCGAAATCGTCGTGCGCGGTGTCCGCCATCTCAGCCCTTCACCGTGTCGGCGGCCGGCGGAACCGGCGGCGCGGCGTCGGTCACCGGCTCTTTGGGCACCGGCGGCGGGGCCGCGGTAACGGTGTCGTCCGCGCCGGGCCGGGTGCTTTCGGCCGAAGCGTTCTTGGCCTCGGTCATGGTGTCGCGCAGATCGCGGTCCAGATCGGCGGCCTTCTCGATCTCTCCGTCCGGGTCCAGGTTGTCCTTGATCTCGCGGGTCACGTCGTAATGGGCGATCTTGTTGGCCTCGCGGCGGATATCGTCAAGTTCGGCCTCGCGCGCGACCTCGTCCAGGCCCGCCTGGAACTCGCCCGCCATGGAGCGCAGCTTGCGGATGGCGCGCATCACGGTACGCACGGCGCGCGGCAGATCCTTCGGTCCGATCACGACAATCGCGAGGACGGCGACGATGAACAGTTCCTGCCAGCCGATATCGAACATGGCGGATCGTTGCTCCGTTAGGCCCTGATGTGGTGAGCGGGCGGGTCCCCATTCCAAGAGACACGGTGCCCGCGTTGCTTAGCTGGCGGCCTGGTCCTTTTCCGCCGTGGCCGTCTGCGACGGCTTGTCGGCCTGCTCGGCGTCGATCGCCTTGCGCTCGGCCGTTCCTTCGGCTGGGGCCTCGTCGTCCTCTTTCATGCTTTTCTTGAACGATTTCAGACCTTTACCGAAATCCCCCATGAGCCGCGAGATTTTGCCGCCGCCGCCGAACAGTACCAGGACGACGACCAGGACAACCAGCCAATGCCAGATGCTGAATGTACCCATTTTCTGCTTTCTCTTGTGGTTCTTACGAAGTGGGAAGCCGGATGATGGCAGATACGAAGTCGTGCCGCAATCCTACCGGCCAGCCCCCCGACGGGGATAGATGTAAGGGAATCGCCTGCGCATGCAAGGCTTTTCGGCCGGTGTTCCGGAATAAGTCCGGCTGGTGGAAACGGCGGGAACCGCTACCCCGCGGATTGCACGCCATCGTCCGGGTCGAGGGCGTCCTCGCTGTCGTCCTCGGTGATGTCGGCGCCGCCCGCCGGCGGGGCGTCGCCTTCGTTGTCGTCTTCCGTGTCGACGGCCGCGTTGGGATCGGCCAATTCGCCGTGGGAGCGGTAGATGTTGAGTGCCGGGCCCGATTCCAGAAGGCCCATGGCCTTCAGTTCCTTGACGCCCGGCAGGTCGCGCAGGGTTTCCAGGCCGAAGTGGTCGAGGAAGCCGTCCGTGGTGCCCCAGGTCAGCGGCCGGCCCGGCCCCTCCTTGCGTCCGCGCGGCTTGATCCAGCCTTCCTCCAGCAGGATGTCCATGGTCCCCTTGCTCAAGGAAACGCCGCGGATTTCCTCAATCTCGGCGCGCGTGATCGGCTGATGGTAGGCGATGATGGCCAGCGTCTCGATGGCCGCCCGCGACAGCCGCCGCGTGACCTCGATGTGTTTGGTCATCTGGGCGGCCAGGTCCTCTGCCGTGCGGAAAGCCCAGGAACCGCCCGCGCGGACCAGGTTGACGCCGCGCCCGGCATATTGGTCCTGAAGTTCCGCCAGCAGCGCCTTCAGGTCCGCGTCCTCGGGCAGACGGTTGGCCAGCACCCGCTCCGTCAACGGCTCGGCCGAGGCGAACAGGACAGCCTCCAACAGGCGCAGATGGCCGCGGTCGACGTCGCTCATGAGCTATTGCTCCTCGCCGTCGGCGCCGCCGCCCGCGACCACGCGGGGTCCGGTGGCGCGGCCGGTTCCTTGGCCGCCGTCGGTGCGGGGTTTCAGGTAGATGGGGCCGAAGGTGTCGGTCTGGCGAATGTTCACTTTGCCTTCCTTGGCGAGTTCCAAACTGGCGGCGAAAGTCGATGCGACCGCCGACTTTCCGAACAGCCCGCCCCGGATTTCCTCGGGCAGATAGGACCAGAGCGAATGCCAATCGGGGGTCCGGCCGAGCAGTCGGCGCAGCCGCTTGAGCGCGTCCTCGACCGTATAAACCTCGAACGGTTCGATGTGCAACGTCCGGTCGCCCTTGCCGCCGCGCCGGCGCTGGCGGGCATAGGCCTGCAGCAGTTCGAACAGGGTCACTTCCAGGACCTGCTCGGTCTCGACCGGATGCTTTTCGGGCGCCCCGCGGGCGAAAAAGTCGCGGCCGAGCTGCGCACGCTCTGTCAGCAACAGACCGGCGTTCTGCATGGCCTCCAGGCGTTGCATCTGGAACGCCAGGGCGGCGGCCATCTCCTCGCCGGTTGGCTCGTCCTCGCCGCCCAGGTCGGGCAGCAGAAGGCGTGATTTCATGTAGGCCAGCCAGGCCGCCATGACCAGATAATCGGCGGCGACCTCAAGGTTCTTCTGCTGGGCGGCGGCGATGAACTTCAGATACTGGTCGGCAAGCGCCAGGATCGAGATGTGAGTAAGGTCCAGCTTCTGGTCGCGGGCGAGCGACAGCAGGACGTCGAGCGGTCCTTCGTAGCCGTCGAGATCGACCATGAAGATGACTCCGCGGTGCACCGTCGGCGTGTCCGGGGTATCGAAATCGTCGCTCATGGCAGTCCTTGTTGTCGGGCCTTGATTGTCGGACCCTGTCCCGGAACCTCCGGGCGCGCCTCGTTTTAGGCGAGTCCGAGGACGGCGAACAGGAAATTCATCAGGGCCTGGGCCGGAACCCCGACCAGCCACCAGAATACGTTCAGGTCCATGCCGAACTGCTCGCCGATCAGCGGCAGCAGGAACACGCCCGTCAGAATAATCAGGATTCCCAGCCGTTCCAACCGGGCAAGCGGTCGGGCCAGGAAGTCCGGCAGGATGCCGACGGCAACCCGCCCGCCGTCGAGCGGCGGCACCGGCAGCATGTTGAACATCGCGAGAATCAGGTTGATCCACACGGAATTGACCAGGTTCTGGCCCGTCCAGCGGGCCGCGTCGGGCGGCAGGTGGGCGACGCTGGTCAACGCCACCGCCGACAGGACCGCCAGCACCAGGTTGGCCCCCGGCCCCGCCGCAGCCACCAGGACCATGTCGCGGCGCGGATGGTTGAGGCGCGAGAAGTCGACCGGCACGGGCTTGGCATAACCCAACATGAAACGCCCGCCCGAGCCCAGCAACAGCAACGCGGGCATCAGGATGGTGCCGAACGGGTCGATGTGTTTCAGCGGGTTGATGGTCACCCGGCCGAGGCGCATCGCCGTGTCGTCGCCCAGCAGGTTGGCGACGAAACCGTGCGAGGCCTCGTGGAAGGTAACGGCCACCAGGATCGGCACGATCCAGACGGACGCCGTGTAGACCAGGCCGAGAATGTCCATGTCTTGCATCATGCGATTTCCTCCGGCGCGCCGCGGCGCGCCGCCTCTCCTCGGGCGAAACGCATGAGCGCCTTGTCCGTCATGATATGGGCGGCCTCGGCCACGGCCGCCATCTCGGTCCTATCGCCGTTGCAGTGCAGGACCACGTCGCAGCCCGCCGCCAGCGCCCGCTGCGTCCTCTCGGTGAAGCCGCCCGAAAGGGCGTGCATGGAGAGATCGTCCGAGATCAGCAGCCCGTCGAAGCCGATGTCGCCGCGGATCACGTCGCCGATTACCTTGACCGAGAAAGTCGCGCAGGCATCCGGATCGACGTCGGTATAGACCACGTGCGCCGTCATCGCCCAAGGCGCCTTGCTCAGGCGGCGGAAGGGGTTGAAGTCCGTCGCCCGCAGGGTTTCGAGGTCCGTCGTCACCACGGGCAGAGCCTTGTGGCTGTCCACCAGCGCGCGGCCGTGGCCTGGGATGTGCTTGAGGACCGGCGTCACGCCGCCAGCCTGAAGAAACGTGACGATGGCAGTGCCCAGGGCAAAGATCGAATCGACATCCGTTCCCAGCGCGCGGTCGCCGATGATGGGATCGGCGCCCGGCCGGGGCAGGTCCAGGACCGGCCAGCAATCGACGGTGATGCCCAGGTCCGCGAGGTCGCGGGCGATCGCCCGAGCGTTGTCCGCAAGGTCCGCCGACGCCTGTTCCGGGTTTTCCAGGTAGGCCGCCGCGAACACGGCCGCCGCCGGCCGTGCCGGCCAGTGGGGGGGACCCAAGCGCTGCACCCGCCCCCCTTCCTGGTCGATGAGGACCGGGGCGGTTTCGTCCCCGACCGCCGCCCGCAACTCACGCACCAGGGCACGGACCTGGTCCGGATTCTCGACGTTGCGCGCGAACAGGATGAAGCCCAAGGGGTTGACGGCGGCGAAGAAGCGCTTTTCCGCGTCCGTCAGGCGTGGGCCTTCGCAGCCGAAGAGGACGGCCCGGGGCGGGCCCTTGGCGCGCGCGTTCATTTGCCGGGGGCGATCACCAGGCACCCCTGTCCCCGCTTGGCAAGCTGGTCGCAGACGGCGCGGGCCTGGGTCTTGTCTCGCACGGGGCCCAGGCGGATGCGGTAGAACACGCCCTTGGCGCCCAGGTCGGCGCGGACGACGTTGACCGCCAGCCTGCCCAGCACGTCCGAATGCTTCTGTTTCAGGCGCTCGCCCTCGGTCTTGGCCGCCGTGGCGGCGCGTGACGCGGCAAGCTGAACCTGCCAACCGCTGAGTCCCGCCGTTTCCGTCGCGGCCGGTGCACTCGGCGGAGGAGGCGCAACCTTGGCGACCGGGGCCGGCTGAGCGGCGGCGGGGGCCGCCGTCGCGGATTTCGGAACCAGGGCCATGGGCCCGCCCGTGGAGGACGCCGCGGGAGACGCCGGAACGGGCGGCGGCGGGGCCGGTTGCGGCGTCGGCGCCTTGGCCACCGTCGCGGGCGGTGGCGGCGCGGCCTCACGGACCGGCATGGGCTTCGGCGCCGCTGGTTTGGGCGCCGGGGCCGGGGCCGCCGGCAACAGGGCCTCGGCGTTGGCCTGTTCCGTAGGTGGTGCCGGTTGCGCGGCCGGTGCCGGCTGCGCCTGTGGCAGTTCCCTGGGCTGTTCCGGCGGCGGCAGCAGGTTTTCCACCCGGCCCGTCGGCGCCTCGCCCTGCATGCGCTTG
>PFFW01000081.1:0-584 GCA_002781745.1 Rhodospirillales bacterium CG15_BIG_FIL_POST_REV_8_21_14_020_66_15
ACAGTTCGTCGGTCACATATTGGTCCATCTTGTAGTTCTTCGCCCAGGGGGCTCGCGTGGCGGTGAGGTAAAAGCCAGCACCCTGCCCCAGGTCATAAGCCTCATCATCCGGCACGCCTTCGCCGCGCGGGCTGGTATCCGGCGCGATGATCATGATGCCGTGCTCGGCTGCGGCGCGCTGCAGCCCGGACTTCTCCATCACATTCGCCCAGCTGCAGGTGAGCCCTGAGAGATACCAGAGGACCGGCACCGGCCCATGCGCCGCCTGTGGCGGTGTGTAGACGCCAAACCGCATCTTGCAGCCGAGCAGCGCAGACTCATGATCGTACACGGAAAGATTTCCGCCAAAGGACTTCCACGAGGAGACGGGGGTAAGCTGGGTCATGGGAGACTATGCGATCCTGCGAGCTGGAATTGAAACTCTGGCCCAACGGGCAACACGATTGAGGCCCCCCGTCAAGCACTGCGCTTACCCCTCCGTCCGGGCTTGTGGCCACGGGGCGAAATGCGGCACAACAATTGTCAAAAGGGACAGGAACGCAGAATGACAGGCTACACGCTCTACGGCGCCGAGGTCAGCTATT
>PFFW01000081.1:655-963 GCA_002781745.1 Rhodospirillales bacterium CG15_BIG_FIL_POST_REV_8_21_14_020_66_15
CGAGACCGGGAAGAAGATGTCCTTCTGCCAGTCGATGCCGCCCTCGATGAGCAGGCGCCCCGCGCCGATCGTCTCCGGGTCTTCAGTGGTGAGCGGGCGCTGCTGGGCAAAGACCGGGGCCGCCAGAGCGGCGGTGGCCACGAGCGCCAATAGGGTTCGCATGGGCCGAATCACGTCGTTTCCTGCTCCTCGCTGGCCGTCACACCGGCCCGTGGGCCGTTCGTCCGGCGGATGTATTCGAGCGCCAGCACGTCGTACGTGCCGTGCGCCACCATCGGGGCGATGAGACCCCCGCTCCAGGCCGCCAG
>PFFW01000081.1:1066-11172 GCA_002781745.1 Rhodospirillales bacterium CG15_BIG_FIL_POST_REV_8_21_14_020_66_15
CCGACCAGCGGCTGCAGGGTTGCCGCCCCGACCATGATGCCGGAATTGACGATGCCGACGGAAGCCCCTTCCTGCCCGCCGGCGAAACGCTCATGGGCGGTGGTGAACATCAGCACGATGCCGCCCGTGCCCAGTCCCTGGGCGAACAGCAGGACGTAGATCGCCGACGACGGCAGGCTCGGCGCGAAGACCAGTGCCCAGAACGCCGCGACCGACAAGGCCGCCGCCCCCAGGAACGGCAGCTTGCGTCGGCGGAGCCTGTCCGAGACCCACCCCAGGAACGGCGCGCCGACGCCCCAGCCGACGGCGTTCAGCGATATCACCATGGCCGCCTCGGCCCGCGTGAAGCCGTACACCTGGGTCAGCCAGGGCACGGCCCAAAGGCCGCCGAAGGTCAGCATGATCGACATGGTGCCGGTGCCGCCCAGAGTCAGGATCCAGGTGTCCCGGCGCGCCAGGACCGAGTGGAAACTGGCGGCGATGCCCGTCGGCGGGCGGCCGCGGGGCTTGGGTCGCGGCAGGGTCAGGGCCGCCCAGGTCGCCGCACAGATCGTCAGCGCGACCAGCGTCGCGGCATGCATGGATGACCGCCAGCCGAAGGTCTCCACCCCCCAGGCGAGCGGCACCTGCCCGGCCAGCGAGCCGGCGACCCCGAACGACAGGGTCAGCCCGCTGAGCAGCGCGAAGCGTTCCCTGGGAAACCACACCGCGGCCAGATTGAGGGCGATGACGAAGGTCGATCCCGCCCCCAGCCCGATCAGCAGCCGCCCCACGTAGGCCGGGACGATGCCCGACGCCTCGGCGAACACCAGGCTGCCGACGGCGCAGAGAAGTGCGGACAGGACCAGGATGCGGCGCGTGCCGTAGGCGTCGACGACCAGCCCGGCAGGCACCTGACTGACCGCGTAGGTATAGAAATAGACCGCCGACAGGTTGCCGACGACGGCGCCGCCGACGACGAATTCGCGCATCAGGGTATCGACCATGACGCCGGGCGCCACCCGCTGGAAGAAGCCGTAGCCGAACAGGAACGCGCCCAGACCCCAGACGAGCCAGGGGACGAGGGGCGGCATCGGTCGTTGCGGCGGGGAGGGCACGGCGGGCGGGCTCCGTCGTCCGGGGGCGTGTCGTCGGCCCCTTGGAACGGGGCGGAAAAGTCTGTAAGACCAAGTCTACACCGACAGGACAGTCAGGGAGAAACACGAGAATGAGATACCTGCATACGATGGTGCGGATATCGGACGTGGACGCCAGCCTGCGCTTCTACTGCGACCTTCTGGGCCTCACGGAAGTGCGCCGCTCCGACCGGCCCGAACACGGCTACATGCTGATCTTCCTGGCCGCCGACGAGAACCCGGATTCGCAGATCGAGCTGACCTACAACTACGCGCCCGAGGACTACACCGGCGGGCGCAACTTCGGCCATCTCGCCTTCAACGTGAAGAACATCTACGAGACCTGCCGGCGCCTGCGGGACGGCGGCGTCACCATCAACCGTCCGCCGCGCGACGGGCGCATGGCCTTCGTCCGCTCGCCGGACGGCATCTCCATCGAGCTGCTGCAGGAAGGCGAGGCGCTGGCCCCGGTCGAGCCCTGGGCGTCGATGGCGAATACGGGAAGCTGGTAACCCACGGAGCAGCGGTTCAGTCCGCCGCCAGCATGGGCCCGCGGCCGCGGTCGGTCAGCGATTTCGCGCCCCGCCGCTCGGCCAGGCGCCGCAGGATTTCCAGGCGCTGATGGCGCATCAAATTGGGCCACTCCGCGATCTCGTCCACGGTGCGCCAACAGCCCTTGCAGAAGCCCGAGGCTTCGTCGAGCACGCAGACGCTGATACAGGGCGAGCAGAGCATCTGTTCCAACAGGGTCTTGTCGACGGCGGCTTGTGACATGAACGAGATCTCCAGGGCCCCTGTTCTCGCACACCGCCCCGGGGGATCGTCAAGGGCAGTGTCGAGACCGGCTGCCGCTCCGCGCCACGACGATCCCCAGCACGACCACCGCCGCCCCCAGCCATTGCAGCGGAGCCAGCGGCTCGTTGAGGAACACCCAGCCGAGCCCGGCGGCGGCCACGACCTCCATGATCAGGCCGACCGAGGCGAAGGCCGTCGGCAGGTGCGCCATGGCGAGCGCGACAAGGCCCTGCCCCGCCACGTGGCTGACGAGCGCAAGGGCCGCCAGCATGAACCAGCCGGACAGGGTCTGCGGGATCATGCGATCCTCGATCGGCAGGGCGACCGGCAGCAGCGCCGCCGCCGTGACCAGGGACGACCAGAACATCAGCGTGCCCGTGCCGACGCGGGCGGCGCGGCGCAACCGGCCCACGGTCACCATGTAGCCCGCCAGGAACAATCCCGTGATCAGGCCGTAGACGTCGCCCGCAAGGCGGTCCGGGCGGAACGCGAAGCTGTCGCCCATCAGCAGCGCCGCCCCCGCCACGGCCAGCGCCGTGCCGCCCAGGAACAGGGGCCGCACCCGTTCACCGAACAGCAGGAACAGGATCACCGTCACGTAGACCGGCGACAGGGTCGCCAGCAGGGTCGCGTTGGCGACGGCCGTGTTCATGATTGCGAAATGCCAGAAGAACAGGTCGCCCGCGAAGAACAGCCCCGCCAGGGCCAGGAGGCCGTAGTCCCGGCGCGTCAGGGCGCCCGGCGCCCGCGCCGCACCGCGCCGCGATTCCCGGCGCATCCACAGCCACAGCGCCGGCAGGGCGAGGAAGGCGCGGTAAAAGGCCGCGGCGACGGGCCCCAGGTCGTTCAGGCGTACGAACAGGGTCGAGGCCCCGGCAAACAGGGCGCCCAGGACCAGCGCCGCCAGGGCCCAGGTGACGGCGGACGGGATCTCCCCCCGCGATTCGTTCACGCCGTCCTCTCCTTGCCTGTTTCGGGCGCGCTTCACGGCACTATTGCCGCCTGCGCAATGGCTGTCCAGCGCCCGGCGGTCGTCGCGACAAGGGACTCCCACCTCCCGGCGGGCGCGCTATATTGAGGGCATGGACGAAATCCAACCCACGCATCCCGCCTGCCCCCTGCTGGCCGACGATGAAGCCCCGGCGGCGGAACGCATCCATGCCGGCGCCGGCTCGGCCCTGGTGCTCGCCTGCGACCATGCCAGCCGCCGGGTACCGCTCGCGCTGGGCGACCTGGGCCTGAAGACAACGCATTTCGAGCGCCATATCGCCTACGACATCGGCGCCGAGGGCGTGACGCGCATCCTCTCCGAGAACCTGGACGCCACCGCGGTGCTGGCCGGATATTCGCGCCTGGTGGTCGACCTCAACCGCCCGCCCGGCCACCCGACCAGCATCCCCGAGGTATCGGACGAGACCCTGATCCCCGGCAATCAGGCGCTGTCCCCGGCGCAGGCGACGGCGCGACTGGACACCTTCTTCGAGCCCTATCACCGCCTGCTCCGGCGAACGCTGACCGATGTCTGGCTGCACCGCCGGCCCCCGGTGCTGTTTTCCGTGCACAGCTTTTCGCCTCGCTTCGGCGGCGGCCCCCGGCCATGGGACGTGGGCGTGCTGTGGAACCACGACCCGCGCATCGCCAAGCCCCTGATCAAGGCCCTGCACGACCGTGGCCTGGACGTCGGCGACAACCTGCCCTATTCGGGCAAGGACGTGGCCTATACCATCGACAGCCACGGCAACGCCTGCGGTCTGGCCAACTGCGTCATCGAGATCAACCAGGACCAGGTTTCGGACGCCGACGGCGTGCGGCGCTGGGGCGACATCCTGAGCGAGGTTCTGGACGAACTGCTGCGCGACGAGGGCCTCTACAAGGTGGAGTACTTCTGAGGTGGCCGCCGCGCCGCCCTTCACCATCGGGATCGAGGAGGAATACCTCCTTGTCGACCGGGAGACGCGGGCCGTCACCGACGAGGCGCCGGAGGCCCTGTTCGAGGTCTGCGAGAAACGCCTGAAGGGCCGCGTCGCCCACGAGTTCCTGTCCTCGCAGATCGAGGTCGGCACCAACGTCTGCACCGGCATCGGCGAGGCGCGGGCCCAGTTGGCGGAACTGCGTTCAACCATCGCCGAGGTCGCGGGCGAGCACGGCCTGGCCCCCATCGCCGCCTCGACCCATCCGTTCTCGCTTTGGGAAGCCCAGCACCATACGGACCGCGAGCGATACAACGAGATCGCCCGTGACATCCAGGCCCCGGTGCGCCGGCTGATGATCTGCGGCATGCACGTACACGTGGGCCTGGGCGACGACGACGAACTGCGCATCGACCTGCTGAACCAGATCAGCTATTTCCTGCCGCACCTTCTGGCGCTGTCGACCTCGTCGCCGTTCTGGCGGGGGCTGGACACGGGGCTGAAGTCCTACCGCCTCAGCGTGTTCGACGAGATGCCGCGCACGGGCATCCCCAACCGGTTCCAGTCGTTCAGCGAATACCAGCGCCACGTCGACGTCCTGGTCAAGGCGGGCCTGATCGAGGACGCGACCAAGCTGTGGTGGGACGTACGGCCGAGCGCGCGGTTCCCGACCCTGGAGATGCGGATCACCGACGTCTGCCCCCTGATGGAGGACGCGCTGTCCATCGCCGCCCTGTTCGCCTGCATCCTGCGCATGCTCTACCGCCTGAAGATGGAGAACCAGCGCTGGCGCATCTATTCGCCCATGCTGCTGGAGGAAAACCGCTGGCGCGCCCAGCGCTACGGTCTGGACGAAGGCCTGGTGGATTTCGGCAAGGGCGAGGTCGTGCCCTTCGGCGAGCTGCTTGACGAGATTACCTGCCTGATCGCCGAGGACGCCGAGGCCCTTGGCTGTACCCCGCAGATTGCCCACCTTAAGACGATCCAGGCCCGCGGCACGGGTGCCCATCGCCAACTTGCCGTCTATGCGGAGGCGCTGGCCGCCGGCGCCGGCCGGGACGCCGCCCTGGCCGCCGTAGTCGACCGCCTGATCGTCGAGACCGCCCAGGTTCCGGAAACCTGATCCCGTGATGAAACCGCCGCCCGTGCAGCAGTCCTGCGTCGTTCCCTACCGCCTGGGTGATCGGGGCTTGGAAATCCTTCTGATCACCTCGCGCAACACGGGGCGCTGGATCGTGCCGAAGGGCACGGTTGAGCCGAACATGACGCCGCAGGCCTCGGCCGCCAAGGAGGCGCTCGAAGAAGCGGGAATCCTGGGGGAACCGGGGTCCGATTCCCTGGGCGAATACTTCTATTCCAAGTTCGACCAGGTCTATCGGGTGGTGATCTTTCCCTTCCGCGTCGCCACCGAACTCGAGGACTGGGACGAAAAGCCTTTCCGCCGGCGCATCTGGGTCAGCGCCGACGAAGCCGTTTCGCGGGTGACCGAAACGGCCGTAATGGCGGCGATTATGCAACTGTCGGAATACGCGCGGCGCGACGGCGTGTCGCAATAAGGCGATCGGGCCGGCGCGTCAACCGCCGCCCGCCTGCTGCTTCATTTCCGCGATCGCGGCCTTGCGGGCCTTTTCCTGTTTCGCGATGCCGTCGCGCAGTGCGGCGATGAGGGCCTTGCCGACCTCGCCGCCGTCGCCGGCGATCTTCTCGCGCAGCACGGCGCGCATGGCGTCCACGTGCGCCTTGACGATTTCCACCTGGGCGTCGTCCTCGCGGCAACCCTCGCGGGTGGAATCGAACAGCATCTTGCCGAAGGTGGAAATCAGCGGATACCCGAAGGTGCCCCCCTGGCCGCGCAGTTCGAGCGCGACCTGGTTGATTTCCGTGAACTGCTGGGTGCGGCGCCCCGGCTCCAGCAGCGCCTGGGTGCACAGGTCCGACAAGCGGCCCAGGTAGTCCTGCGCCCACTTGGTGAAGTCGAGGGCCGCGCGTTCGAGCTTCTTCTCCGCCTGCTCGATGAGCGCCGTCGGCAGCTCACCGCGCTCCAGCGGGTTGAGCTTGCCGCCCGCGCATTTCTCGCGCAGATAGTTGGTCGGCTTGAACAGGAATACGTCGCTATCGGTCTTCGGCTTGACCATCTTCTCGGCCGAATAGACCACCGTGCAGTCCTGTTCGGTCTTCTCGCGACGGTCGTGATCGTCGGGCGGCGGCTCTTTCCGGCGCCGGCGGTCGGGGCCGAAATAGTTCTGGTTCATCACGAACTGGCGCGGAAAGTCGATGACCTCCAGGATCTTCTTGTAGACCGTCTCGCCGGAAAACGGTTTGGCGAGGAATTCCGTCGCCCCGAGGTCGCGGGCCGAGGATACATAGTCCTGGTCGGCCGCGCCGGACAGCATGATGAAAGGCACCATGCGGTTGGGCGTTTCCTTCGCCGACCGGCACCAGCGGCACAGCAGCAATCCGTTGATGGGCGCCATGACCAAATCGGTCGGGGCCCGGGTTACGGCCCTGTTTCAGGAGCTTCAGGCCCTCGATCGCTTCCTGGCCGTTCTTGCACATCGTGATGCGTTCGAACCCGAACTGGCGCAGGACGTCCTCCAGCGTGCGGCGGACGAAGGCATTGTCCTCGCATACCAACACCGACACACGGTCGAACTTGTAAACCGCCAATTCCCGTAACCCCTTACCCGGACGTCTCGCCAATCATACATCGGCAGCCGGGGATTTGAACAATTCCGGTAAAAAAAACGCAGGCGCTTTATCCCCGCTTTTCAGCCACTTGCCCAAGCGGGACGGGCTACTTATGGTGCGCCCTCACCCGAAGACATCCCATTCCAAGGACAGCCCGAGGACACCCGAGCATGAGCGAAATTGGCGGCGCCGCGAGCGAGCGGCTGAAATCCTTCGTCGAACGGATCGAACGTCTGGAAGACGAGAAGAAGGCCCTGGCCGACGACATCAAGGAAGTCTATTCCGAGGCGAAGTCCGCCGGCTTCGACGTCAAGATCCTGCGCCAGCTCATCCGCCTGCGGAAGATGGACCCCAACGACCGTAACGAGATGGAAGAGGTGCTCACCATCTACATGCGTGCACTCGGGATGTAGGCACCCGCCGTTCTCAGTTTTCGCGCGTCAACGCCGCCACGCATTCCAGGTGGTGGGAATAGGGAAACTGGTCCACGGGCGTGACCGCGCCCGCGACGAACCCGCCGTCCACCAGTACCCGCAGGTCGCGCGCGAAGGTCTGCGGGTTGCACGACACCATCACGACGCGGCGCACGCCGGGCGCCTGGACGATCTGCTCCACCTGGCGGAGCGCCCCCGCCCGGGGCGGGTCCAGGACTACCGTATCGACGTCCTTCAGTTCGCCGGGAAGCAGCGGCCGGGCCGCCAGATCGCGGGTTTCCGCCGTCACCCGTCCGCCCAGGCCGGATCGCCCGGCGCCGGTGCCGAGGGCCCGCATCAGGGCGGCATCGCCGTCGACGGCATGGACGTGGGCGATTCCCGCCAGGGCGAAGGTGAAGGTGCCGGCCCCGGCGTAAAGCTCGGCAATGCGCGCCGCCCCCTTCGCGCCCGCCACCACAGTGGACCTCAGGATATCCTCGCCCGCCGCCGTCGGCTGCATGAACCCGCCGGGCGGCAGTTCGACGGACGCCGGTCCGAACGCCGCGGTCACCGGCGAAATCTGCGCCACGGGCTCGACCGCGCCCGCGGCATCCCGCCACGAAATCCGCGCGGCACCCGAGGTGCGGGCGAATTCGGCCAGGGCCTCGCGGGCCGCCAGGTCCGGTTCGCGGTCGCGTTCGACCACCAGGTCGAGGGCCGGACCTTCCGGGCCCTCGACCCGCGCGGCGGCAAGGCGCGCCCGCTCCCCCGGCCGCAGCATCGCCGCCGCCAGTTCCCGCAATGACGGGATCAGCCCGTTCAGGCCGGCCGCCAGAAGGGGACAGGCCTCGATGCCCTCGATCCGCAGGCCGCGCCGCTCGGCAAAGCCCAGGACGACGGCCGATCCCGTGCGCTCCGCCTGGAAGGTCACCCGGCGGCGTGCATCCCTGGGAACGGCGGCCAGGTCGAGAACTTCCAACGCCAGGCCGCGCCGGGACAGCGCCTGGACCAGGAGGCCCCGCTTCCAGGCGCGATAGTCCGCCTCCGTCAGGTGCTGAACGGAACAGCCGCCGCAGGTCTCGAAATGGGGGCAGAAGGCCTCGCCGCGCGGCGCCTTCCGGGCGAAGGACAGGACCCGCGCCTCGAAGCCGTCGCCGCGCGCCGGGCCGATCAGCACATCGACGTCGTCGCCGGGCACGGTGAAGGGGATGAACAGGCGCCGGCCGTCTTCCGTTTCCGCCACGCCGTCGCCCTGGGCCGCCAGGGCCGTCACGGTCGCGCGGGCATGCTCCTTGAACGCCGCGGCGGAGCGGACCGGGCGGCGCCCGCGCCGGGGGCGCCCGCGCCCCTGCCGCCGGTCGTCAGATCTGCGCGGCAATGTCGCCTACGAAGGCCTTGAAGATGTCGCGCACGGCCGCGCTGAAGCCCTTCACCAGGGCAGTCAGGCCATCGTCCTTGGGCTGGAAGTCGCGGACGTAGGACTTGGCGACCAGGACCTTGCCGTCGTCGACCCGGCGCAGCACCAGGCTCATCTCGATGACGCCTGCGTTGGAGCCGCCGACGATCCGTTCCAGCTTTTCCACCCGCCCCGTGATCGCGTAGTCGGGCCGGGCGCGCATTTCCGGCGTCATCACCTTGTCGGCGACCCCGGCGGCGCGCAGGTAGCCGACCAGTTCCGCCTGCAGCAGCACGCCCGGCGGCTCGTTCCAGAAGCGGTAATGATAGGCCTGCAGTTGATGCGGATTGTCCGCCTGGCGGTAGACGATGGAGCGCTGGGTCAGTTCGCCGGTCGCCAGCAGGCGGTCGACCTCGAGCACGCCCGTGAGAAGGCGCTTGCCGGGCGCCTCCGGCGGCGCGACCTCAAGCCGGTAGAAGTGGTTCTCCGGCACCGTGGCGTTGCCGCCGCAGGCCGCCAGCACGGCCGCCAGCACCAGTGCGGATAGTCGTCCGATCATGATCCCCCTCATTTCCCTTGCGCCTCGTCGGCGACCGGCTTGCTGCTCAGCAGCAGGCCCGGGCTCTGCCTGATCTGACGCGAGAATTCCAGCATGTTGCGCGACATGCCTTCCAGGTTCTCGTTGATGGCGTCGATGCGCCGGGCGACGCTTTCGACGACATAGCGGGCGTCCTTGATCGAGCGGCGCAGGTCGCCGTCGTTCTTGGTCACCATGTCATTCATGGCGGCCATCAGCTTGTCGCCGTTGATCATGGCGGCACGGGCGTCCTTGGCGGCACCGTTCAGGTTGGCCACCGTCTGTTCCAGAAGCTTGCGGTTCTCCGGCGTGACGACCGCTTTCAGTTCGCCGCTGACCTTCTTCACGTCGGCGGCGATCAGTTCCATGTTGTCGATCACGACCGGGATGCGACGACTCACGTCCGCGACCACCAAGGAAGCATCGCCGATCAACTGCTTCATGTCGGCGGCCAACGTCTCGCCGTGATCGCCAAGCAGCCGATTGGCGCTGTCGACGGCCTTCTGCACGCTGGCCAGCAGAGGCTCGATGCTTTTGTCGCTAAGCCCGCCCAGCTTTTCCGCCACCGATGAGACGACGGAGAACAGGTCGCCGCCCTCGACCGCCGTGACCTCACTTCCCGGGGTCAGGGCTTCGGGGCTGGCGCCGGCGGAAATGCTCAGTGTCACCGCCGCGAGCAGGCCGGGGGCCGCGATCGCAACCCTGCTGTCCTTGGGAATCTTCCAGCCCTCGTTGACCTCGAAATCGACGCGAAAGCGCATCCCGCCCTTGGACGGCTCCGGAGTCACCGTCTCGACCTGGCCGATGGGGTAGCCCTCGTAGACGACCTGCGTTCCGAATTTCACGCCGGTGACGTTGGCATAATAGGCGTGATAGGTGTCCGTCGCTCCGGTGCGCCCCGTCAAAAGCGACAAGGCCACGATCAGACCGGCGATCATGGCGAGAACGAAGGTCCCGACCAGGAGGTAGTTTATCTTGTTGCTTCGCACGTCTTGATTCTCACAGAGGCCTATATGCGGGAGTTTCGCCCGTCAGGCGGTTCAGGTAGGCGTCGGCGTCCAAGGTGTCATCCTCGGCCACCCGGTTCAAAAGGTTCTGGATGCGCTGCGAGGGATCGGCACGCAGTTCGTCCGGCGTGCCGATGAACAGGATCTCGCCGCGGTCCAGAACGGTGATGCGGTCGGCAATCTTGAACGCGCTCTCCAGTTCGTG
>PFFW01000081.1:11385-11849 GCA_002781745.1 Rhodospirillales bacterium CG15_BIG_FIL_POST_REV_8_21_14_020_66_15
AACCTCCAGCTTCATACGGGCCATGATTTCCATGGTCTTGCGGTCGAGCCCGGTATGTTCGAACAACGGCAGCATGACGTTTTCGCCCACGGTCATGGACGAGAACAGGGCCCCGCCCTGGAACGCCACGCCCAGTTTCTGGCGCAGTTCGACCAGTTCGACCCCCGACAGCTTGTCGATGTCCTGCCCCAGGATGCGCATGGTCCCCGAGGTATGATGTTCCAATGCCATCAAGTGGCGCAGAAGCGTGCTTTTCCCGGACCCGGAGCCGCCCATGATGACCATGATCTCGTCGGCGTGCACATCCATGGAAATGCCCTTGAGGATCATGCGGTCGCCGTAATGGGTGACCAGATCGCGGACCTCGATCACGTTGCGGGGTGTCGCCTGGGCGGTGTCGCTCATGGCCCCGTCCCTACCGCGTGACCACGAAGGCGAACAGCATGTCCGTCACGATGATCGCC
>PFFW01000081.1:11861-12003 GCA_002781745.1 Rhodospirillales bacterium CG15_BIG_FIL_POST_REV_8_21_14_020_66_15
ACCACGGCGCGCGTCGTCGCCTTGCCCACGCCTTCGGCGCCGCCCTGGACCGAGGCCCCGTTGACCACACCGATCACGGCGATGAGGATCGAGAAGATGACGCTTTTGCCGAGCCCGTGCATGAGGTCGTCGACGCTGAGCA
>PFFW01000177.1 GCA_002781745.1 Rhodospirillales bacterium CG15_BIG_FIL_POST_REV_8_21_14_020_66_15
CCTGACCCGCGAGCAGGAAAAGCTCGAGCGCGCGCTGGGCGGCATCAAGGAAATGGGCGGTCTGCCGGACATCATCTTCGTGATCGACACCAACAAGGAAGACATCGCCGTCGCCGAAGCCAACAAGCTGGGCATCCCGGTCGTCGGCGTCATCGATTCCAATAGTGATCCGGCCGGCATCACCTATCCGATCCCGGGCAACGACGACGCGATCCGCGCCATTTCCACGTACTGCAACCTGGTGGCTGACGCCGTGCTTGACGGCCTGTCGGCCTCGCTGTCGTCGAAGGGCGTCGACCTGGGCGCCGACGAGAACGCGGGCGGCCCGATCGAGGACGCGGCGGAAGCCGCCGCCGAGGCTCCGGCAGAGCAAGCCGTTCCGGATGCGGCCGCCGAAGCCCCCGCCGAAGGCGAGGAAGCCACGCCGGCTTCCTGACGCGTCCCGTCCGGGATCCGAAGCGAACGATCTGAAGAGAAGGTAGAAGAATGGCTGAAATCACTGCGGCTCTTGTCAAGGAGCTTCGCGAACAAACCGGCGCCGGCATGATGGACTGCAAGAAGGCGTTGGCCGAAACCGGCGGCGACCTGGAACAGGCCGTCGACTGGCTGCGCACCAAGGGGCTGTCCGCCGCCGCCAAGAAGGCCGGCCGCGTCGCCGCCGAGGGCCTGGTTGCCGTCGCCGTCGACGGCGGCAAGGGCGCCGTCGTCGAAGTGAACTCGGAAACCGACTTCGTGTCGCGCAACGACCAGTTCCAGGATTTCGTGCGCCAAGTCGCAAACCTGGCGCTCGCCGCCGAAGGCGACACCGACAAGCTGATGGCCGCCGCCTATCCGGGCACCGGCCGCACGGTCGCCGACCAGCTGACCCACATGATCGCCACCATCGGCGAGAACATGACCATCCGCCGCTGCGACGTGCTGTCGGTCGCCAATGGCGTACTGGCCACCTACGTGCACAACGCCATGGGCGACGGCATCGGCAAGATCGCCGTGCTGGTCGGCCTGGAATCGGCCGGCGACAAGGGCAAGCTGGAAACCTTCGGCAGGCAGCTCGCCATGCACGTGGCGGCCGCCAAGCCGCAGGCCGTGTCGCGCGACGACCTGGACCCGGCGATCCTGGAACGCGAACGCACGGTGCTGTCCGAGCAGGCCCGCGAATCGGGCAAGCCGGAAGAGATCATCGCCAAGATGGTCGAAGGCCGCCTGCGCAAGTTCTACGAAGAAGTCTGCCTGTTGGACCAGACCTTCGTGATCGACGGTGAAACCCAGGTCGCGGCGGCCGTCGAAGCCGCCGGGAAGGATGCCGGCGGTGCCATTTCCATCAATGGATTCAAGATGTTCGTCCTGGGAGAAGGCATCGAGAAGGAAGTCGACGACTTCGCCGCCGAAGTCGCCGCGGCGGCCGGTTCCTGATCCGCAGGCACCTTGTTCCGGCATCCCATCCGGGTGCCGGGCAAGACGCCGTCCCACGGGTGATGTAGACTATCGCCCGGTACCCATTCCCGCCGCCGGATTCCTCGTGCCCTGGACCGGCGGCGGATTTTGATGGAAAGCGCGAGTGCCCCCTGTGTCCGAGGATCCGAAATACCGCCGCGTGTTGCTGAAGCTTTCCGGCGAGGCCCTGATGGGGCAGCGCGACTACGGCCTGGACCCGGACATGGTGGGACGCATCTGCGACGAGGTCGCCGCCGTCCACGGCATGGGCGTGCAGGTCTGCCTGGTCATCGGCGCCGGCAACATCTTCCGCGGCATGTCGGAGGCGGGCAAGGGCATCGAGCGCACCAGCGCCGACTACATGGGCATGCTGGCGACGGTGATGAACGCGCTGGCGGTGCAAAGCGTCCTCGAATCCAAGGGCGTCGACACCCGCGTGCTGTCGGCCATCCCCATGCAGACGGTGTGCGAGCCCTACATCCGGCGACGCGCCGTGCGCCACATGGAAAAGGGCCGGGTGGTGATCTTCGCCGCAGGCACGGGCAATCCCTTCTTCACCACGGACACGGCCGCGGCGCTGCGCGCCGTGGAAATGGGCTGCGACGCGCTGTTGAAGGGGACGCAGGTCGACGGCGTCTACGACAGCGACCCCAAGACCAACCCGAAGGCGGTGCGTTTCGACAGCCTCAAGTACCAGGACGTGCTGGCCCGCGACCTCAAGGTGATGGATACCTCGGCAATTGCGCTGGCGCGCGACAACCGGGTTCCCATTCTTGTGTTTTCAATCCACAATCCCGGGGAATTCTCCAAGGTAATCAAGGGGGAGGGGCGGTTCACCCTGGTCCACTGACCGGGCGCCGGCCGGCCCTCCGGGACCGTGCGCAAGCGGCCGCAAATGGGAGGAAGTTATGGCGGAATTCAGTATCTCGAACCTGAAGGGTGACGTGGCCCGGCGCATGGACGGCGCCATCGACGTCCTGCACCGGGAACTGGGCGGCCTGCGCAGCGGGCGAGCCTCGGCCAGCCTGCTGGAGCCCGTCACCGTCGCCGCCTACGGGTCGGACATGCCCTTGAACCAGGTCGGCACCATCGGCGTGCCCGAACCCCGCATGCTCACCGTGCAGGTCTGGGACCGGGGGCTGGTCGGCGCCGTCGAGAAGGCGATCCGCGATTCCGGGCTCGGCCTGAACCCGGCGACCGACGGCCAGCTTGTCCGCGTGCCGATCCCGGCCCTGACCGAGGAACGTCGCGCCGAGTTGAGCAAGGTCGCCCATAAATACGCCGAGGAGGCGCGCATCGCCGTGCGCAACGTGCGCCGGCACGCCATGGACGAGCTGAAGAACGCGGAAAAGGCGGGCGACATCTCGGAAGATGCCTACCACGGCTATATGGACGAGGTGCAGAAGGTGACCGACGAGCACGTCGGCAAGATCGACGAGATCGTCGCCCACAAGGAATCCGAGATCATGCAGGTGTGACGTCATGACAACCGTTCCCTTGCAATATTCGGACGCCCCGGCCGATCCGCTTCACGTCGCCGTCATCATGGACGGCAACGGTCGCTGGGCGCAGGCGAGGGGGCTGCCGCGCACCGCCGGTCACAAGGCGGGCGCCGAAGCCGTGCGGCGAACGGTGAAGGCGGCGGCCAGCCTGGGCGTGCCGTACCTGACGCTGTTCGGGTTTTCTTCGGAGAACTGGAAACGCCCGCAGGGCGAGGTCGGGGACCTGATGGGCCTGCTGCGTCTCTACCTGCGCAAGGAAGTCGGCGACCTGGACCGCGAGGGCGTGAGGCTGCGCATCATCGGCGACCGCACGCGCTTCGACGAGGACATCCAGCGCCTGATCGACGACGCAGAAGGGCGGACAAGCGGCAACACGCGGCTCAACCTGACGATCGCGCTCAGCTACGGCGGGCGGCAGGAAATCCTGAACGCGGCGCGTTCGCTCGCCGAACAGGTCCGCCTGGGCGGGATCGACCCCGATGACATCGACGAGGCCAGGTTCCAGGATTCGCTGTATACCGCCGGCCTGCCGGACCCGGACCTGCTGATCCGCACCAGCGGCGAACAGCGCGTCAGCAACTTTCTGCTGTGGCAGGTCGCGTATGCCGAGTTCGTGTTCACCGACGTACTGTGGCCCGATTTCGGCCACCAACAACTGGCCGAGGCCCTGGACGATTTCCGCGGCAGGGAACGCCGTTTCGGCGGCTCGGCCGGCGCTTAGGCCCCCGGCGGACAACGCTTTGGCACTTTCGGAATTTCACAAGCGGGTGCTGTCGGCGGCGGTTCTGGTGCCTCCGGTTCTCGCGGCGGTCTACATCGGTTCCCCCTGGTTCTCGCTGCTTATCGTCCTTTTCGCCTGCGCAATGATGTGGGAATGGAGCGTCCTGGCACGCACCCAGGCTGCGTGGTTGGTGGCGGGCGCCCTGTACATCCTGGCGGCCTGTTACGTGCTGTACCTGATGCGGGGCGACGACGCGGCGGGGCGCAACCTGATCCTGTTCCTGTTCGTGGTGACCTGGGCCACGGATACCGGCGCCTATGTGACCGGCCGCGCCCTGGGCGGCCCCAAGCTCGCCCCCGGGATCAGCCCGTCGAAAACGATTTCCGGGGCCATCGGCGGTTTGTTGGCTGGGGTTGGCGCGGGTATCCTGATATGGTGGTTGACCGGCGGCGTCCTGGGCGGGCAGATTGCCGTCGCCGCGGTCGTCGGCAGCATCGCCTGTCAGGCCGGCGATCTGCTGGAATCCGGGGCGAAACGGCATTTCGGAGTGAAGGATTCGGGCCGTCTCATCCCCGGCCACGGCGGCGTGCTGGACAGGGTCGACGGCCTTTTGGCGGCGGCCCTGGCGGTTGCCGGAACGGGCATTTGGCGATAGCGCAGGAACACAACGGCATGGATCTGGCCATACAAACCGAATCGACGGCGGCGGACGCGGACGAAGCCCCCCGCAGCGTCACGGTCCTGGGCGCCACCGGATCGATCGGCTGCAACACGGTCGACATCCTGGCCCGCCATCCGGCGGCTTTCCGGGCCGAGGTGCTGACGGCCCATCGCAACGCGCCGCTGCTGGCCGAACAGGCCGTGCGCCTGGGCGCCAGGCGCGCGGTGATCGGCGACGCCGCCAAGTACGGCGAGCTGAAATCGGCCCTGGCCGGCACCGCGGTCGAGGCCGCGGCGGGGGCCGAGGCCATCGCCGAGGCCGGTGACCAGCCGGCCGACATCGTGGTCGCCGGGATCGTCGGAGCCGCCGGGCTGAAGCCGGTGCTCAACGCCGTCCGCCGGGGCGCGACCGTGGCCTTTGCCAACAAGGAATGCCTGGTCTCCGCCGGTGACCTGATGGTGCGCGAGGTGCGGGCGGCGGGCGCCACGCTGTTGCCGGTCGATTCCGAGCACAGCGCGATATTCCAGGTCTTCGATTTCGGCCAGCCCGACAAGGTTCGGCGCATCGTGCTGACCGCGTCGGGCGGTCCGTTCCGCACCAAGCCGCGCCACGAACTGGCCGCCGTCACCCCGGCCCAGGCCGTCGCCCATCCCAACTGGGACATGGGGGCGAAGATCTCCGTCGACAGCGCGACGATGATGAACAAGGGGCTGGAACTGATCGAAGCCTTCCACCTGTTCCCCGTGCCCGAGGAACGGATCGAGATCCTGGTCCACCCCCAGTCGGTCATCCACTCCATGGTCGACTATGTGGACGGATCGGTCCTGGCGCAGCTCGGCACCCCGGACATGCGGACGCCGATCGCCTATGCGCTCGCCTGGCCCAGGCGGGTCGAGACGCCGGCCCAGCGCCTGGCGCTCGAGGACATCGGCACGCTGACCTTCGAGGCCCCCGACCCCGTCCGCTTTCCGGCGCTTCGCCTTGCCCGCGAGGCATTGCGGGAAGGCGCCAGCGCGCCTACGTTACTCAACGCGGCCAACGAGGTCGCCGTTGCCTGGTTTCTGGAGCGGGGCCTGGGCTTTCTCAAGATCACGGAGGTCGTCGAGAAGGTGCTGGAGACGGTCGCGGCCCGGCCCCTGAACTCGCTTGACGACGTCTTTGCTGCGGATGCCGAAGCGCGCCGCGCGGCGGAGGAAATTGCTTCGAAATCAGTTGGTTAATTCCCGATTTTCGGGTATTCCACCGACATGGGTTTCGCCTGAGCGTGAAAAAGGACCCCACATGAACATCGTCGACTTCGCCTTCAACTACGTCGTGGTCTTCCTGGTCGTGCTGACCATCCTGGTCTTCGTCCATGAATGGGGCCATTACTGGGTGGCGCGCCGCGCCGGGGTGCGGGTCGAGGTGTTCTCCATCGGTTTCGGGCCGGAGATCTACGGCTGGACCGACAAGCACGACACGCGCTGGAAGATCAGCGCGATCCCGCTCGGCGGCTACGTCAAGATGTTCGGCGAGGCCGACATGGGCTGGGAGGAAGAGGAGGAGGCCGAGCCCCTGCCGCCGGAGGAGAAGGCTGTCTCGTTCCATCACAAGAAGCTGTGGCAGCGGTCGGCCATCGTTGCCGCCGGCCCGATCGCCAACTTCGTATTCGCCTCCGTCCTGGTGGCGCTGCTGGCAGGGATCGTCGGCACCGCGCGCCCGCTGGCGGCCGTCGGCGAAGTGCAGCCGGGCAGCGCCGCCGCCGCCGCGCAGCTCCAGGCCGGCGACCGCATCGCCGCCATCGACGGGCAGCCGATCAAATGGTTCGAGGACCTGCGCCGCATCGTTTCCGCTAAGCCGGGCGTGCCGCTCAGCATGGAGATCCTGCGCGGCGCCGAAACCCTGACCGTCACAGTCACGCCACGCTCCCATGTCCTCAAAGACGCGAAGGCGCCGGTCGGTCTGCTCGGCGTGCGGTTCGACCCGCAGGCGGTGGAATACGAACGCCAGGGTCCGGTGGAGGCGGTGTCCACGGGCGTCGGCTACACGGTCGACATGGTGGCGCGCATCTTCGGCGTCCTGGGCGAGATGATTGCCGGCCATCGCTCGGCCGAGGAATTGGGCGGACCGCTGCGGATCGCCCAGCTGTCCGGCGACATCGCACAGCTCGGCTTCAAGGAACTGGTCCTGTTCATGGCGGCGTTGTCCGTCAACCTGGGCCTCATCAACCTGTTCCCGGTCCCGGTCCTGGACGGCGGGCGGCTGGTGTTCTACGCGGCGGAGGGGCTGCGCGGCCGGCCGGTGGCGCCGAAGATCGAAGAGTACGGCATGCGCCTCGGCCTGGCGCTGGTGCTGTTTCTGGTCGTCTTCGTGACATGGAATGATATAACCCAGATGCCATGGGATCGGGTTTTCGCGTGGTTCAAGGGCTTGATTTAACGGATTGCCAATGATTTGAGGTCATAAGGGCGAAGTACCTGGGGCCTTTGGCATGCACGTTTGGGGGAAGAAATTGGAGCGGCTTTCTCGTCTCCTTGTCGGAATAACGGTGATCGCCGCCATCTGGGCCGCGTCGCCCGCGGTGTTGGCACAGGGCCGCGGCGCGATCAGCGAAATCGTCGTCGAGGGCGCACAACGCATCGAACCCGGTACCGTCCGCTCCTATCTCCTGATCAAGGAAGGGGAAGCCGCCGATCCCGTCCGCATCAACCAGTCGCTGAAAAGCCTGTTCGCTACCGGCCTGTTCGCCGACGTGACCATGCGCCAGGACGGCTCCCGGTTGATCGTCAACGTGGTCGAGAACCCGATCATCAACCGCGTCGCCTTCGAGGGGAACAAGAAGGTCGAGGACACGACCCTGGAGGCCGAGGTTACGCTCCGCCCCCGCGTGATCTTCACCCGCGCCAAGGTGCAGTCCGACCTGCAGCGCATCCTCTCGGTTTATCGTGCGACGGGCCGGTTCGGCGCCACGGTGGAGCCCAAGGTCATCCGTCTGCCGCAGAACCGCATCGACCTGGTGTTCGAGATCAGCGAGGGCCAACCGACCAAGGTTGCGCGCATTTCCTTCATCGGCAACGAATACTTTGACGACGACGACCTGCGCGAGAACATCCGGACGCAGGAAACGGTGTGGTACAGGTTCCTGTCCAGTGACGACAGCTACGATCCCGACCGCCTGACCCTCGACCGCGAACTGCTGCGCCGGTTCTACCTGCGCAACGGGTTCGCCGACTTTCGCGTTCAGTCGGCGGTGGCGGAACTGACCCGCGACCGCAAGAACTTCTTCATCACCTTCAGTGTCCAGGAGGGCAAGCGTTACCGTTTCGGCAAGGTCGACGTGGCGACCACGATCCGAAATCTGGACGTGGATTCGATCCGCAAGAGAGTGAAGATCGATCAGGGTGATTGGTACGACGCCAGCCTGGTCGACGAAACCATCGATGCGCTGACCGAGGCCGTGGGCGAGAAGGGCTTCGCGTTCGTCGAGGTCCGTCCGCGCCTGGACCGCGACCGCGACAAGAGGACCATCGATGTCGTCTTCGAAATCAATGAGGGTCCGCGCGTGTTCGTCGAGCGTATCAATATCGTCGGCAACATGCGCACCAAGGACGACGTGATCCGCCGCGAGTTCCGGTTGGTCGAAGGCGACGCCTTCAACTCCGCCAAACTGCGCCGCTCGCGACAGCGCATCCAGAACCTGGATTTCTTCGAAACGGTGGAGATGGAACCGGTTCCCGGCAGCGCGCCCGACAAGGCGGTCATCAACGTCACCGTCACCGAAAAGTCCACTGGGTCGATCTCAATCGGCGCCGGTTTCTCGACCGACCAGGGCGTGCTCGGCGACATCGGCTTGCGTGAACGAAATCTTCTGGGTACCGGGCGCGACCTGGCGCTGCGGTTCGTCCTCGCGGCGCGGCGCAGCGAGATCGACCTGAAATTCACCGAGCCGTTCTTCCTGAACCGCGACATCACTGCCGGCGTGGACCTGTTCCGCATCTCCGAGGACTTGCAGGACTTCGGCTCGTTCGACAAGAAACGCACGGGTTTCCGCCTGCGCGCCGGATATCACATTACCGAACTCCTGACCCAGAATTGGTCCTACGAAGTGCGCAGCGAGTCCATCGAAGACGTTGCCTCCGACGCCTCGCTGGTGGTTCAGGACGCGGCGGGCACGAATTTGTTCTCGACGGTCGAACACGGCATTTCCTACGACACTCGGGACAGCCGCCTGACCCCGACCAAGGGTTACTTCGCCCGTCTCGCGACCAGCGTGTCAGGCCTGGGTGGGGACGTGTACAGCGTCAAGAATGTGGCGACGGGCTCCTACAACTGGACGCCGACCGAGGGCTTTCTGGTCACCGTGGGAGGCAAGGCGGGCTACGTCGTTGCGCTCTCCGACGACGTCCTCCTGTCCGAACGCTTCTTCGTCGGCGGCCGCGACCTGCGCGGCTTTGCGGCCGGCGGCGTCGGTCCGCGCGACATCTCGACGGACGATTCGCTAGGCGGCGAGTGGATGTATACCGGTTCGTTGGAACTCGGCTTTCCCCTGGGGCTGCCGCAAGAGTTGGGCGTCAGTGGACGCCTGTTCACGGATTTCGGCAGTGCCGGCGAACTCGCGACGAACCGGTCCAACATCGAGGACACCGGTTCGCTCCGCGCCTCGGTGGGGCTCGGCCTGACGTGGAAGTCGCCGTTCGGTCCCCTCGGCCTGGACCTGGGTATTCCCGTGGTCAAGGAATCCTTTGACGAAACCGAACTTGTTCGCGTGAATTTCGGCACGCGGTTTTAGGAGGTTCTTTTGTTCGATATCCGTAAATCCGTTTTCTGGCGCAGCCTGATTCTGGCGTTGTGCCTGGCCGTCCCTGTTGCTGCCCAGGCCCAGGAAACGAAGACCGCACAGCGCGCAACGCCCGAGGACATCAATGCGCGCGCCGCCAAGGTCGCCGTGCTGGACGTTCAGCGGATCCTGCGCGAAGCCAAGGCGATGAAGAACATCCGCGATCAGGTCTCGCAATTGCGCAAGACCTATCAGGGCGAGATCGAGAAGAAGCAGGAGGAACTGCGCAAGGAAAACGAGGACCTGCGTCGCAAGCGCACGATCCTGTCTCCCGATGCCTTTGACGAGGAACGCCGCAAGTTCGACCAGAAGGTGGCGGAGGTGCAGCGTCTGGTGCAGACCCGCAATCAGCAGCTCGACCGCGCCAACGCGGAAGCCGTGATCGAGGTGCAGAAGGTCTATAACCAGATCGTCGTCGAACTTGCCAACGAACGCTCCTATGGCCTGATCTTCCGCAAGAGCGCCACCGTCGTCGTCCACCCGCCCATAGAGGTGACGCCGGAAGTCCTGGCGCGCCTGGACAAACGGCTGCCGACGGTTTCGGTCACGGTCAGCCCGCCGAAGAAATAGATTCGCATGGCCGACCCCCGATTTTTCACGAGGGCCGGGCCCTTCACCCTGAACCAGTTGGCCAAGGCCACGGGGGCGACCCTGGGTCCGGAAGCGCCCGGCGACCTCGACGTGGTCGACGTCATGCCGCTGGCGATGGCGGACGAGGGGCACCTGACCTTCATCGACAACCGCAAGTACCTGGATGCATTCCGGACGACAAAGGCGTCGGCCGTATTCGCGGCCCCCGCCCTGGAGGCGCAGGCGCCGGAAGGTGCCGCGCTGCTGTTGACCGAGGACCCCTATCGCGCTTTCGCCGTGGCGGCGACCATGTTCTATCCGCGGCCGAAGGTCGAGCCCGGCATTCATCCGGGCGCCCATGTGGCGTCCGGCGCCGAGGTCGCGCCGACCAGCCGCGTCGAGGCGGCGGCGGTGATCCAGGACGGCGCCGTGATCGGCGACAACTGCCTGATCGGTCCGGGCGCGGTGATCGAGAGCGGCGTGGCCATCGGGGCGGACTGCATCATCGGCGCGGGGGTAACCCTGCAGCATTGCCTGGTCGGCGATCGCGTCATCATCCATCCCGGCGTGCGCGCCGGTCAGGACGGGTTCGGCTTTGCGCCGGGTCCCGACGGGCACCTGAAGGTGCCGCAGTTGGGCCGCGTCGTCATCGAATCGGACGTCGAGATCGGCGCCAACACCACCATCGACCGGGGGGCCGGGCCCGACACGGTGATCGGCGCCGGGTCCAAGATCGACAATCTCGTGCAGATCGCCCACAACGTGCGCATCGGCCGCGGCTGCATCATCGTCAGCCAGGTCGGCATTTCCGGCAGCACGCAGATCGACGATTTTGTTATGATCGGCGGGCAGGCGGGCTTGACCGGCCACCTGGCGATTGGTAAAGGCGCGCGGATCGCCGCCCAAAGCGGCGTCATGCGCGACGTTCCGCCGGGCGCCACGATCGGCGGTTCACCCGCCAAGGACATGCGGGACTGGCTGAAGGAATCGGCGGCGCTGTCCAGGTTGGTGCGGAAGAAAGGAGGCTAGGGGCAATCAATGGATTCCGAGGCAAGCACGGAAACCATGGAGATCGATATAAACCGGATCATGGAAATGATCCCGCATCGGTATCCGTTTCTGCTTATCGACAAGGTGATCGACGCGATCCCCGGCCAAAGCGGCACGGGCATCAAGAACGTGACCATCAACGAGCCGTTCTTCCAGGGCCATTTCCCCGGCCACCCCATCATGCCGGGGGTGCTGATCGTCGAGGCCATGGCGCAGACGGCGGGCGTTCTGGTCATGGCCGGCTTGAGCGACGCCAACGGCGCCCTGGTCTACTTCATGACCGTGGAGAACGCCCGCTTCCGCAAGCCGGTGGTGCCGGGCGACTGCGTCCACATCCATGTGGAACGCATCCAAAGCCGCGGCGACGTCTGGAAGTTCAAGGGCAAAGCGGTCGTCGACGGCGTCGTCAAGGCAGAGGCCGTGTATTCGGCCATGATCGTGAGACAGAAATGACCGACATTCATCCGACGGCGCTGGTTCATGGGGATGCCGAGATCGGCACCGGGGTCAGGATCGGCCCCTACTGCGTGGTCGGCGCCAACGTCCTCCTGGAGGACGGGGTCGAGCTTCTGTCTCACGTGGTGGTCGAAGGCCATACCCGCGTCGGCGCCCACACCCGCGTGTTTCCCTTCGCGTCGCTCGGCCATCAGCCGCAGGACCTGAAGTACAAGGGCGAGGTGTCGCGTCTGGCGGTCGGCGCCAACAACATCATCCGCGAACACGTCACCATGAACCCGGGGACCGAAGGCGGCGGTCTGGAGACGCGGGTCGGCAACAACTGCCTGTTCATGGTCGGCGCCCATGTTGCCCACGACTGCCGGATTTCCGACAACGTGATCCTG
>PFFW01000088.1:0-6488 GCA_002781745.1 Rhodospirillales bacterium CG15_BIG_FIL_POST_REV_8_21_14_020_66_15
GAGTCCAACATCCTGGCCCAGGTCGGCTTCGTCGTGCTGATCGCGCTGGCGGCCAAGAACGCCATCCTGATCGTCGAGTTCGCCAAGCAGGGCGAGGAAGCGGGGCTGACACCGGCCGAGGCCGCCATCGAGGCGGCGCGCACACGCCTGCGCCCGATCCTCATGACCTCCTTCGCCTTCATCCTGGGCGTGGTGCCGCTGATGATCGCCTCGGGTGCCGGGGCCGAAATGCGCCAGGCGCTGGGCACCACGGTGTTCGCGGGCATGGTCGGCGTGACCTTCTTCGGCTTGGTGTTCACGCCGACGTTCTACATGGCCTGCCGCTGGCTGGCGGACCGGCTGCGCGCGCTCATACGGCGGCAGACGCCGGCGGCCTGACGGAGGCTCGGCGTCAGGCGGGCGGTGTCGCCTCCTCCGGCGCGGGTTCGTAATCGAAATCGTAGGCGGCGATGACGTGGCCGATCGCACCGTCCGCGCCCGCGAGCGGCAGGTAGATCACCTCGAACCCCGTGGGCAGGTTCTTTTCCACGGCCCGGACATAGCCGACGGCGCGCACCGGCCCCTTCGCCTCGAGCGCGGCCGCATAGCGCAGCTTGATGATCTCGGCGCCCCGCGCGCTATAGGTCTCGCTGAGCAGCCTGCCCGTGTCGTGCACGCCGAGCACGGCCTCGACGCGGGTTCCGGAGAACCGGCAGCGGAACTCCCGCCCGTCGTCGACCACGTCGCGCACGACGACATGCGGCGCGATCCTGTAAAGGTCCATCAGATGGATGTCCGTCCACGCCGGATAGGGCCGGTCGCCGCGCCTGGCGTTCCAGTATTCAAGCAAGGCCCGCGTGATCGGGGACTTGAAGTCCTCGGTCGCGCTGACACCGGTCGTGGTAAGCGACGCGTCCTTGTCCGCCACGTGCCCCCCGGACACAATGAAGTGAATACCGTCGGCATTCATACCCGCCCGGCGCCCGGGCGGCAAAGGGTTACGCGGCGGTTGCCGCACGTCGCCCTCCTCCCCTTACAGGGCGGCGGCCTCGTCCAATGTCAACTCATAGGTATAGTCGAACGCCATGATGATGTGGGACTTGGACCCGGCGTCGCCGTCCAGGGTCAGGACGATGGCCTCGAAGCCCAGCGGGCGGGGCTTTTCCACGACCTGCACGTAGCCGACGACCCGGATGGGCCGGTCTTCGGCCAGCGCGATGCGATAACGCGCCGCCATCTGGTCCGCCGCCTCGCGGCGGTAGGTGTCGCGCAGCAGCCGTCCCGTGGGCTCCAGGCCCATCATCTCGACGATGGCGGTGCCGCAGTAGCGGCACAGGAATTCGGCGCCGCCGTCGACCACGTCGCGCACCACGATGTCCGGCGCGATCTCGTAGACGTCCATCAGGGTCAGGTCACGCCACGCCGGACGCGCGCGGCCGGCCGCCTTGCGCCGCCAGTAGTCGAGCAGCCGGCGGTTCTTGGGCGACCTGAAATCGTCGTCCGCGGCGACGAGGTACCGGGACTGGAGGCGTCGGGTGATGTGCTCGGACACGTTCGGGACCGAAGGCAAGAGGGAAACCAGGCCCTGAATATAGGCAGACGACGCACCTGCACAACATATACGAAAGTGCAGGGTGTCTTGCCCCGGCCGTGCGTCATTCCTTGTCCGGCCGGCGGAATTCCACGCCGAGGGCCGCTTCGTACAGCTTGACGATGGAGCTTTTCGGTCCGTCGCCGAAACCGGCCGCGAGCGCCTTTTCGTAGATCGCCGTCATGGCGTCGGCGAGCGGCGTCTCGCCGCCGACCTCGGCCGCCATCTGCCGCACGTTGACGATGTCCTTGAAGGCCGCCTGCATGGGGAAATCGCCCGTGAAATCGCCGCCCAGGATCTTGGGCACGAAATGTTCCGACGCGAAGGAGCGCGACGAGCCCGTCAGGACGAGTTTCTCCAGCACGCCCACCTCCATGCCGGCCTTGACGGCGAGCGGCAGCAGTTCGCAGAAGGCGGCGATGTTGATGTCGTAGATCACGTTGTTGAGGCCCTTCATGGCCTGTCCGGCGCCCGCGGGCCCGCAATGGAGGATGTCCCTGCCGCAGGCCGACAGCACCGGCAGGGCCGCCTCATAGGCCTCCTTGGTGCCGCCGAACATGATGGTCAGGGTGCCGTCGGCGGCGCGCCTGGGCAGGCCCGAGATCGGACAGTCCCAGTAGGCGACGCCCTTCTCCGCCGCCTCCTCGTGGATGGCGATGGCCTTGTCGCGCACCATCGTCGTGGCGTCGAGCACGGTGATGCCGCCCCGGCCCGCTTCCACGATGCCCTTGGGGCCGTTGCCACCCGGCCCGAAGATCACGTCCCGGACCTGCGGCGCATCGGGCACGCAGAGGACGATGGTCGCGGTCTTCTCCGTGACCTCGGCCGGGCTGGCGCAGGCGATCGCCCCGGCGTCGGTCAGCAGCTTCATCGCTTCCGGCGCGGGGTCGAACACGTAGACCGCCTCGGCGGCCTTGACCAGGTTCAGCGCCATGCCCCGGCCCATGGTGCCGAGGCCGATGAAACCGACGGGGGGGAGTGTCATGGAGTGTCCTCTTGAACTGCGTGGCCTTGAAGAGACCGCCTTTATCGGCGATCCAGGGCAACCTCGACAACGCCCAAATCGCCGAAGTCGGCGGCGGCGCGGTCGCCGGGGGCGGCGGGCTCGATGCCCGTGCAAGTGCCGGTCGAGACCCACTGCCCCGCCGTCAGGCCGCGCCCGCGCCGGGACAGGCCGTTGACCAGCCACAGCAGCGAGTTGAGCGGATCGCCGAGCGCCATGGCCCCGACGCCCCTGCCCCGCTCCGCCCCGTTGATCCGCATGACCACGCCGTGGTCGCGGAAATCCATGTCCGGCGTGAAGGGCCGCGCCTGGCCCAGGACCAGGGCCACGTTGACGCCGCCGTCGGCGACCAGCAGCGGCAGCATGGCGCCGCCCTCGGGCCCGCCCTCGAACCGCCGGCCGACGACCTCGATGGCGGGCGCCACCCGGTCGACGGCGGCGCGGACGTCGGCGATCGCATAGCTGCTATCCCGTGCGGGCAGATCGGCGCTCAAACGAAAGGCGAATTCGCCTTCCACGGCCAGCGTATGGGCGGCGGACGGCACCACGGCCCCGCTTTCCGCCATGAACGGCCGCGCCACCGCGCCGAACCAGGGCTCGTCCGTGCCCAGCTTTTCCTGGGACGCCTTGCTGGACGAGCCGATCTTGAAGGCGGCGACAGCAGCACCGCAGGCCCCGTCGACCGCCGCCTGCACGGCGTAGCCTTCGTCCAGGGTTTGCGGCAGGGTCACCGCGTCGAGATCGACCGTCCCGCCGTCCCGGCGGGCGGTCCACAATCGGGAAGCCAAGTCGATGAGTTCAGGGGGCAGGTTCGCGACTACAGAAGACGAAGAATAGGTAAGCTTGGACGATGACATGAGGTTTCCTTAGGAGGGAGATAAAGGCTCATTCAACGAATACTGTGTTCAGGCAATCTGGCCAAATGTAAACGGTGTCCCCCCTTCTCGTGATTGCGCGGACAGGACCGTCTTGGGACAACGCGAAGGCAACCGCCCCAGGCACAGCACCCACGAAATCAATTGCTGAATTATGGCGAGTTCCAAAACGGCTTCGCTCAAAATCTCTGCTTTGTGACGCCCCACGCCACACAGGAGGCATTGGTCCCCTCTTTACTGGTCCAAACCATTGGGATGCTTGAAGGCGCGCACCAAAGTGAATTGGCTGGAAAAACTCATCAATTAATAGTGCGCCATCGACGCATGACAGTTGAGCAATTGCATTCAATAATATTCCAAGTGTCGCACGGGCCGTTGGAGACCGCATGGACATACTTATTGCGTTTGACGCAACGTCGATCGGACAAACCGACGCCCCTTGTTCTTGGAGATCGAATATTGTGCGGTAAGCATTGTCAGAAGCTCGAGTAGCAACAAGGAGTTCGAGAAATTTTGAGTAAATGGGGGTGAAGTTTTCAATCCGGCGTCCGTGAACGATTATTTGACGTGCTGGTTCAACTACCTCCTTCGGGAGCCATATAATCGTTCCTCCATGGCCTTTTTCCGAAGCAGTTCCCAAAATATGCTGCAATGATCCAGCGTACTGATACCAATAACTTGTTGAAAATTCTTGGTAGGCTCGATGCTTCAATTCAATACGACGAATAAAATCTTCACCTAATGCCTTCGAATGAAACGGCGTAGGTTCAGCGGGAATAAATTCTCCAGCTATATATCTGCCAATTACGCGATCAGCACGCCCAATTGTCAGCGACCCAGGACCTTGGGCAATGACAGTTAATGCTTCAGGTCGAGGAAAGCCCGCCGTGATTACAGAGAGTGGAGATGGTCGACGACCGAAAGGGATAATTCCCGTTACAATGTATCGTTCTTCCTGACGTTCAATCGCAATCGCTGACGACCTTGCATCAATTGCTCCAGCAAGTTTTCGAATTTCTTCGACTGTCAAAACCCTAGGATCAGAGAATTTAATAAAATCATTGTGTTCCGTTAATTTATGGCGCGGTCGTGCCTCTATGTGTGTTGTAAGAAACATCAAGCTAAACGTTATGAATTCCGACTCCTCGCGTTGGATGCTCGAAAAAAATGCAGCGTTAACGACCGCATGAATATCTCCGATTAATGGAACACCATAAGGCTGATCCTTAATGCCATTGAGAGCATCGGCGAATTGCCAACCTTCCATAATCTGTTCGGCAAGACTTTGATCTAGCCCGGTCATCAAACACCCTTCATTCGGACAAGACGTCCCCGCCCGCCCAAATAGTAGGCTGCCCCTAGAGACGTTCGCCACGAACAATGTATAGCCTATACAATTGGCAGAAAATGGGGTGGCTGATGGGATTTTACCAGACTCCACACCACGTCAATAAAATCAGATGCTTACAGGGAACTTCGATCCGTCTTCTGCACGCACGTCATGAGGAAGGATCAACCGCACCCATGATGATTGGATGGCAGTTCGAGCCCAAGGTTTCCAGGGCGGCGCTTAACAGGCGCTTTTCGTTGTTACCAAAATTTGGTACATTCGCCGCGATGGTTTTTGTGGGAGCTTGAAATGGCGCGCAATACGTCCGTTGTCCTTGGCGATCATTTCGCGGAATTCATCCGGTCGCAAGTGCGGACCGGTCGCTACGGTTCGGCCAGCGACGTGGTCCGAGCGGGATTGCGGCTTTTGGAGGAGCACGAGGCGCAGGTGAAAGCCTTGCGGGATGCGCTGGTTGCCGGAGAAGAGTCCGGTCCGCCCCAGCCGTTCGACAGTGACGCATTTTTGAAGCGGATGCGGGCCAAACATGGCGGGTAAGGCGCCGGGTAAAGGCAGCGCCCATCGGCTGACCCCGCGCGCCGAAAGCGATCTGGAAGAGATTTGGCTTTATACCTTCAAGACCTGGTCCCTGGAGCAGGCGGATCGCTATCACAACGACATCGTTGACGTGTTCGAGGGCTTGGCGGCGGGCCGAAAAACCGGGCGTCCGGTCGATGTTCGTGACGGGTATTTCAAATATCCGGCGGGTTCGCACATGGTGTTCTACCGCCTCGCTGACGACGGTCTCGTCGTCGTCCGTGTCCTGCATAAACGCATGGATGTCGACCGGCATTTGTAGACGTTGGGGGGCATATCATAGCTGCCCGTATGGCGTGCTGCGCGAAGCAGTCACCAGAACGGCATTTAATGCCAGAATTTTGGGGAAATGGGGTGGCTGATGGGATTCGAACCCACGACCCTCGGCACCACAAGCCGATGCTCTAACCAACTGAGCTACAGCCACCATCGGGCCCCGTGAGGGGCGCCGGGCCGCCGTTCGCGGGGAACGGGGCCTTGGAAGAGGGCACTGTGTAATCCCCCGCCCCGCCCGCGTCAAGAAGCGGTTATCCGGGGCCGGACGCCGGCTGGAAATGCAGCGCCAGCCAGACCGTCGGCCCCTCCGCTGCCGTCCACTCGACGCGGTGGCGGCGGCGCGCCGGGAGCAGGACGCAATCGCCGGGGGCCAGCGTCCGGGCTTCGTCCTCGCCCTCGATGCGCAGCCCGGCGGCACCCTTGAGCAGCACCACCCATTCGTCCTCCGGCTGGTCGTACCATTGGCCCTCCGGCGTGGCCTGGCCGGTCGAGACGATGCGCTCGAGCCGGAACGCCCCGCCCTCGGCGAGGCGGGTGAAGGCCTCCGCTCCCGAGGCGTCGGGCAGGTCGCGGAACAGGTTGCGGATCGGTGTCGTCATGGCCGTTGCCTCCCCGGTGCGGTCTACCATAGAGTGCCGACGTTCCAACCGGGTCCGCAAGGCCCGCCGCGCACAAGAAAATCAAACGGAGAACATCCATGGTTCAGATGGCCGCCGCCATGTCGCGGCTGGGCACCGAGAGCGCCTTCGAAGTCCTGGCCCGCGCCAACGCGCTGGCCGCCCAGGGCAAGGACATCATCAACCTCGGCATCGGCCAGCCCGACTTCAAGACCCCGCCGCA
>PFFW01000088.1:6517-52279 GCA_002781745.1 Rhodospirillales bacterium CG15_BIG_FIL_POST_REV_8_21_14_020_66_15
CCCGAGTTGCGCGAGGCCGTCGCGCGCGACATCGAACGCCACCGCAAGGTGACTGTCGACCCCGCCGACGTCATCATCGTGCCGGGCGGCAAGGTCACCATGTTCTTCGCCGTGCTGGCGCTGGGCGAGCCGGGGGCCGAGATCATCTATCCCAACCCGGGCTTCCCCATCTACGAGAGCGTCATCAAGTTCACGGGCGCCACGCCCGTGCCCATGCCGCTGCACGAGGACAAGGGCTTCGCCTTCTCGGCCGAGGAGGTGCTGAGCCTCATTACGCCCTCGACGCGGCTCATCATCCTGAACTCGCCCGCCAACCCCACGGGCGGCGCCGTGCCGCGCGCGGAGATGGACAGGCTGGCCGAGGGCCTGCTCGCCCATCCCCATGTCGCCATCATGTCCGACGAGATCTATTGCCGCATGCTGTATGACGGGCGCGAGCACGTGAGCCTGCTGGAATACGAGGACCTGCGCGACCGGGTGATCCTGCTCGACGGCTGGTCCAAGACCTACGCCATGACCGGCTGGCGCATGGGTTACGGGGTATGGCCGAAATCCATGGTCGAGCCGGTGACGCGCCTCGCCATCAACTGCAATTCCTGCGTCAACGCGGCGACCCAGTACGCCGGCATCGCGGCGCTCGACGGGCCGCAGGACGCGGTCGGCGAGATGGTCAAGGCATTTGACGAACGCCGCAAGGTGATCCTGCGCGAGTTGAACCAGATCCCCGGCTTCCGCTGCGTCGAGCCGGGCGGCGCGTTCTACGCCTTCCCCAATATCGAGGGCACGGGCCTCAAGTCCATGGAACTGCAGAACAGGCTCCTCAACGAGGCCGGCGTGGCGATCATCTCGGGCACCAGTTTCGGCGCCCAGGGCGAGGGCTACGTGCGGTTTTCCTACGCCAACTCCACGGAGAACATCCTGAAGGCCATGTCGCGCATCCGCGCCTGTCTGTCGCGCTGAGGCCGGGCGGCCGCCGGGGCCCGGAACCGCCCCGTGCCGGGCGTGCGCGAAGGCTGCTGCCTATATATTCGGCACTTGCCGATATTTTCGGCACCAGCGCCCGCAAACGGTTGACTCCGACCGGTGGAATTGCACCATAACCCCTTGAATCGGGCCGGGTTTCAAGCAGGTCCGGAATTGGCACACCTCCTGCTATAGAAGAGGCGGACGAGGAAGGAAGGCCGCCGCGCCAAGAACGGCGGTCAGCCTGCGTAATCCGACTCTTCTGACGGGGGGACAACCCCAAGGGAAACAAACCGATGAAGAAAATCGAAGCCATCATCAAGCCGTTCAAGCTGGATGAGGTGAAGGAGGCCCTCCACGAGGTGGGCCTGCAGGGAATCACCGTGGTCGAGGCCAAGGGTTTCGGCCGCCAGAAAGGGCATACGGAACTCTATCGCGGAGCCGAGTACGTGGTCGATTTCCTGCCCAAGGTGAAGATCGAACTGGTGGTCGACGACGACATGGTCGCGAAGGCCGTCGAGGCCATCCAGACGACGGCGCAGACCGGCCGCATCGGCGACGGCAAGATCTTCATCATTCCCGTGGAAGAAGCGATCCGCGTGCGCACGGGCGAACGCGGGTCGGAAGCGATTTAGCCGTCCGGTTCCCGCCGGCGGCCCAGCCGGCGCGCCAGGGAGGCAAAAACCAAAGCGCGTACAAAAGTTATCTCGACACCTAGTCAAGAAAAGGAAGTGACTATGAGCTTGGACCTGAAAACACCGGCGGAAGTCGTCAAGTACGTAAAGGACAACGAGATCCCCTTCGTCGACCTGCGCTTCACCGATTCCCGCGGCAAGTGGCAGCACCTTACCATGGTGTCCGCCTTCGTCGGCGAAGCCGAATTCGAGGACGGCGTCATGTTCGACGGCTCGTCCATCGCGGGCTGGAAGGCCATCAACGAATCCGACATGGCGCTGATCCCCGATGCCTCGACGGCGGTCATGGACCCGTTCTCGGCGCAGCCCTCGCTGATCCTCTACTGCGACATCCTGGACCCGGTCACCGGCCAGGGCTATGAGCGCGACCCGCGCTCCATCGCCAAGCGCGCGGAAGCCTACCTGGGCACCACGGGCATCGGCGACACGGCCTACTTCGGGGCCGAGCCGGAATTCTTCGTGTTCGACGACGTGCGCTACGCCGTCGACATGAACAAGTGCTTCTACGAGTTCTCGTCCGAGGAAGGCCCCTATGTGACGGGCACCCTGTTCGACGAAGGCAACCTGGGCCACCGCCCGGGCGTCAAGGGCGGCTACTTCCCCGTCCCGCCGGTGGACTCGGCCCATGACCTGCGCGGCGAAATGGTCACCGTGCTTCAGGAAATGGGCATGGTGATGGACAAGCACCACCACGAAGTGGCGCCGTCCCAGCATGAACTGGGCATGGCCTTCTCGACCCTGGTGCGCGCCGCCGACAACGTGCAGATCTACAAGTACTGCGTGCAGATGGTCGCCCATACCTACGGCAAGACGGCGACCTTCATGCCCAAGCCCGTGGCCGGCGACAACGGCACCGGCATGCACACCCACCAGTCGGTCTGGAAGGACGGCAAGCCCGCCTTCGCGGGCTCGGGTTATGCCGATCTCTCGGAGACGGCGCTCTACTACATCGGCGGCGTCATCAAGCACGCGAAGGCCATCAACGCCTTCACCAACCCGTCGACCAACTCCTACAAGCGCCTGATCCCCGGCTTCGAAGCCCCCGTGCTGCTGGCCTACTCGGCCCGCAACCGCTCGGCCTCGTGCCGCATCCCCTACTCGGGCAGCCCCAAGGGCAAGCGTTGCGAAATCCGCTTCCCGGACGCCACCGCGAACCCCTATCTGGGCTTCACGGCCATGATGATGGCCGGCCTCGACGGCATCCAGAACAAGATCCATCCGGGCGACCCGATGGACAAGGACCTGTACGACCTGCCGCCGGAAGAACTGGCGGGCGTGCCGACCGTCGCCGGCTCGCTGCGCGAGGCCGTCCAGGCGCTGGACGCCGACCGCGACTTCCTGAAGAAGGGCGACGTCTTCACCGACGACGCCATCAACGGCTACATGGATCTCAAGTGGGAAGAGATCTACAACTTCGAACACACGCCGCATCCGGTTGAATTCATGATGTATTACTCCTCGTAACACGCGAGGCGGGCGGGGCCTCGGGCCCTGCCCTGCCTTGTGTTTCGGGAGCATCACGAACAATCGGATACCGGCGCGCGACCCGATTTACGCGCCAAACTTGGGGGTTCCGTTGCTTCGGCGGCGGGCCCCCGATTTTCTTTTGAAGTCCCGGATCAACGCGCTGGTGCGATCAGCCCTCGTGCCCCGGCGGCGTCAGGTCGCGGGGATCGAAAGCGCGGCCGTGCAGCACCGGCATCAGGTCGAAATAGGGCCGGATGATGGGCGAGGCCGAGGCCTCGAAGTCGCGGAACGGCCCGTCGAAGAACACCCGCCCCTCGTGCAGCATCACCGTGCGCGGCTCAAGGCGGCGCAGCAGGTCCTTGTCGTGGGTGATGATGAGGGTCGTGCGCCGCTCGCCCGTGCGGGTCTGCGCGTCGTGGGTGCGCGCGATCAGGTCATGCACGGTCGCGGCCGTGGTCGGGTCGAGACCCGTGGTCGGCTCGTCGTAGAACAGGACCTCCGGCTCCATCGCCAGCGCGCGGGCGACCGCCAAGCGCTTGGCCATGCCGCCGGAAAGCTCGTTCACGTCCGTCTGCATGAATTCGTCGCTGTCGGGCAGGTCGACAGCCGCGAGCACGCGCCGGGCGATGGGGACGATGGCGTCCTCGTCCAGCCCCCGCACCTCGGACAGCCACAGCGCGATGTTGTCCAGCACCGTGCCGGAGAACAGCGCGTTCTTCTGGAACACCATGCCCCAGTGGGTATGCAGGCGATCCGTTTCCATGGTGTCGAGCGCCGAGAGGTCGACCAGGGGGGCGCCCTCCAGGTCGTGGTCGGCGACTCGCACCCGGCCCGCGTCCGGCTCCAGCCGGCCCAGGATGTGATTGAGCAGCACGGTCTTGCCGCAGCCCGAGCCGCCGACCACGGCAAGCATCTCGCCGCGGCGGACCTCCAGGTCGACGCCCGTGAGCACCCGGTGGTCGCCGAACGCCTTGGTCAGGCCCTCGACGCGGATTTCCTCCGCCTGGTGGGAGATGGAGTTCACTGCCACGCGCCGTCCGTTCCGTTGCGTCGACAGGCTAGTACGCGAGCCGGGAGACCACCAGCAATATGGCGACGAATTAGGGATTCGGTCCGGCAGGCCCTAGTTGATTGTTTCTAATGTTTGAGTCCGACGAAGTTGGACGCAAGTGTGGAACGGAAACGAACCAAAACAAAAGGTTAGCTAGTGGTAGGGCCGACAGTTCGCGGGAGCGAAGAGTCGGAGTCTATCCACTACACCTCCGCCCACATACGCAACAGGTTGGCGTAGGTCTTTGACAAATAGTCGAATTCCCGCGTCTTGCCGTGCTGATGGAAGAGCGACAGGCGCGTGGTCTCCAGGTCGAACAGGATTTCCCGCCGTGCGGGATCGCGCACCAGACTCTGGACCCAGCCGACGGCCACCTCGCGGACGCCCCGGGTGACCGCCTCGACGCGATGGAGCGACGTCGACGGGTAGACGATCGCATGTCCGGGTTCGAGCTTGTAGGCCTGTTCACCGCCCGGCGATTCGATCACCAATTCGCCGCCGTCGTAGGTATCGGGGGAACCGAGAAAAACCGTGAACGAGACGTCCGTGCGGGCCGGATCGTCGTTTCCCATGATTGCGTCATCCACGTGGGTCCCATAGGCCATCCCGACCTCATAACGGCTGAACAGCAGAGGCCGGAACGCCCTGGGCAGGACCGCCGAACGGAACACTTCGTTGGTTCGCAGGGCTTCGACCAGTTCGATACGCGCCTTCTCCGCCACCGCGCTCAGGCCGCCCGCCTGACGGTTGTCCTTGACCAGTTTCGCGTGCCAGCCCGCTGTTTCCCGCCCGTCGACGAACCGCTCACCGGATATGATCTTCCGGATTCGGACCAATAGATCGGACGGCACGACATCCGCGATACAAAGAATCATCCGGCCATTCCCACTGTTTCCGGAACCGTGCTCCCACACCTCGTCATTCAAGCCCTCGGCCGGAAATCCGGTCTGCGTATCATTTCGCACCATGTATTGCAATTGCGCATCATTCTCATATATGGTCCGATTAAATGCAAATCATTGTCATTATCATAACTTGCGCACGGAGGATCTGATGGAAAAGACGAAAACGAAGATATGGCTAGGGCTGGGAAGCTATCTCCTGGCGAGCGTCAGCCCCGTAGCCATTGCAACGGCCGACGACGCGGAGAACACGCTCACCGGCCGGCAGGGGCCGATTCTCGTCGCGGACCAAGGCGGCGAAGGAGGCCAAGGCGGAGAGCGCGGCGCCCACAGGAAAGGAGGTGAAGGCGGTGAAGGAGGAGAAGGCGGAGAGCGCGGCGCCGGGGCGCGGCCGGAGACCGACGACGTATCCTATCTTACTCAGCTCGGCCTCGTCCGCGGACACCTCAACGTCGGTTTCGACCTCTATCAGCAGGGCGCCGTCAAGGCCGCAAAAACCCATATGAAGCATCCCGGTGACGAACTTTATGCGGACTTGAAACCCGCCTTCGCGGCGCGGGGAGTCGCCGGCTTCGCCGACCAGCTACAGAAACTGGCGTCGCTGGTTGAAAAAGAGGCGCCGATATCGGCGGTGAAATCCGCCTACAGTGAACTGGAATCCGCCATTGAAGCAGCTGCGAAAGGGGCCGCGTCCCCTGACGTGAAGACACGGCTCGAAGTGGCGGAGCACCTGGTCCGCACCGCGGCTGAGGAATATGCCGTCGGCGTCAAGGACGGCAAGGTGGTCAACGCCCATGAGTATCAGGACGCCTTGGGGTTTGTCCGTATCGCGAAGAAAACGGTGACCGCGGCTGACGCGGATTCGAAGGCCGACGCCGAGGCGCTGGAACGCGCGAAAGCGCAATTCGAAGGCATCGAATCCGCCTGGCCCGGCGTCGTCGCGCCGAAAACGGTCGACGCCGATGCCTCGCTGATCTACGGAGCCGCGGATTGGATTGAAATTGCCGCCATGAAGGCCAGGTAGGCGGCGCTCCGCCGTTCACCCCCGCACCTTCACGGGCTCGAATTCCTCAAGCCGGTCCGTGGCCGGCGCCGGGGTGCGCGACAGGGCGGCGATCTCGTCCCACAGATCCTGGGTCATGGCGACTTCCAGCGACTTCAACGACGGTTCCAGTTGCTCCGTGTGGCGCGCGCCGACGATCGGCGCCGTGACGGCGGGATGGGCCGCGGCCCAGGCCACGGCCAGGGTCACCGGGTGCAGGCCTTGCTTTTCGGCGAATTCCGTGAATCGGCCCGCCGTTTCCACCATCCAGTCCTCGGCATAGCGCCTGGCGTATTCCTGCTTGTCCTTGACGCGGCCGACCTCGGGCTGCACGCCCGGACGGTACTTGCCCGACAACAGGCCGCCGCCCACGGGGCTGTAGGTGATGACCCCAAGGTTCTCGGCCTGGGCCATGGGCAGGATTTCGACCTCGGCCTGGCGCTTGACCAGGTTGTACATCGGCTGGATGACGTCGAACCGGGTCCAGCCCATGCGCTCGGAGATGCCCAGGCCCTTGGCGACCTGCCAGGCCGTGTAGTTGGAGGCGCCGATGTAGATCACCTTGCCCGCCCGCACCACGTCCTCCAGCCCGCGCAGGACCTCGTCGAGCGGCGCCAGCTTCTCCCAACGGTGCATGAACAGCACGTCGATGCGGTCCGTGCCCAGCCGCTTCAGGCTGTCCTCCACGGCCTTGACGACATGACGCCGGTTGCCGCCCGTGGCGTTGACGTCGCCGCGGATGTTGTTGAAGCACTTGGAGGTGATGACCAGGTCGTCGCGCTCGCCTTTCATCAGGCCGCCCAGGATCTCCTCGGCCCGGCCTTTGGTATAGGCGTCGGCGCAGTCGAAGAAGTTGATCCCCAGGTCGCGCACCCGCCTGTACATGGCCTTGGACGCGGCCTCGTCGGCCTCGGCCCCGAACGACATGGTGCCGAAGCACAGTTGCGAGACGCGCACGCCGGTGCGGCCCAAGGGTCTGTATTCCATGGATGATTCCTCCCGTCAGGCGTTCCGGACGGAATGGCGCGGCGTTGGGCCGGCGGGCTCCGGAACGGGTTCGTGGTCACTGGGACGCAGCTTGCCGGGGCCGGGGCCCGCGCGCAAGGTCCCTGCCCCCGGCAATTCCGTACCGGTCCGCACGGAACCGGTTTCAAAACGCCGTACAGTTCTCTAACGTTCTCCACCGAATACTTTTTCCGCCGCGTCCATCGTCCGGACCGGCCGTCTCCCGCCATGGTGCCTTTGGACCCGAGCATGGAAACCCACGCGACCATTCCCCACCTTCGGGAGACGATCATCTTCCTGATCGCCGCCGGCGTCATGGTTCCCCTGTTTCACCGCCTGAAGGTCAGCCCGGTGCTCGGCTATCTGGTCGTGGGCGGGGTCATCGGCCCGTTCGGCCTGGGCCTCCTGGCGGACGACTACCCCTTCCTCGCCCATGCCGTGATCTCGGACCTCGCGGGCGTGCAGGCGCTGGCGGAACTGGGCGTGATCTTTCTCTTGTTCACCATCGGGCTTGAACTCTCGCTGGAACGCCTTTGGGCCATGCGACGGCTGGTGTTCGGCCTCGGCAGCCTGCAGATCGTCATCACCGGCGCCATCATCGGCCTGATCGCGCACGAATTCGGCAATACCGTGCCCGCGTCCATCGTGCTGGGAGCCTGCCTTGCCCTGTCGTCGACGGCCATCGTCATGCAGCTTTTGATGGAGGGGCGCCGGCTCGGCACGCCGCTGGGCCGCTCCAGTTTCTCCATCCTGCTGATGCAGGACCTGGCCGTCGTGCCCATCCTGTTCGCGGTCGGCGTGCTGGGCGCCAAGATCGACGGCGGGCTCGGGGCCGGGCTTGCGCAGGCGCTGGGCAAGGCGGTGCTGACCATCGTGGCGATCTACACCATCGGACGGCTCGTGCTGCGCCCCGCGCTGCGCCTTGTCGCACAGACGCGCAGCCCCGAAATGTTCATGGCGGCGGTGCTGCTGACGGTCATCGGGATCTCCGCGATCACCGGCTATGCCGGCCTGTCCATGGCCCTGGGCGCGTTCCTGGCCGGGCTGTTGCTGGCGGAAACGGAATTCACCCACGAGATCGAAGTCGACATCGAGCCCTTCAAGGGCCTGATGCTGGGCCTGTTCTTCATGTCCGTCGGCATGGGCATCGATTGGCGCGTCGTGGGCGACGAGCCGCTGTGGATTCCGCTCTCGGTGGCCGGCCTGTTCGCCGTCAAATCCGTGATCACGGCGGGGCTGTGCCTCGCCTTCGGCCTGCCGCGCCATACCTCGATCGAGGCCGGGCTGCTGCTTGGCCAGGGCGGCGAGTTCGCCTTCATCGTCATCGGCCTGGCCATGAGCCTGTCGCTGCTGCCGGTCGACATCGGCCAGTTCATGCTGATCGTCACGGGCCTGACCATGCTGGTTACGCCGCTGGTGGCGAAGGCGGCGGAGAAGGTCGCCGGCCATATGGAACGCGACGCCAACTCGCGCGCCCACCGGGGCAGTCTGGAGGCCGTCGGCAACCTGGAAGGCCACGTCATCCTGGCCGGTTTCGGGCGCTTCGGGCGGACCCTCGCCAACACCCTGCAGGCGGAGGGAATCTCCTTTCTCGCGCTCGACACGGACCCGTCCCACGTGGCCCGCGCGCGGGCGGACAGGCTGCCCGTGTTCTATGGCGACGCCTCCCGCCTCGACATGCTGACGCGCGCCCATATCGGAACCTGCGCCGCCGTGGTGCTGACCATGGACAATCCGATCGCCGCGGAACGCATCGTCGGCGAGATCCGCCGCGCCTGGCCGCTGGTCGCCGTCTATGCGCGGGCGCGGGACCAGCACCACGCGGCGCGCATGCTGGCCGCCGGAGCGAACATCGCCGTGCCGGAAACGGTCGAAGGCAGCCTGCAGCTTGCCGGGCGCGTGCTGTCGGGCCTGGGCGCCACGGAAGAAGTGGTGCGCCGCCGCCTGGAGCACCAGCGCGCGCAGGAGGAATTGTGACGCGCCCCAGGCGTAGACTCCGTCAAAACGGAATCCAGGAGTGTTTCTTGGAATAGTGCAGGTAACCGATGCTGGCCCCAGCGCGCAGGCCGACGCCCGTGCGGATCGGCGCCAGGATCACGTCGCCAGCCTGCTGGTAGTTGACGCCCAGGCCGGCGACCACATAGAACGAGCCGTCGACGCCGGGATAGCGCTGATACAAGGCTTCCGTCTGGCCCAGATTGTAGACCAGGGTGAAAACCTTGGACGCGTTGCCGCCCAGGTCGAAGCCGATGGACGGCCCCTGCCAGTAGACCTTCTGCGTGGCGCCCGATTTGCGCTCCAGCATCCCCTCGCCGTAGCGCAGGCCGACGCCTATGGCGCCCGATGCCTCCTCGCCCAGGATGATGGCGTTGGGCTTGCCCTTGTCCTCGAAGACCTTCTGAATGGCCTCGGCCAAGCCCTTGGTCGTCGAGCCGAAGAACCCTTTGGCCTTGGCCAGGATCTCGTCCTGGCTGTAGGTGTCGTCGGCGCGGGCGGGCGGCGCGGCGATCACGGCGGCCGCAAGGACGCAGGCGAACAACGCGGGTATCAGTCGCATGGCGGGACTCTTTCCTTTCGCTCAACACGGCTGCGGCCCGGTGACGCTTCCGGGCCGGGACTCTGCGACGTTACTCTAGGCCGCCAAATGCGGCGTTCCAATGACGTTGGTCACGATCGACGGCCGCAACATCGCCCGGCATATGTTGCGATGCAAAATTTTAGAAGCCACCCCCTGCCAACGGGGGATTTTCCATAACGCGCCATCGTGGCGGATATTTCTTTAAAAATTTAATATATTCAAACAATTAATTAACAATCTTCATCTGTTTTTGTCGATCCATTCACCCTTCAAAGGCCGGATCGGCTCGATTTTTTGTATTGTGCAACGCAATATATTGCGCTTAAGCTTTGTTTCGTAGCAGGCAGTGCCCAGCGCCGGGAACCTGCCGGCATGGGGCGGAACGGCCACCCCCGCCGCCCCATGCCATGGACGTGAACAGGGAGCCTCTCAACCCGCGTCAACGCCGGCATATCGGGTCACCAGAGACTTTCTGACGATTGAAAAGGACTTAGATCCATGATCGCCAGATTGATCGCCTTTCCGCAGAAAACCGTCGGCCGTGAAACGGACGGCCCGCACCAGCTTTCCGACATTCTCAGCCTGCTCAACCGGGTCTCCGCGGTCGCCGACGACGCCCGGCAGGAGGAAACGGGCGCCCTCGAACAGGTGTTCGAGGAGGTCTGCGCCTTCACCGGCTGGCCCATCGGCCACCTGTATGTCCGAGACCCCCGCGATCCCTTCCGCTACGTCTCGGGCAACGTCTGGCGGCTCGAGCCGGGCATGGACCCGGCGGCCATCGGCGAGTTCATGAAGCTGAGTGGGAACACCGTGTTCGACCGCGGCACGGGCCTTGTCGGCATCATCGCCGAAACCTGCGAGGCGCGGGCCGTCGAGGACGTCACGGTGCTGCCCCAGTTCCTGCGCGCCGACGCCGCCCGGCGCAACGACGTCCGCGGGTTCTTCGGCTTCCCCGTCATGCTGCGGGGCGAGTGCGTGGCCGTGGCCGAGTTCTACGGCCGTCACGCGGGACTTTTGGACCGGACCTCGCTGGAGATCATGACCTATGTGTCGTCGCAGCTCGCCCGCATCTTCGAGCGCGCCCGCTTCGAGACGCGCAAGACGGCCCTGATGGACCAGTTCGAGACCAGCGTACAGAGCGCCGTCGGGCGCCTGGGATCAGCCTCCGGCGAACTGACGGGCTCGGCCGGCGAACTGGGCCGGCGCTGCGGCACGGCCGCCGACGCCTGCGCCAAGGTCGGGGGCGGCATTTCCGACATCGCCGCCGCAGCAGGCACCCTGAGATCGGCCATGGCGGCGCTCGAAAACGCCGAACGCAACACGGAGGGCAAGACCTCGGTGGTGATCGGCACGGTCAACCAGCTTGCCGCGGAGCTGCGCGCGGCGGTGCAGCAGCTCGAGGGCTCCAACCAGGCCGCCCTGGACATCGGCGAGATCACCCGCGACGTCAGTGACATCGCCGGCCAGGTCCGCATGCTCGGCCTCAACGCCGCCATCGAGGCGGCGCGCGCCGGGGAGATGGGCAGAGGCTTCGCCATCGTCGCAAGCGAGATCAAGAACCTGGCACAGCAGTCGGAGGCGGCCTCGGGCTGCATCGCCGAGCGGATTTCCGGCCTTCAGGACACCGTGCGCGCCAGCGCCGCCAACATGGCGCGGGTCGCCGGGCGCATGGAGGAACTGGTCGAGACCGTGCACGGCATGGCCCAGGTCCTGCAAGGCCAGAAGCATGCCACGGGCACCATCGGCCGCCACGTCGCCGAATCCCAGGCGACGGTGGCCGCAATCACCGCCGACGTTTCCCTGATGGACGAGGCCATGGCCGTCCTGTCGGACCTGGCGCGGGGGCTCGGCCGCCTGGCGGCGGACCTGGAAGGCACCGCGGGCGACGTCTCGCACTCGGGCGAGGCCTTCATGACCGCCATGCGGGGCTGATCCTTCCCCGCCGCCGGAAGGGGGCGGCGACGCTCAGCGATCCGGCAGCTTGAGGGTAAACGTCCCCTTGCCGTCGCCATGCACCTTGTCATGGGCGCGCACGATGACGCTGGCGACGCCGGCGGGCACCTTCACCCCGCCGGTCGAGCGGGTGAAGGGCTGCTCGTCCACATGGGGGTGATAGAGCACGCGGCGGCTCAGGACCGTCCCGTCGGGAGCCAGAATATCGAACCCGTCGGCATAATGATCCCAGCCCGTGTCGCCGTGGCGGATGGTCGCGGAAACGGTATAGGTCCCGTCGCCGTTGGGCGAGGCCTCGGCCTGAATGACGCGCGGCTCGTCGGCCGCGGCGGGCCCCGCCGCGACAGCGAATCCCAGAACGGCGCAGGCGGCCAGACCGCGAAGGGACGGGATTCGGCGGCAGCGGGGCATGGCGTGGCGTCCTCTTGCATCGTTTCAAGAAAAATCCCGGAATTCCAAGCATATTAGCGCCGCCGGGTGGCGCCCGCCAAGGCAATGACGAAAATGTGTTGACTTATATGTTCTTGTTTTGTTCTTATGTGGTCATGCCAAGTTTCAGCCCCGGGAGATGACCCATGTCCATTTCACGCCTGCACGAATTGTTCGCCCTCGCCGTGATGTTCACGGCCGGTTACGCCTGCATGCTGGTCGGTTGAGGCGGCTTTGCCGCCCGTCGACGGAGCGGGCCCAAACTTCGGCCTAGGATTTCGGCACCGGCCGCTTGTTGCCGTGCTCGTCCAGGGCGACGAAGGTGAAGATGCCCTCCGTCACCCGCACCCGCCGGTCGCGCGCCCGCTGACGCAGGGCCCAGGCCTCGATGCGGATTGCGACGGAGGTGTTGCCGACGCGGATCACCTCGGCATAACAGCACAGCACGTCGCCCACGTAGACGGGCCTGTGGAAGATGAAGCCGTCGACGGCCACGGTGGCGACCCGCCCGCCCGCGCGCTGGGCCGCGGTGATGCCGCCGGCCACGTCCATCTGGGCCATCACCCAGCCGCCGAAGATGTCGCCCGACGGGTTGGTATCGGCGGGCATGGCAAGGGTGCGGATGGCCAGTTCGCCGCGCGGCTGTTCGTCCTCGGCGGCGGCGCCGGAAGCGGCGGCATCGGCGGCGTTGTGGGTCGTCATCACAAGGGTTTCCTCAATCTGCAATCCCGATTTCGGCACAATATATGGTAAGTCGTTGCATCCCCCCTACCCCATCGTGGTATAGCTTGGGGCAAGCCGGCGCTGGCGCGGGGTCGCCCGGCCGGGGCACGAAAAACAAGCGAAACAGCGCCTCCCGTCGTGAGGCGCGGGACATCGAATGACCGACCTATTTCAACACGCCGAAGACAAAAAGCAACCGGATAAGGCGCCGCCCAAGGCCGCCCCGGCAAAACCCGCCAAGGCCGCGAAATCGGGCGCCGCGCCCGCGGGAGGCGGCGACTATACGGCCAAGGACATCGAGGTCCTGGAAGGACTCGAGCCTGTCCGCCGCCGCCCCGGCATGTATATCGGCGGCACCGACGAGCGTGCCTTGCACCACCTGGCGGCGGAGGTCCTCGACAACTCAATGGACGAGGCCGTGGCCGGCCACGCGGCCCGCATCGAGGTCGCGCTGGGCGAGGACGGGGCGCTCACTGTCCGCGACAACGGCCGCGGCATCCCCGTCGACCCCCACCCCAAGTTCAAGGACAGGTCGGCGCTCGAGGTCATCCTCACGACCCTCCATTCCGGCGGCAAGTTTTCGGGCAAGAACTACGAGACTTCGGGCGGCCTGCACGGCGTCGGGCTGTCCGTGGTCAACGCCCTGTCGGAATCCCTGACTGTCGAAGTCGCCCGCGACAAGCGGCTGTGGCGCCAGACCTATTCGCGCGGCAACCCCACGTCGAAGCTGGAGGACGCGGGTGCGGTCAACAACCGGCGCGGCACCACGGTGACGTTCTCCCCCGATCCCGACATCTTCGGCGCGCGCTGCGCCTTCAAGCCGCAGGCGCTTTACCGCATGGCGCGCTCCAAGGCCTATCTGTTCAAGGGGGTGGAAATCCGCTGGTCCTGCGACCCCAAGCTCCTGAAGGCCGACGATCCGACCCCGGCGGAGGCGACGTTCCACTTCCCGGGCGGGCTCGGCGACTATCTCGAGGCGACGCTCGACGGCCGCAAGTGCCTGACAGACCGGCCCTTCATCGGCGAAGGCAAGCTCAACGGCGGCACCGGCCGCGTCGAATGGGCCATCGCCTGGCCCTTGGACGAGGACGGTTTCTGCTCCTCCTACTGCAACACCATTCCGACGGCCCAAGGCGGGACCCATGAGACGGGCCTGAAATCGGCCCTGTCGCGCGGGCTGCGTGCCTATGGCGAGCTGGTCAAGAACAAGGAGGCCGCCAAGGTCCAGGCCGACGACATCACCGGCGGGGCGGCGATCATGCTGTCCGTGTTCATCGCCGATCCCCAATTCCAGGGCCAAACCAAGGACAAGCTGTCGAACGCCGAGGCCCACCGGCTGGTGGAATCGGCCGTGCGCGACCATTTCGACCACTGGCTGTCGGGCCATCCGGCACAGGCCAACGCGCTGCTGGAACACGCCATCGAGCGCGCGGAATTCCGCCTCAGACGACGTGCCGCCAAGGAGACCAAGCGCCAGTCGGCGACCCGCCGGGTGCGTCTGCCGGGCAAGCTGTCGGACTGCACCCGCAACACGGCCCAGGGCACGGAAATCTTCCTGGTCGAGGGCGACAGCGCCGGCGGCTCGGCCAAGCAGGCGCGGCTGCGCGAGACCCAGGCCGTGCTGCCGCTTCGGGGCAAGATCCTCAACGTGGCCAGCGCCACCGCCGACAAGATGCGCGCCAATCAGGAACTGTCCGACCTCATGGAAGCCCTCGGCTGCGGCACCGGCGACAAATTCCTTGAGGACGACCTGCGCTACGAAAAGGTCATCATCATGACCGACGCCGACGTGGACGGCGCGCATATCGCCTCGCTGCTCATGACCTTCTTCTTCCAGGAAATGCCGAAACTGGTGGAAACGGGGCACCTCTATCTGGCCCTGCCGCCGCTCTACCGCCTCAGCCAGGGCGGAAAATCGGCCTATGCGCGGGACGACGCGCACAAGGACGAACTGCTGGAAACCGTGTTCAAGGGCCGCGGCAAGGTCGACGTCAGCCGCTTCAAGGGCCTGGGCGAAATGCCGCCGGCGCAGCTGAAGGAAACCACCATGGACCCGGCCAAGCGGACGCTGCTGCGCGTGACCCTCCCCGCGGGCGAGGGCGCCGAGGTCAAGTCCGAAGCGAGGAAGACGGCGAAACTGGTGGAAAGCCTGATGGGACGTAAGCCGGAACTGCGCTTCGCCTACATCCAGGAGCACGCCCGCTTCGTGCAGGACATCGATATCTGATCAATCGATCAGGCAGTCAGGCCCCCCATGCCCACCCCCGCCGCCGCCGCGGCGGCCGTGCGGTCCGGCACCCGGTAGACATAAACCTGCGGGCATTGCGAGCAGTCAAGCCTGTGCACGGCCTCGGGCCGCCAGCCCGGAATGTCGAACACGTTGGAGACCACGATCGTCCCGGGCTTGAGGTCGCGCTCCAGGTTCGGGCGGAGCTTCTCCAGCAACTCGCTGTAGAGATAACAGATGACGGCGTCGGCCCCCTGGAACGAGGTCTTGCGCAGGTCCTGCCGTTCGATGCGGACGTTGCGGCGGCGGAACAGGGCGCCGCGTAGGCGGGCGAACACCAGGGGAAACGGCGACAGCTCGTAGCCCAGGAACTGGACCTCGGGCATGGCGGCGGCCAGCGGCATGAGCAGGCAGCCCCAACCCGCGCCCAGATCGACGACCCGCGTCACGCCTTCGTCCAGCAGGATCTCCTCGATCTTGGCGTAGGACGTCGGCGACGATGGCACAGGCGAGATGCCCGTGAACACGGAATAGCCCGTGGTCAGGATCACGAAGACCAGGACGATGATCAGAATGACCTGCTCGGCGGGCATCGGCCTGCCCCGCCGTCAGTTCAACAGGTCGGCGGGGGCGTCCAGGCCCGTCGCCTCGTCCAGCCCCAGCATGAGGTTCAGGCACTGCACCGCCTGGCCCGAGGCCCCCTTGCCCAGATTGTCCAAGAGCGCCGTCAGCACCGCCTGGCCCGTGCCTTCGTTGGCGAACACGTAGAGCTTCAGGTCGTTGGTGCCGTTCAGGTCCTCGGGCTCCAGATGTCCCGTGGCGAGCGCCGCGTCATAGCCCTCGACCGCGACGAACCGGCGCCCCGCGTAATGGTCGGCGAGCGCCGCCTGCAGGTCTTTTGCTTTCGGCGTGCCCGGCAGGGACCACAGCGGCACCGGAATCTGCACGATCATGCCCTGGCGGTAACGCGCCACCGTCGGCACGAAGATCGGCGCGTGGCTCAACCCCGAATACCTGTGGATTTCCGGCACGTGCTTGTGAGCGAGGCCGAGCGCGTAGACGCGCACGGCGGCGGCAATGTGCCCCTCGGCCGACGGGTCCTCGAAGGCCTGGATCAGCTGCCGCCCGCCGCCGGAATAGCCGGAGACGGCATTGATCGTGGCGGCAAAGTCACGGGGCAGCAGCCCGGCCCCGACCAGAGGGTGCAGCAGCGCCACCGAGGCGACCGCGTAGCAGCCCGTGTTGGCGACCAGCCGCGCGTTGGCGACGGCGCCCTCGTGGCCGGGGTCGAGTTCGGGAAAGCCATAGGTCCAGCCGTCCGCCGTACGGTGCGCCGTCGAGGCGTCGATCACCCGAGTCTCGGGATTCTCGATCAGCGCGACCGATTCCTTGGCCGCCGCGTCGGGCAGGCAGAGGATCGCCACGTCGGCGGCGTTCAGCATTTCCGCCCGCGCGGCCGGGTCCTTGCGCCGGTCGTCCGGCAGCCGCAGCAGGTCCACGTCGGCACGTCGGGCCAGGCGCTCGCTGATCTGCAGCCCCGTGGTCCCTGCTTCACCGTCGATGAACACCTTGGCGGTCATGGTCCCTTGTCCTTCAAGCATGATGAGATCGCGCCGGTGGCAAGCCGCCGACTTGAGGGCAAGGGTATAGGCGCATCGGGACCCTCGGCGCAAGAATGCGCATTGATCGCCGCCTCGCGCGGGGTCTAGAGTTTCTTCCCGCTCCTCTCCTTGCTACAGGCCCCGCCCCATGCTGCTCCCCACCTCCCGGACCTATTCGCCTGGCGACTTCGCCCTGTCCACGGGCGCGACCCTGCCGGACCTGTCCATAGCCTACGAGACCTGGGGCACACTCAACGCCGCCGGCGATAACGCCATCCTGCTGTGCCACGGCTACACCAACTACCCGCACGCGACGGGCGACGAAACCGGATGGGCGGTCAATCTTGTCGGTCCCGGCAAGGCGGTGGACACGGACAGGTATTTCGTCGTCTGTTCCAACATGCTGGGCTCGGCCTACGGCACCTCGGGTCCCGCCTCGACCAACCCGGCCACGGGCAGGCCCTGGGGCCCCGACTTCCCCAAGTACACGACCGCCGACATGGTGGAGGCGCAGCGCCTGCTGATCGACCATCTGGGCATCGGGCAGTTGAAGGCCGTCATGGGCTATTCCTACGGCGGACACCTGACCTTCCGCTGGGGGGCGACGCATCCCGAGCGCATGCGGGCATTGGTCCCCATCGCCGGCGTCATCGAGCGCAAGACCACCCCGGCCCAGGTCCAGGCGATCCGCGACCGCTACGCCCGGTGCCCCGGCTGGAACGGCGGGCATTATTACGGTCGCGAAATGGATGGCGGGGTGTTCGCCCGCATGGCCGAGGACCGCATCGAACGCCTCACCAACTACGGCATCGGCACACACCTGGCCGACACGGTGGGCGACCCGGCCGAATGCGCGCGCATCATCCGCGAGCGGGCAGAGAAATGGGCCAAGGAATTCGACGCCAACTCCCTCTACATCCTCTACGAGGCGGGCATCGGCTCCGACGTCACGCCCATGTCCGGCAACATCAAGGCGCCGCTTCTGAACGTGCTGGCCGACACGGACAGCGTGGTCGACGTGGCGCTCGGCCGGCCGACGGTGGATTCGCTGAAATCGAAGGGTGTCGAAGCCGAGTTCCATGAACTGAAGACGCGCTACGGCCACGCCGGGCCGATGATCGACGCCCGCCTGTGGGAAGGCAAACTGCGGGAATTCCTCGACCGCACGCCGTGACGAGCGGCGCCCGGCCGGCTACCAGACCTTGGGCTTCTTGCCCTGCTTTTCCAGGTCCTCGAACTTGTGTTGCAGGAAGCGCTGGAAGCTCTGCTCCTTGTAGGCGCCGGCCTTGACGAATTCGAACATGGACTGGAAGTGGAACGGTTTGAAATAACCGGGCATGCGCGCGACCTCGGTCTCGCCGGCCTTCATTTCCTCGGGCGTCGGCAGGAACACGATGGTCGGCGTGAAATTGACGCGCCAGCGGCGGGCGAGCGCCCGCTCCTCCAAGGCCTTGCCGTCCAGGTCCGTGACCTCGCGCGCCCCCCACAGGTTCAGCTGCACGACCATGAAGTGGGCCTTCACGTAGTCGGTCAGTTCGGGCACCTGGAAGTTCACGGTATGCATCTCGCGGCAGTAGGGGCAGCCCTTCTGTTCGAAGATCACGGCGACGCGCTTACCCTTCGCCGCCGCCTCGGCCATGTCCTCGGCCAGGATCAGGAAGGTCTCGGCGAACCACGACTGCTTGTGCAGGCCGTCCTCGCCGACCGTAGCCGCGCGGGCGGGGCCGAAGACCGCCAGCAGCAGCACCGCCGCCGTCAGAAACCGTCGCATGTCGTGTCCTCCCGTCGTCGGGGGATAGTGTAACCCGAAAGGCCCCTGCTCGACAGCGGCGACGAAAAAGGCCGCCCCCGAAGGAGCGGCCTTTCCATTCTACATTTCTTTCGCGCAAAACAACCTTCGCGGCGGCTAAGCCGCCGCTCGGGTTTTGCGGCTTAGCGCTTCGAGAACTGGAAGCTGCGGCGGGCCTTGCGGCGGCCGAACTTCTTGCGCTCGACGGCGCGGCTGTCGCGGGTCAGGAAGCCGCCCGCCTTCAGCTTGCCGCGCAGCGTCGGCTCGAAATAGGTCAGTGCCCGCGAGATGCCGTGACGCACGGCGCCGGCCTGGCCCGACAGGCCGCCGCCCTTGACCGTGCACATGACGTCGTATTGGCCCAGGCGCTCGACCGTCTCGAACGGCTGCTTGATCATCATCTGCAGCACGGGACGGGCGAAATACAGTTCCGCGTCGCGGCCGTTGACCGTAATCTTGCCCGGCCCCGGCTTGATCCACACGCGGGCGACGGCGTCCTTGCGGCGGCCCGTGGCGTAGGACCGGCCGTGTTCGTCGATCACCGGTTCCGCGGGACCCGTGTCCTCGACGTCCGGCGCGCCCGTCAGTTCCTTGAGGTCCTCAAGCGTTTTCACATCTTCGGACATGGATTAGGCGCTCCTTTTGTTCTTCGGGTTCATGGACGCGACGTCCAGAACCTGCGGCTGCTGGCCGGCATGGGGATGCTCGGTGCCGGCATAGACGTGCAGCTTGCGCATCTGCTCGCGGCCCAGCGGGTTGCGGCTGACCATGCGCTCGACGGCCTTGTAGACGACGCGCTCGGGATGGGCGCCGCCCAGGATGCCGCCGGCGGTGCGGGTCTTGATGCCGCCCGGATAGCCGGTGTGATAGTGGTACTTCTTGTCCGCCAGCTTGTTGCCGGTCAGGCGCACCTTGCCGGCATTGATGACGATGATGTGGTCGCCGCAATCGATGTGCGGGGTGTACATCGGCTTGTGCTTGCCGCGCAGCCGCGTCGCGATGGCCGCCGCCAGACGGCCGAGGACCAGACCCTCGGCATCGACGACATACCAACCCTTTTCGACTTCCGACGGTTTCGCGGAATAGGTTTTCATGGGTCACGTTCCTTAAATGCTTTTGCGGCCCGGACGCACGACGGGCACCGGGTGCCGAAGGCGGCGGAATATGCCACAGGGGAACGGGAAGTCAAGCGGAAAACCGCAACATTTTCCGTCGTTTACGGACGCGGTATTATAACACCATATAGACCCGGTCAGCCGCGGGGCGGGATCGAATAGGTGCCGGTCATATGCGCCACCACGGCGTCGAACCCGTCGGAATGGACGCTCACCTCGATCACCGCGAGGCGCTTGCCCAGCTTGAGGACCGTCGCCTCGGCGATCAGGTCGGCGGGTTCGGGCCGGTGCAGGAAATTCGCGTTGAAGCTGGTGGTCACGGCCAGTTTCACCGGGCCGATCCGGCCCAGAAGCGCCGCGTACATGGCGGCATCGGCCAGCGCCATCATGGCCGGGCCCGACACGGTGCCGCCGGGACGCAGCTGCCGTTCGTCCGTCGGCATGCGCAGGACCGCGCGGCCGGCCTCGATCACGTCGGCGCGCATGCCGACCTCATGGGCGAAGGGCAGTTCCTCCGCCATGATCCGGTTGAACTGGTCGGCGGTGATTTCCGGCGTCTTGGTCTCCGGCATGGGGTCGGCTCCGGCTCGGGTTGCGGTGACGGCGACGGTAATTTACGTTTACGTAAACGTCAATTCAGGCCTAACCGCGCCGCAGCCGTTCGGCGGGCTTGCCATCCCCGCCCGGCGGGCCTTAGATACCAGGACGGAAGGAAGCACAACAACATGACCGACACCCCTCTTCCGGGCAGCAACGAAGCGATCCTTTTGCGCGAGGACCGTGACGGTGTCGCGACCCTGACCCTCAATCGGCCCGACAAGTTCAACGCCCTCTCGAGCGACCTGATGGGCGCCGTGCAGGACCAGATGGATGCCCTGATGGACGACCGCACGGTCAAGGTCGTGGTCATCGCCGCCAACGGCCGCGCGTTCTGCGCCGGGCACGACCTGCGGGAAATGAAGGCCATGGACGGCCGCGAACCGCTCGAGGCCCTGTTCAAGCAATGCTCGCGCATGATGACCTCCCTCACCCGAATTCCGCAGCCGGTGATCGCCCGGGTCCACGGCGTGGCGACGGCGGCGGGCTGTCAGCTTGTGGCGCAATGCGACCTCGCGGTGGCGGCGGACCAGGTGCGCTTCGCCACCTCGGGCATCAATCTGGGCCTGTTCTGCGCCACGCCCATGGTCGCGGTGACCCGCAACCTGCCGCGCAAGCAGGCGTTGGAGATGCTCTATACCGGCGACTTCATCACTGCCGAGACGGCGCGGCAGTACGGCCTGGTCAACCGCGTGGTGCCGGCGGAATTCCTCGACCGCGCCACGGACGACCTGGCCCGGACCATCGCCGACAAGTCGCCCCGCGCCATCCAGTTCGGCAAGGAGCTGTTCTACAAGCAGATCGAGGAAGGGCTGGACGCCGCCTACGAACTGGCGACCGAAACCATTATTCAGAACATGCTGCACGCGGACGCCCAGGCCGGCGTCGCCGCCTTCCTGGAAAAACAGCCCATGCCGCAGTGGCAGGACCTCTCCAAGGATCCGAAGGACGACGACGAATGAACCAGCCCGACGAGGCCCCGCCGCCCCTCCACTACGACGACGCGCTGGTCGCGGGCGTGCTCAAGGACGTGCGCACCATCGCCATGGTTGGCGCCTCGCCCAACTGGGTCAGGCCGTCGAACTTCGCCATGAAGTACCTGCTGGGCAAGGGTTACACGGTGATCCCCATCAACCCGGGCCATGCCGGCAAGGAGATCTGGGAACAGGCGGTCTATGCGGAACTGGGCGACGCGCCCGGGCCCGTCGACATGGTGGACGTGTTCCGCGCGTCGAAGGATGCGGGCGGCATCGTCGACCGCGCCATCGAGCTGAAGGACGAGAAAGGCATCCGCGTGATCTGGATGCAGCTGGGCGTGCGCGACGACGCGGCGGCCGAGCGCGCCCGGGCGGCGGGCCTGACGGTCATCATGGACCGCTGCCCCAAGATCGAATACGGGCGGCTATTCGGCGAACTGGGCTGGTGCGGCGTCAATTCCGGCGTGATTTCGGCAAAGCGGACGAAGAGGTAGTTTAGCGATGGATTCCAAGAACGACATGCCCGATGGCCCGCCCGAGTTCGGCTTTGAAACCCGGGCCATCCACGCGGGCGCGCGGCCCGATGCGGAAACGGGCGCCCGCGTCACGCCGATCTTTCAGAACACGGCCTATGTGTTCGAAAACGCGGAGCACGCCGCCGACCTGTTCAACCTGCAGACCTTCGGCTTCATCTATTCACGGCTGACCAACCCCACCGTATCGGTGCTCGAGGAACGGCTCGCCAACCTGGAGGGCGGGCGCGCCGCCGTCTGCGCCGCCTCGGGCCATGCGGCGCAGTTCCTCGCCATGTTCACGCTGCTGGAGCCGGGCGACAGCTTCATCGCTTCGAAAAACCTCTACGGCGGCTCCATCACCCAATTCGGTCATTCCTTCAAGCGGCTCGGCTGGACATGCCATTTCGTGGAGCCGACACCAGAGGAATTCCAGCGCGCCCTCGCCGAGCATCCGGAGGCCAAGTGCATCTTCCTGGAGGCGCTGGCCAACCCGGGCGGCCTGATCGTCGACCTGGAACCGGTGGCGGGGATCGCCCATGACGCGGGCATTCCCCTGGTGGTCGACAACACGCTGGCGACGCCCTACCTGCTCAAGCCCTTCGACTGGGGCGCCGACATCGTCGTCCATTCGACGACCAAGTTCCTCTCGGGCCACGCCAACTCCATGGGCGGTGCTGTCATCGAGTCCGGGAAATTCGACTGGGCGGCGTCCGGCAAGTTTCCGGGCATGACGACCCCCGACCCGGCCTACCACGGCCTGACGTTCTTCGAGACCTTCGGCGACTTCGGCTTCACCATGAAGGCGCGGGCCGTGGCGCTGCGCGACTTCGGGCCCGCCATGGCGCCCATGAACGCCTTCCTGACGATCACCGGGATCGAGACCCTGCCGCTGCGCATGGACCGACATGTGGCAAACGCGCAGAAGGTGGCGGAATTCCTGGAGGGCCATCCGGCCGTCGCCTGGGTGTCCTACGCGGGGCTGCCGTCAAGCCCTTGGCACACCCTGGCGCAAAAATACCTGCCGAAGGGGGCCGGCTCCGTCTTCACCTTCGGGCTCAGGGGCGGCTACGCGGCCGGGATCAGGTGCGTCGAGACGGTGGAGCTGTTCTCCCACCTCGCCAACATCGGCGATACCCGCTCGCTCATCATCCATCCGGCCTCGACCACCCACCGGCAACTGACCGAGGAACAGCAGGTCGCTGCCGGCGCCGGGCCGGACGTTGTCCGCCTGTCCATCGGCCTGGAGACGGCCCAGGATCTGATCGACGACCTGGAGAAGGCGCTGGGCGCCTAAAAGGCCGTCGGTTTTTTCCGCTGACGGCAGGCGATTCCGTTCGACCGGGCATAAATCACCCTGCGTTTTGTGACACGGGTCACAGCCGTCATCTGCCCAGCCACGTACATAATAAACCGGAATAAGAACCAGACCCAGCCGGGACCCGTCCGCCGAGTGGACGGCGTCCTCCGGAAAGGGTCGGATTGTTTCAAGCGGTGGGTGAAGGTGTCAGATGCCGGTATTCGAATTCGAGGTTCACAACAGCGAGGTCCTGGCCGCCCTGCGGGCAGGCGACAGGCATAAGTTCTTCAAGGACGAATGGGCGGATACCCATTTCATCGAATTTTCGGGCCAAGACGTCAATGAGGCGCGCAGCCGGGCCGAACGCCGCTATCCGGCGAACCAGGGCTTCGTCATCACGGGGGTCAGGGAGGTCTGAGCCGGTCGCCGCCTCAGACGTAGTTGCTGACTTCCACCAGATTCCCGTCCGGATCGCGGAAGTAGATGGAGCGCAGTTCGCCCGTGGCGCCCGTGCGCTTCGACGGCTGGACCTCGATCTCGACGCCGACGCCTTGCAGATGCGCCATGACCTGCTCGATGGGGGTTTCCGTGATCAGGCAGAAGTCCCCCGCCCCGGTCACCGGGTTGACGCCCTTGGGCTCGTAGGGGCTGGGAAAGGGGTGCAGGTTGATCTTGTTGCGCCCGAAGGTGAGCGCCGAGCGCACGTCGCCCGGCCGCGCCTCGAAGTCCTCGCGCGTCATGCCCAGCGCCTTTTCATAGAACGCGCAGGTCTTGTCCACGTCGGCCACGGTGAGGACGAAATGGTCGATGCGGTCGATGGAAAACGGCGCGGTCATGGGTGGCTCCCTTGGACTTTCTTGGAATCTCGGATGGATGAAGCGGATTACCTGCCGCGCACGGCGGCGACGATTTCCTGGGCCACGCGGTCGGCGTGGTCGGGCTCGACCTGGCAGGTGCCGACGGCCGCATGGCCGCCGCCGCCGTATTTCAAAAGCAGGTTGCCCACGTTGGCCTTGTTGGTGCGCTTGAGGATCGACTTGCCGACGGCGACCTCGACCAACCCGCGTTCCGGCAGGTTGGTCAGGTGCACCGAGATGTCGCACTTGGGATAGAGGGCGTACACGAGAAAGCGGTTGACCGTATAGAGCGTGTCTTCGTCGCGCAGGTCGACCAGCACGACGTTGTCCGTGATCTCGGCGCAGCGCTTGATCTGCAGTTCGGCGAATTCCTCGTTCAGGATGTAGGTGCGCACGCGCTCGGCCACGTCGGGTATCTGCAGGATCTCGTCGACCGGGTGATGACGGCAGTAGGTCATCATGTCGATCATCATCTGCTCTTCCGAGATCGCGAAGTCGCGCAGGCGGCTCAGCCCCGTGCGCCCGTCGAGGATGAAGTTGAGGAGCGTGTAGCCGTCGGGCGCCAGTATCTCCTCTTCCGTGAAGTCGGCGGAGTCGGCCTTGTCGACGGCGTCGATCAGCGCCGGGTCGACCAGGGGAAACGTGTCCCGGCCGCCGTAATGGTCATAGACGACGCGCGCCGCCGAGGGCGCCTTGGGATCGATGATGTGGTTCTCCATGGGGCCCACGCGCTCGGTCTCGCTGACGTGGTGGTCGAAGCACAGATGCACGCCCGGCACGTAGGGCAGGTTCGCCGTGATGTCGTCTGGGGTCACCTCGACACGGCCGTGCTGCATGTCGCGGGGGTGGGCGAACATGACCGTGTCGATCATGTCCTGTTCCATGAACAGGGCGCCGCACACGACGCCGTCGAAATCAGGCCGGGTGATCAGCCGATAGCTGCCGGTTTCAGCACTCATGCCCAGTTCCCCTGCCCGATCCTGCCCGTTCCGCAGCACTTTTCGTTCCCGCGAAGGTACTGCCTTATCTGAACACATTGCAATATGAACCAAGGTCCCGGCCGCGGAACGGAGTCCCCGGCGGCCCGCCGATATGCTATAGCATGGCCCCGAGCGCGACGCCGCGCCACCGATGAAGGAACGCCGGCCATGGCCGACCACGACGACCATCACCACCATGGGCACGAACACGGACCCGGCTGCGGCCACGACCATGACCACGGCGAGGACGACCATACGCTGGGCGTGCAGATCGCCAACCAGATCATCAACGTCGCCAACACGCGCCTGGAAAGCGGCCTGCCGCCCGGGGTCATCGCCGCCGGCCTGCGCCATGCGGCGGCCAATTTCTCGGCCTTCGTCGCCCATCACACGGACCCCGACGCCATCGCCGAAGGCCGTCTGACCGAGGAATTCCACCACATGCTGGAATACTACGCCCAGGTCCACGGCGGCCGGGACGAGCAGCCCCGTCCGGCGGCGGGCCTGCACCAACTCATCAATCAGGTGAAGGACGAGTTCTGATCCACCGCGGTCGGCTGGACGGACCCTATTCCGCCGCCCCGGCGCGGCTGGCGGGAATGTCTTCGGCCTCGGCGTGGTAGCGCTCCAGGATCTCGACCTCCTCGGCCGATCCCATCATCACCGGAATGCGCTGATGGATGTCCGTCGGCTGGACGTCGAGAATCGGGCCCAGGCCCGTGGACGCCTTGCCGCCGGCGTGCTCGATGATCATGGCCATGGGCGAAGCCTCGTAGAGAAGGCGCAGGCGCCCGCCCTTGGCGCGGCATTTCTCGTCCACCGGATACATGAACACCCCGCCGCGCGAGATGGCGCGGTGCACGTCGGCCACCATGGCGGCGACCCAGCGCATGTTGAAGTCGCGCCCGCGGGGGCCGGTCTTGCCCGCCAGGCATTCCCCGATATAGCGGGTCACGGGCGGGTCCCAGAACCGCTGGTTCGAGGCGTTGATGGCGAACTCCTTGGCCTGCGCCGGCACCTTGATGTCGCGCTCGGTCAGCACGAACTCGCCCACGCCCGGATCCAGGGTGAACTTGGAAACCCCCTTGCCCTCCAGCGTCAGCAGCATGGTGGTGGAGGCGGAATAGAGCACGTAGCCGGCGGCGATCTGCTTGCGCCCCGGCTGCAGGAAGTCTTCCCTGGTCGCCAGTCGCTTGGGATCGGGCGAGCGCAGGATCGAGAAGATGGTGCCGACCGGGCCGTTGATTTCGATGTTGGAGGAACCGTCGAGCGGATCGAACACCAGGAGGTATTTCCCGCGCGGCTCGTCCATGGGGATGATGTAGGGCTCTTCCATCTCTTCCGACGCCAGCGCAGTCAACTGCCCGCCGCGCCGGGTCCAGGCCAGGAAGGTATCGTTGGCGAGGACGTCCAGTTCCTTCTGCGTCTCGTCCTGCACGTTGCGGCCGACGGCGCCGCCCAGGTCGCCCGCCAGGTCGCCGTGGTTGACCAGGCTGGCCACGGCCTTGCAGGCCGCCGCGATGTCGTTGATCAGCGAGGCAAGCTCGCCCGTCGCCTGCGGTTCCTTGCGGACGTCCTCGTACATGAAATGGGCGAGTGTCAGTCTTTCGCTACCCATGGTGTTCCCCTTGTTCGGTCTGGGTATTGGGAAGCCGGCCGGCATGAAAAACGTATGCCAGACCGGCCCCGCCGATGCCAGGGATTTCGGCCGTTTCACCGGAAGGTCACACCGGCGTGGGGCCTTCCTCCGCCCGGCGACGGACGGTCGCCGCGTCGTCGATGAAGCGGCTCAAGGCCAGTATCTTGTCGACGTCTCCACCGCCGTCGGTGAGCGGCAGGCGCAGGGCCTGATAGCGCACGGTCAGGCCCGAGGGGGCGACGAAGTTGTTGAGAAAGAGGATCGGTGCGCGCGCCGCCACCGCGCATTCGTTCTGGTGCAGCATGGCGGGCGCCAGGCCGGGAATTTTCAGTTCCTTCACCGACTTTCCGGTCATGTCGACGCGCTGCAGGTTGGTGCGCTCGGTCCCCCAATAGCGAAAGACGAAACGCCGTGCGTCGTCGACCACGTCCATGATCACCAGCCAGGGCAGGATCGTCGCCGGGAATTCGATCAGGCGGATGTCGGCCCAGGCGGGCAAGCCGCCGTGCCCCGCCCGCTCCGCCCAATAGGCGTAAAGCCAGGCGAAATCGCCGGTGAACGTCGACGGATCGACGGTCAGTTCCTTGGCGCTGAAGGTGTCGCTCACAAGTCCCTCTCACCGGGCCGCCGCCGCCGGCAAGCCTCCCGCCCGCGCCATTGCAGCCGGAAACCGGTCCCGGCGCAATGAATTCGATGTCGGGTTTTGCGGATGAAAATTGGCGTCCCCAAGGGGATTCGAACCCCTGTCTCCTCCGTGAGAGGGAGGTGTCCTAGGCCGGGCTAGACGATGGGGACGTGTCTTGTAACATGTCAAAGTTGGTACCACGCCAAAGTTGGCGTCCCCAACGGGATTCGAACCCGTGTCTCAACCTTGAAAGGGTCGTGTCCTAGGCCTGACTAGACGATGGGGACGCAAGCTGTGGCCGTCGGGCCCGCAGCCCGAAGGCGCACTTGGTATACGGCCCAGGGGGCAAAATCAAGGGGGCTTTTGTAATATTCGTCATCCGCTTGCGGGCTGCGCGTCCTCGATCTGGAACTGCACCGTGGTGCGCCCGTTCCACGAGTTGAAGCGCAGCCGCCCCGCCAGATGCAGGAGGCGTCCGTCGTGGTTCAGAAGGGCCGCGCCCAGGTCGGAATCGAGGGCGCGGAAGGCGATGCCCTCGACCACCCCCCGGGCGTCCTTGGCGACGGCGCATTTCACGTGGTTCTCGCCGACCCGGTCGGCGTAGGTCAGGCGCGCATGGGGCATGACGAAGCGCGGCTCGGGATTGCCGGCGCCAAAGGGGCCCAGCTTCGCGATCTCCTCGACCAGATCCTCGGTCGCCGCGTCGGGGCGCAGCGCCCCGTCCAGGTAAAGGGTCGGGCGGATGCCGCTTTCCGCCATATGGGCCGCGACGCGCGCGTCCAGGAACTGGCGGAACGCGGCCAGCTTGTCCCGTGCCACGGTGAAACCCGCCGCCATGGCGTGGCCGCCGCCTTTCTCGATCAGGCCCGCCTGACGTGCGGCGATGATGGCGGCTCCCAGGTCGACGCCCTTGACCGAGCGGCCGGAACCGACCCCGAGATCGCCATCCCCGCCACCGTTGAAGGAAATGACGCAGGCGGGCCGGTTGTAGCGTTCCTTGAGGCGCGCGGCGACGATGCCGATCACCCCCGGATGCCAGCCGTCACCGTGCGCCAGGGCCACCGCGCCCATGGCGTTGGCGCTGGCGCCGCCGGCGTCCTCGAGCTGCGCCATGGCGCCCGCCAGGACTTCCCCCTCGATGGCCTGGCGCTCGCGGTTGAAGGCGTCGAGCCGCCGCGCCAGGTGCCAGGCCTCGTCCGCGTGCTCGGTCGTCATCAGGCGGTATCCCAGGTCGGATTCACCGACCCGCCCGCCCGCGTTGACGCGCGGGCCCAGGACGAAACCCAGGTGATAGGCCGTCGGCGTCTCGTCGACCCCGGCCACGTCGGCCAACGCCCGCAGGCCCGGATTGCGGCGGGCCGCCAGGACCTTCAGGCCCTGAATAACCAAAGCCCGGTTGATCCCCGTGAGAGGCACCACGTCGCAGACGGTGCCGAGCGCCACCATGTCGAGCCATTGCAGAAGGTCCGGCTCGGACCGCGTCGCATACCACCCCGCGCCGCGCAGCACCCGGTTGACGGCGACGATCAGCAGGAACGTGACGCCGACGGCGGCCAGTTGTCCGTGGCCCGCCGTCTCGTCCAGGCGGTTGGGGTTGATGACGGCCTCGGCACGGGGCAGGTCGGCCTCGGCCGTGTGGTGGTCGACGACGATCACGTCGATGCCGGCGTCACGTGCGGCGGCGACCGGCTCGAACGCCAGCGTGCCGCAGTCCACGGTGACCACCACGGAGGCTCCGTGATTGTCCTTCAAGCCCAGGATGGCGGGCGTGTTGGGGCCATAGCCTTCCTTGATGCGGTCGGGGATGTGGATCGCCGTGCGCCCGCCCGCGGCCCGGATGAAGCGGCTCAGGAGCGCCGACGAGGTCGCGCCGTCGACGTCGTAGTCGCCGAAGATGCCGATGCATTCGCCCTGCATGACGGCGCCGGCAAGGCGTTCCGCGCCCTGCGCCATGTCGAGGAAACGGTCCGGGTCGGGCAGGAGGTCGCGCAGCGTCGGCGCCAGGAAGCCCGGCACCTCTTCCAACGCCACGCCGCGCCCGGCCAGCACGCGTGCCGTCAGTTCGGAAAGCTCCCAGCGCTGCACCAGGGCCTGCACGGCGCGCTGGTCCACGGGCCGCTCCAGCCAGCGGCGCCCGGTCAGCGACCGCTCGACGCCGAGAATCCGGGCCGGTTCGGCCGCGTTGTCCTGCGGTTGATCCGTCGACCCGATCTCAGGTCCCGCGAGAAAGCTTGGACACATGATGGTGTCCTTCGATGTAACGCAGCGTGCGCGTCTTGGAGCGCACGACAAGGGAATGGGTGGTGGCCAACCCGCGATCGGGGAACTGCACCCCGGTCAGCATGGGCCCGGTGGTCACGCCGGTGGCGGCGAAGGTGACGTTGCCCGACGCCATGTCGGTCAGCTCGTACTTGCGGGCCGGATCCTCGACCCCGGCCTTGCGCAGGCGGGCCGTCTCATCGTCGTTGCGCACGATCAGGCGGCCCTGCATCTGTCCGCCCAGGCCGCGCAGCGCGGCGGCGGCCAGCACGCCCTGGGTCGCGCGGCCGCTGCCCAGGAAGATGTCGACGCCCGAGCCCGGCAGGGCCGTCGCGACGACGCCCGAGACGTCGCCGTCCAGAATCAGGCGGATGCGCGCGCCTGCCTCGCGCAGCTTGGCGACGATCTGGGCGTGGCGTGGGCGATCGAGCATGCAGACCACCAGATCCGACACCTTGACCTTCTTGGCTTTGGCGAGCGCCGCCAAGTTTTCCGCCGGCTCCGCGTCCAGATCGACCACGCCCTCGGGCAAGCCCGGGCCGACGGCGATCTTCTCCATGTAGACGTTGGGGACGGACAGGAAGCCTCCGTCCTCGGCCAGCGCGATCACGGACAGCGCGTTGTAGCCGCCGCGGGCGATGATCGACTTGCCCTCCAGCGCAAGCACGGCCACGTCGGCCTTGGGCGCCCCGCCGGTGCCGATCTTCTGGCCGGTGTACAGATCCTCGACCTCGCCTTCTTCGCCCTCGCCCATGCGCACGGTGCCGTCGACCATGAGGGTGTCCAGGCGCTCCATCATGGCTTTCACGGCGGCCTCGTCGGCGGCGCGCTCGTCGCCTCCGCCCAGGTAGGCCATGGCCGCCACGGCGGCGGCCTCGGTCACGCGCACGGCCTCAAGGGCCAGGTTGCGGTCGGTTACGGCATCGGTCACGGACGGTTCCTCTTCCTGTCGTCCTCGTCGGCTCAGAGATCTTCGATCCGGATGATACGCGGCGTCATGACCACGGCGTCAAGGGCGGCGATGGCGGCCACGGCCTCGGTCATGTCCGATTCCAAGGTGTCGTGGGTGGTCATCACCACGGGCACGGGCTCGCCCGGGTCGCGGGCGCGCTGGATGATCGATTCCATGGACACGTTGTGCCTGCCCAACGCCTGGGCGATGCCGGCGAACACGCCCGGCTTGTCCACGACCTCGAACCGCAGGTAGTAGCAGCCCTTGTGCGCCGACATGGGAACCGGCCGCGGCGGCTCCAGGTCCGCCGCCGGACGGGCGAACCCGGGCACCATGTTGCCGCGCGCGATGTCGATGATGTCGGCGACCACGGCGGACGCGGTCGGCCCGGCGCCGGCGCCGCGGCCTTCCATCTGCACGCGATCGACGAAGTCGCCCTCGGCGACCACGGCGTTGAACACGCCGTCGACGTGATTGATGGGCGCGTCGAGCGGCACCATGCAGGGGTGGACGCGCTGTTCGACGCCCGCGCCGTTGTTGGTGGCGATGCCGAGAAGCTTGATCCCGAAGCCCAGTTCCCGCGCGTAGGCCAGGTCCACGGGCGAGACGTGGCGGATGCCCTCCGCGTGCACCGACTTGAAATCGACCTGGGTGCCGAAGGCGAGCGCCGCCAGGATCGCCAGCTTGTGCGCGGCGTCGACGCCGTCGATGTCGAAGCTGGGATCGGCCTCGGCATAGCCTTCCGCCTGGGCTTCGGCGAGCACGTCGGCGAACTCGCGCCCGGTGTCGCGCATTTCCGTCAGGATGTAGTTGCAGGTCCCGTTGAGGATGCCGTAGACGCGGGAAACGGCGTTGGCCGCCAGGCCCTCGCGCAGCCCCTTGAGGATCGGAATGCCGCCGGCGACCGCCGCCTCGAAGGCGAGCGCCACGCCCCGTGCCTCGGCCGCCGTGGCAAGCGCCTGGCCGTGGTGGGCGATCAGGGCCTTGTTGGCGGTGACGACGTGCTTGCCGCTCGCGATCGCCGCCTCGCAGAGGGCCTTGGCGACGCCGTCGGCACCGCCGATCAGCTCCGCCACCACGTCGACGTCGGGGTCCGCGGCAAGCGCCAGGGGGTCGTCGAGCCATTTCACGGCGGAAAGGTCAACGCCCCGGTCCTTATCGCGATCGCGGGCTGAAACGGCGGTGATGTCGATGGCGCGGCCGGCGCGGCGGGCAATCTCGTCCCGGTGCGCCGCGAGAACCCGGGCCGTGCCCGCGCCGACAGTGCCGAGCCCGGCAATACCGACCCGCAACGGGGCCGTCATATGCCGATCGCCCGCCTGCCGGAGTCCAGGTTGTCCAGATTGCCGGCGCGATAGCGGTGCAGGAAGGACTTGATGGACCGCAGCGCCTGGCGCGTCCGGTGCACGTTCTCTACGATGGCGATTCGCACGAAGCCGTCGCCGTGTTCGCCGAAGCCGACGCCGGGCGACACCGCGACCTTGGCCTCGGACAGCAGGAGCTTGGAAAAATCAAGCGATCCCAGATGCGACATGTCCTCCGGGATCGGTGCCCAGGCGAACATGGTCGCGGGCGGCGCCGGTATGTGCCAGCCCGCGGCATCAAGGCCGGAAATCAGCACGTCGCGCCGCTCCTTGTAGATCGCGCGCATCTCGTCGACGCAGTCCTGCGGCCCGTTGAGGGCGGCGGCGGCGGCCACCTGGATCGGCGTGAAGGCGCCGTAATCCAGATAGGACTTGACCCGCGCCAGGGCGGCGATGAGGTCCCGGTTGCCGGCGGCGAAGCCGATGCGCCAGCCGGGCATGGAATAGGTCTTGCTCATCGACGTGAACTCGACGGCGATGTCCCAGGCCTTCTGTATCTGCAGGATCGACGGCGGCGGCGGCACGTCGAAATAGACTTCCGAATAGGCCAGGTCCGACAGGATGTAGATGCCGTGGAACAGGCAGAAATCCACGACCTGTTCATAGAAGTCCAGGTCAACCAGTTCGGTCGTCGGATTGTTGGGATAGTTCAGCACGATGGCCGTGGGCTTGGGCACGCTATGCTGCACCGCGCGTTCAAGCGCCCTGAAGAAGGTCTCGTCGGGCGTCACCGGGATGTTGCGCACGGCCGCGCCGGCGATGATGAAGCCGAACTGGTGGATCGGATAGCTGGGGTTGGGCACCAGGATCACGTCGCCGGGGCTGGTGATGGCGGCCGACAGGTTGGCGAGACCTTCCTTGGAGCCCAGCGTCACGATGGCTTCGTGTTCCGGGTCGACGGTGACGTTGAATCGGCGCTCGTAATAGGCGGACAGCGCCTTGCGCAGCCCCGGGATGCCCCGCGAGTTGGAATAGCGATGGGTCTTCGGGTCCTGCGCCGCCTCGACCATCTTGTCGACGATGTGTTGCGGCGTCGGCAGGTCGGGGTTGCCCATGCCGAAATCGATGATGTCCTCGCCGGCGGCGCGGGCGCGCGCCTTCATGGCGTTCACTTCCGCGAACACATAGGGCGGCAGGCGCCGGATACGGTGGAATTCCTGTTTCATCTTGGCTTCATCATGTGCCAGAAGCGGGGGCCGAACACAACAGCCATGCAGGGCTTTCGCGCGCCGTTGGCGCGATCCGGTCCCGTTGGGCGGCAATCCTTTAGCCGGAAAATCGTCAGCGCGTCAAAAAGATTTCCGCGCGTCGGTTTCCCGCCTCGCCGTTCGGCATGATCTCCTGATAAAGGGGCTGCGAGTCGGACAGCGCCGCCGTGACGACGCTGCCGCGATTGGCGCCGCGCCGGATCAGTTCGTTGGCGACCATCTTGGCCCGCTGGGCCGACATCTTATAGTTCACCAGCCGATGCTTCTCCGGGCTCAGGTTCCGGGTGCGCGACGAAGAGTGGCCGACCACGTGCAGCGTGCCGCCCTGCTCTTTCTGCAGGGCCACGACCTGGGCCAGGATCTGCCGGTCGCGGGTCGACAGCTTTGACGACCCGTTCGGGAACACGATGGTCGCAACCTTGGTCGCCCCTGGAGGCAGCGGCCGCGACTGCGGCGTGCCGGGGACGCCCGCCCCTTCGGTCACGGTCGCCGGAAGCTCTGTCACCGCCGGCTCGACGACGCCTTCACCGGAAATCACCAGGGTCTCGCCGACGCCGACACCGGACGGCATGCCCGACGGCCGGACGAACCTTGGCTCTTCCCCGGCGGCGGCCAGGATTTCGGCCAGGCGCTTCTGCATGCGGTTCTGGAAATCGGCGTATTCCGCTTCCTGCTCGGCACGGGTCGGAATCGAGAACTGCGGCACGCCCGGCACGGTCTTGGCGATCTGCTCCTCGCCGGCGGGCGGGGTCAGGGTTTCCTTCGGCTGCGTCAGCCTGGGTGCTTCGGCCGCGGCTTTCGATGCGTCGGGTGCCGCCGGCTTGGCGGCCGGGCTCGGCGGTGGCGGAGCCGCAGGGGCCGCCCGGCGCACCGGATCCGCGGCGGCGCTTTGGTCCTGGCGGGTGATCGCCGGGGCATAGCGCGGGCGGTCGGGATCGGCGGCGAGGCCCAGATTGCGGGCTTCGCGCTGCTTGTCGACGTCGGATACCTTGGGAAATTCCTTGCCGCCCTGTTCCTGGCCGGCGGCTTCGGCGACCTGCCGTTCGCGTTCGCGGCGCGCCTCTTCGTCCGGATCCCCGCTCTTGTCGCGGGAGAACAGGTCGACCGTACTCTTGTACCATTCAGCGGGGTTTACGGCGTCGGGAACCGACGAACATCCGGACATCAACACAACGACAATGGCGGCAAATGGAACGGTGCGAATCACCCCGTACACCCTGCCGTTGGAAAGCACCCCCTGAAACACGCCCATATGCCGCTCTACTCCCTTCTCTTCGCCCGCCCGCGGATGCCGGTTCGCTTCCGACGGCGGGCTCCCCGCCTTGAATTTCCGAATATACCAGTTTACAACCCGGCCAGCCGCCGGGCATGGATAAAAGCGCCCCGCTCCCAGAATGACAATGCCGGAGACTTCGCCCAGTCTACATGATTTTCAGGCTCCCTCGGCATCTTCGCAATCCGGTAACATATTTTGCCTCAATCGCCTAGTCGGAGCAAAGGACGCAACGCCCCATGGATACGAAGCCCACGGACACCACGCCGATGGAAGACGCGCGGGAGTTCTCCAACGCCATGGTGGAGATCGCCGAACGCAGCCAGCGCCTTGTCACCGAATGGCTGACCCAGCACGGCAAGGAGATCAAGGCGCAGGACGTCGACCCCCTGAACATAGGCGAAGCGTTCCTGGACATGACCCGCCACATGATGTCCGACCCGGCGAAAATGATGGAATCGGGCATCACGCTCTGGCAGAGCTACATGGAACTGTGGCAGTCGACGGCCGTGCGCATGATGGGCGGCGAGGCCGCGCCGGTAGCCGCGCCGGCGCGCGACGACCGGCGGTTCCGTGACGAGGCATGGTCGGAGAACCAGGTCTTCGACTTCATCAAGCAGTCCTACCTGCTGACCGCGAATTGGCTGGAGTCGACGGTCAAGGACGTGGAGGGACTGGATTCGCGCACCCAGCGCAAGGTCGATTTCTACACCAAACAGTTCGTCGACGCCCTGTCGCCGACCAACTTCCTGATGACCAATCCGCAGGCCCTTCGCGCCACGGTCGAGACGAGGGGCGAGAATCTCGTCAACGGCCTTAACAATCTGCTGGAGGATCTGGAGCGCGGTGACGGCAAGCTGGCGATCCGCATGACGGACATGGACGCCTTCGAGGTCGGCAGGAACGTCGCCACGGCGCCGGGCAAGGTCGTGTTCCGCAACGACCTGATCGAATTGATCCAGTTCGATCCCCTGACCGAGAAGGTGCTGGAGACGCCGCTGCTGGTCGTCCCGCCCTGGATCAACAAGTACTACATCCTGGACCTGCGTCCGGAGAACTCGTTCATCCGCTGGGCCTCCGAACAGGGGCACACGGTATTCGTCATATCCTGGGTCAACCCGGACGCCAGGCTGGCCAGGAAGACCTACGAAGACTACATGCTCGAAGGGCCGCTCGCCGCCATGGACGCCGTCGAACGGGCGACCGGCGAGCGCGCCATCAACATCATCGGCTATTGTCTGGGCGGCACCCTGACGGCAACGACGCTCGCCTGGATGGCGGCGCAGAAGGGCGAGAAGTGGAAGGACCGCATCAAGTCGGCAACCTTCTTCACGACCATGGTCGACTTCGCCGACGCGGGCGACCTTGCCGTGTTCGTCGACGAGACGCAGCTTGAGAACATGGAAGCCAAGATGAGCGAGCGCGGTTATCTGGAAGGCTCGGAAATGGCGACCACCTTCAACATGCTGCGCGCCAACGACCTGATCTGGTCCTTCGTGGTCAACAACTACCTGCTGGGCAAGGATCCCTTCCCCTTCGACCTGTTGTTCTGGAACGCGGATTCGACCCGCATGCCCGCGGCCATGCATTCGTTCTACCTGCGCAAGATGTATCTGGAGAACAAACTGTCCACGCCCGGCGGCATCACCCTGGCCGGGACGCCGGTCGACCTCGGCCTGATCGACGTACCTAGTTACGTAATCTCGACCCGCGAGGACCATATCGCGCCGTGGAAGGCGACCTATGCGGCGACCCAGCTTTACAAGGGGTCGGTCCGCTTCGTGTTGTCGGCGTCGGGCCACATCGCCGGCGTCATCAACCCTCCGGCGGCGGGCAAGTATTGCTTCTGGACCAACGACAAGACGCCCGGGGACCCGGACGCCTGGCTGGCCAAGGCCAAAGAGAACAAGGGCTCCTGGTGGCCGGATTGGGACGCCTGGGTCAAGAAGCGTTCGGGCAGGAAGACGGTGCCGGCGCGCATTCCCGGCGACGGCAGGCTGAAGGCGCTCGAGGACGCGCCCGGCAGCTACGTCAAGACGCGGCTGGACCCGTAACCCGTCTTCAGCGCCCGCTCGACGGCCTGCTCCAGCAGCGCCGCCGCGCTTTTCAATGCGTCCTCTCCATAGGCCGCATAGCCCAGGACCAGCCCGCGCCGCGCGTCCGGCCCCTGGTAATATCCCGACAGGGCCTGGGCGGTGATGTTCAGGGCCGCCGCCTCGCGGGTCATGCCGACATCGTCGGCGGCGTCGGGAATTCCCACGGTCAGGTGCATGCCGGCGTCGTCGTCGGGAATGTCGAACAGCCCCTGAAACCGCCGCATCAGTTCGTCCCGCAGAACGGTCTGACGCTCGCCGTACACCTGCCGCATGCGCCGCACATGCGCGCCGAAGCGGCCTGATTCCATGAAATCCGCCAGCACCGGCTGCATGGCCAGGGCCGGAAAATCGTCCACCACACCGCGCATCCGGATGAACGGATCGATCAGCGGTTCCGGCACCACGAGATAACCCAGGCGCAGGGCCGGGAACATGACCTTGGAAAAGGTCCCCGCGTAGATCACCCGCTCGCCGCCATCAAGCCCCTGCAACGCCGCCAGCGGCCGCCCCCGGTAGCGGAATTCGCTGTCGTAGTCGTCCTCCAGCACCCAGAACCCGGCCTCCCGCGCCCAGGCCAGGAGGTCCAGCCTGCGCGCCAGGCTCATGGTCACACCTAAGGGCAATTGGTGCGACGGCGTGACGGCCACGATCCGCGGCCGGGCGGCATGGGTGCGGGCATATCCCACATCCAGCCCTTCCCCGTCCACGGGGACCGCGGTCACCTCCCCCCCGGCGGTATGAAAGGCGGACAGCAGGCCCCGGTATCCGGGGTCTTCCAGGACTACGGGAGCCCCCGGCTCGAGCAGGACGCGGGCGCAAAGGTCGATGCCCTGCTGCGCGCCCGAGGTGATGACGACCTGCTCGGCCGTGCACTTGGCGCCGCGCACGGCCACCAGATAGTCGGCGATGGCACGGCGCAGGGGTCCGTGGCCGCGGGCGTCCCGGTCCTCCAGCAGGGAGAGCGGCGGCCGGCGCCAGAAGCGTCCCACGGCGCGGCCCCATTCGTCGAAGGGAAACACAGACACGTCGGGTACCCCCGGCAGGAACGGCCGGTGCACCCCGGGGGTCCGCCGCGACATCAGGTCGAGCACCCGCGCCGGCAAGGGCGGCAGGTCCGCCGCGTCGTCGGGTGGCGGGCCGGCGGCGCGCAAGTCACCGGTCAGGTCCGGCAGATCCGCCGAAACCCGCGTACCCGCCCCCGGCCGAGCCTCGGTGAAACCCTCGGCCAGCAGCTGGTCGTAGGCCGCCAGCACCGTGTTGCGCGACACCGCCAGTTCGCGGGCGAGGATGCGGCTGGCCGGCAGGCGGGCCCCCGAACGCAGAACACCGGCCAGGATCAGACCCTTGATGCCCTTGTAGAGCTGTTCGTTCAGGGGCTGGCCACCGGCCCGGTCCAGGTCCAGGTCGATAAGCTGGGAATCCCGACCCAGTTTGACGCGGCCCGAGGAAGTCATGGTAATGGCTCTATAAAAATAAAGTTTATGGCCCTTTTCCAAGAACCAATCTGCACGGTACAGGAAGACCGCCGCCGCCGACAAGGCGGTATTCGGCCGCGCCATACCCGATGGAAGGAACCGGACCATGACCACCTCCCCCGACCTGCGGATCACCGAGCGTTCCAAGGTCAAGCGCCTGCCGATGCGCGCCGCCTATGACCGCGCCACCGTGGACGCCATCCTGGATTCCGGCCTGCTTTGCCATGTCGGCTACGTCATCGACGGCGCCCCCTACGTGACGGCGACCTGCTATTGGCGGCACGGCGACCTGGTCTACTGGCACGGCTCGGCGGCCAGCCGCATGCTGCGCACGGTGACCGGCGGCGTGCCCGTCTGCGTCACCGTGTCGCACCTGGACGGCATCGTGTTCGCGCGCTCCGGCTTCCACCATTCCGTCAACTATCGGGGCGTGACCCTGTTCGGCGAGGCCCAGAAGATCGAAAACCCGGCCGAGAAGCTGGCCGCGCTCAAGCACTTCACGGACCGCCTGACCCCCGGCCGTTGGGAGGAACTGCGCAAGACCACGGACCAGGAACTGAAGGGCACCACCGTCTGCGCCCTGGCCATCGACGAGGGCTCGGCCAAGGTGCGCACGGGCGGGCCGGTCGACGACGAACCGGATTACGACCTCGACGTCTGGGCCGGCGTGGTTCCCGTCTCCACCGTCATGGGCGCGCCGATCGCCGACGCCCGCCTGAGGCCGGGCATTCACGAACCGGACTACCTCCGGCGCATCGCCATCGGCCGCAACGACCTGCCCAAGGGCACTGGTTAGGCGCCGCCCTTCAGGGCCTTCCCGATCAGCGCCCGCGCCGCCGCGCGCGGGTCGTCGCGCCGCTCGGCCAGGTCGTCGATAAGCTGCGCCATGTCGGGGGCGAGGCGCTTGAACTCCCGCCGCATGAGGTCAAGCGCCGCCGTCTCCAGGCGCAGCCGCGCGATGCGGCGGCGGCGCTCCCGGTCCTCGCCGCTGGCGGCGAGGTACGCGCCGTGGTCCAGTACCGCCTGGGCCAGGGCTGCGATGCCCGTGCCGTCGTTGGCGCTGGTCGCGATCACGGGCACGGACCATCCGCGCCCCCGTTTTCCCGTCAGGCCCATGTCCTGCGCCCCGGCCAGGTCGGCGGCGGTGCGGTCCGCGTCGGCGCGGTCGGCCTTGGTCACCACGTGAATGTCGGCGATTTCCAGCAGGCCCGCCTTCATGGCTTGGATGCCGTCGCCCAGGCCCGGCGGCGAGGCGACGATGACCGTATGCGCCGCCGCGGCGACGTCGACCTCGTCCTGGCCGACTCCGACGGTCTCGATGACCACCACATCGAAACCGCAGGCGTCCAGCACATCGACGGAATCGAGGGCGGGGCGCGCCAGCCCGCCCATGGCGCCCTGGGTTGCCAGCGAGCGGATGAACACGCCGGGATCGCCGCCGAGGTCGCCCATGCGCACCCGGTCGCCCAGAATGGCGCCGCCGGAAAACGGGCTGGACGGGTCGATGGCGATGACGCCGGCGGTCAGGCCCCGCTTGCGCAGGTCCTTGGCCAAGGCGTTGACCAGCGACGACTTGCCCGCCCCCGGCGGCCCGGTGACGCCGACCACATGCGCGGCCCCGGCCGCCTGGTAGACCCGGGCCATCAGGTCGCCGGCGGCCTCGTCCGGCCTGAATACCGCGTTGCCGGCGGTTTCCGCGAGGGACAGCAGCTTGGCGATGGCGCGCCGGTCGCCCGCTTGCGCGGCGGCGAGAAGGTCCGGAGCGGCGTCCGCCTTGGGCGAGGCCATGGAGTGCGTTCCTCAGTCGCTGGGGGGAACGGGACGGTTGCGGCTCAGCCTGCGCAGGTCGTAGCCCGACCGGCGGTATTCGGTGCCCAGGTCGTCGTAGACGGGCCAGATATAGTCGAGCATCTTCTGCTCGCCCTCGGCCACCTTGCGCAGGAACCTGGCGGGCCGCCCGGCCCAGACCTCGCCGGGACCGATCTCCTTGCCGGGCGTCACCAGGGCGCCGGCGGCGACCAGCGAGCCCTCGCCGACCACGGCGCCGTCCATGATGCAGGCCTGCATGCCGACCATGGCGTCGTCCTTCAACGTGCAGGCGTGCAGAAGCGCCATGTGCCCGACCGTGACGCGGTCGCCGATGTCCGTCGGAAATCCCTGGGAATCGATATGGACGATGGTGCCGTCCTGGATATTCGTGTCGTTGCCGACCCGGATGAAGTTCATGTCCCCGCGCAGCACGCAGTTGTACCACACCGACGACCTCGCGCCGATGGTCACGTCGCCGATGATGACGGCGTTCTCGGCGATGAAGGCGGTCTCGTCGATGTGCGGGTTCCTGTCCTTGAAGGGCAGGATCACGCCGCCCGGTTGGCGCAGAGGACTCATTGATAAATTACCTTAGATATTATCTACAATAGATTGATTTCACGATTGTTTTATGAACGGAAGCATCTCCCTGAAAGCCTCCGTGCCCGCCCGGCCCAGCCATTCGTAGATGACCATTTCCGTGGTCACGATGCCGGCGCCGGCCGCCCCCAGGCGGTCCAGGCAAGCCTTCTCGCTTTCCAGGGTGCGCGACGAGGTCGCGTCGGTCACGACGAAGATCTCGAAACCCTTGTCCATCAGGTCGACGCCCGTCTGCATGACGCAGATATGGGCCTCCATGCCGGTGATGACCGCCTGGCGGCGGCCCGTGGCCTCGAAGGCCTTTTGGAACGCCGCCTCGTTCATGCAGGAGAAATGGATTTTCTCGATGACCTCGGCGTTCCGCGCGATGCCCTGAAGCTGCGGCACGATGTGGCCCAGGCCCTTGGGATATTGTTCCGTCATCAGAATGGGAATGCCCATGCGGTCGGCGGCGCGCATCAGAAGGGCCGTGTTACGGATCACCTTGGCCGGCCCCTGCATGGCGGGCACCAGCTTGTCCTGGATGTCGATGACCACCAGGCAGGATTGTTCGGGCTTGATCAGCATCTGGATTTCCTCATCCGGCGAGCCAGTAGCGCAGCACCGCGCTGACCGCCTCGGGCCGTTCCAGGGGCGAAAGGTGGCCGCAATTTTCGACGATCACCAGTTTAGCACCGGGGATGGCCGACGCCATTTCTTCGTGCACGGTAGGCGGCGTCAAGACGTCCTGGCGGCCGCACAGCACCAGGGTCGGGCAGGCGATGCGCGAAAGGTTGGCGCGGTTGTCCGGGCGGTTGATGATGGCGGTCTGCTGGCGCCGGTAGGCGTCCGCCCCCACGTTGCGGGCCGAGGCGCGCACGGCGGTGGTCAGTTCCGCATCGTCCTGGCGGTCTTCCGCAATGAGGGTCGGCATGTGGTGGTCGATCACGCTCTCCAGGTCGTCGGCGGCGGCCCGCGCCATCAGTTCGCGCCGCGCGGCCGAGCGCTCGGGCGTGTCGGCGCCGGACGCGGTGTCCAGCAGCGCCAAACGCGTCACCCGCTCGGGTGCCAGGCGCATGACCGCCTGGGCCGCGTAGCCGCCCATGGACAGGCCGCACAGCGCGAAGCGGTCCGGTGCGGCGTCGAGGGCCCGCCGCGCCATGGCGTCGATGTCGTCGTCCCGCGTCATGTCCGTGACGGCGATCTCGGCGACGTCCGCGAGGGTGTCCAACTGATGGCGCCACAAGGCGTCGTCGCACAACAGGCCGGGCATGAGCAGAAGCGGCTGACGGGCGGGCATGGGGAAATCCTCCTGGCGGGCCGTGGCGCGGGCGCGGCGGCGGGCAGAAATCCGCCGCCGGGCCTTGGCTTACCATTGACTTCGGGACGTGAATACCTAATATCCCGCTCACACGGCCCGGGGAAGCCCCGAGGGCCCAATCGAATGCCCCCATACGGCGCGACCCAAACCGCCCCGGGCGGCACAACTCCCGAAGTGGAGCCATATGTCCTTCTCAGACCTCGGCCTCAGCGACGAACTCCTCAACGCGATTTCAGACGCAGGCTACACAACCCCCACCCCGATCCAGGCCCAAGCCATCCCCTACGTCCTGATGGGCCGCGACATCCTGGGCTGCGCGCAGACGGGCACGGGCAAGACCGCCTCGTTCACCCTGCCGATGATCGACATCCTGGCCTCCGGCCGGGCCAAGGCGCGCATGCCGCGCTCGCTGATCCTGGAGCCGACCCGCGAACTGGCCGCCCAGGTCGCCGACAACTTCGAGATCTACGGCAAGTACCACAAGCTGAACCACGCGCTGCTGATCGGCGGCGAGAACATGAGCGAGCAGATCAAGCGCCTGGAAAAAGGCGTCGACGTGCTGATCGCCACGCCCGGACGCCTGATGGACGTGTTCGACCGCGGCCACCTGCTGCTGCGCGACGTGAAGATCCTGGTGATCGACGAAAGCGACCGCATGCTGGACATGGGCTTCATCCCCGATGTGGAGAAAATCGTCTCCAAGCTGCCGCAGATGCGGACGACGCTGCTGTTCTCGGCGACCATGCCGCCCGAGATCAAGCGCCTGGCCGACAAGTTCCTGATGAACCCCAAGGAAATCACCGTGTCCCCGCCGGCGACGGCGGCCGAGACCATCAAGCAGAGCCTGGTCATGGTAACCGGCGCCGGGCGCGACCAGACCTCCATCGCCAAGCGCAAGCGCGCCGTGCTTCGCCTGCTCATCGAGCGCGAGAAGCCGAAGAACGCCATCATCTTCTGCAACCGCAAGCGCGACGTGGACGTCGTCTACCGCTCCCTCGAGCGCCACGGCTACGACACGGCGGCCCGGCTGCACGGCGACATGGTGCAGTCCGTGCGCATGGAGACCCTGGACAAGTTCAAGAAAGGCGTGGTGTCCCTGCTGGTCTGCTCCGACGTCGCCGCCCGCGGCCTCGACATTCCGGCCATGAGCCACGTGTTCAACTTCGACGTCCCGACCCATGCGGACGACTACATTCACCGCATCGGCCGCACGGGCCGCGCCGGGCGCGAGGGCGTGGCGATCACCATCGCCGTGCCGGCCGACGGCAAGTACATCGACGGCATCGAGCGGCTGACGGGCAAGAAGATCGACCGCGAAGAACTTGGCGGCGACGGCGGCGCGGACCTGGAGAGGGCCGAGCGCGGCGGCCGCGACAGGGGACGCGGGCGAGACCGGGACCGGAGCCGCAAGTCGGACGAGAAGCCGGCAACGGCGAACGCCAGGTCGGACGCGTCGGACAAGGCGGAAAAGACCGAAAAACCGGAAACGCCCCGGCAGCCCAGCGACGACGCTCGCCGGGACGAAAAGCCGCGGGCCGAGAAATCAGGCCGCGGACGCGGCCGCCGGGACGACGCTGGCGAGATGGACGACAAGGACGTCGTGTTCGGCCAGAGCGACCAGGTCCCCGACTTCCTCAAGAATTTCCCCTGATCTCCGGTCGCTGGCGCCGGGCGCAGCGCGTGCCGACGCCGGACCGACAACGATCACGGCTTCGCGAGGTCTTCAGCCACGCGAATTCAAAGGCGAGGATGCTTCGATTTAATCGATGCGAGGCTTTGAAATTTTTCGATGTCCGCCGCCCCTGACCTCTTCGATAGTAGGGGCCTTCCGTCAACCTTCAACCAAGGAACATCCTAAATGAAACGGACCGTTCTTTCCGCCGCCGTTCTTGCTTTCGTTCTGGGCCTGGGCATCTCCTTCGCCGCTCCGACCGCCGTCATGGCCGCCGAGGGCAAGAAGGCGGAATCGCCCTGCGCCAAAATGACCGACAAGAAAGAAAAAGCGGCCTGCCTGAAGAAAGAGGCCGCCGCGAAGAAGGCCAAGAAGTAAGCAGGTTTTCGCGCCCGCACCCGCGGTCCGCGCCAACCATCAAAGGGGCAGGCGGCGCAAGTCGCCTGCCCTTTCGTTTTTTAAGAAGGGGACATCCCGCTTTTTGGGTTCACTCGAAAAGCCAGGTTGACCCAACCGCGCCTCAGATCAACCCCGACAGCGGCGACGACGGGTCGGCGTATTTCTTCTTCGCCATGCGCCCGGCGAGATAGGCCTGACGGCCGGCGATCACCGCGTGCTTCATGGCACGCGCCATCATCACCGGGTCCTTGGCCTCGGCGATGGCCGTGTTCATGAGGACGCCGTCGCAGCCCAGTTCCATGGCGATGGCCGCGTCCGACGCCGTGCCGACCCCGGCATCGACGATCACCGGCACCTCGGTCTGCTCCTTGATGAGGCGGATGTTGACCGGGTTCTGGATGCCCAGACCGGAACCGATCGGCGCCCCCAGCGGCATGATGGCGACGGCCCCCGCCTCCTCCACCCGCTTGCACAGGATCGGGTCGTCGGAGCAGTAGGCCATGACCTGGAAGCCTTCCTCGGTCAGCGCACGAGTCGCCTCGATGGTTTCCGGCATCATCGGGTAGAGGGTGCGCTGTTCGCCCAGGATTTCCAACTTCACCAGGGTCCAGCCGCCGGCTTCGCGTGCGAGCCTGAGCGTGCGCACGGCGTCGTCGGTGGTGAAGCAGCCCGCCGTGTTGGGCAGGTAGGTGTATTTCTTGGGATCCAGGTAGTCGACCAGCAGCGGCTGGCTCGGGTCCGTCAGGTTCACCCGGCGCACGGCGACGGTGATCATCTCCGCCTCCGCCGCCTCGGCGGCCCGGCGGTTGAGGTCGTAGTCCTTGTACTTGCCGGTGCCGATGATGAGGCGCGAGCGGAACCTGCGCCCGGCGACCTGCAGAATATCCCCGTCGTCGGGCGAACCCGCGGAATCGGGCGCGCCCCCGCCGATGAAATGCACGATCTCCAGGCGGTCGCCGTCCTTGACGCCGGTCGCGGCGTAGCCCGACTTGGGCACGATCTCCAGGTTGCGCTCGACCGCCACCTTGGCCGGATCCAGGCCGATTCGGGTCAGAAGCTCCTGAACCGACAGGGGGGCCTCAAGGGAATGGGTTTCGCCGTTGATCTGAATTTGCATCGGAAGCGTTCCTGAAAGCGTATTTCCGCCCGCCTGTTCTTAGTATGAAGTTGGGCCCAACGCCACCCGCTTTCAACGGTCGACCCGGCAATTGGATGCTTTCCCGCCGGTTGCGCTATGTTATAAGCCGCCATCCGGCCCAACGGCCCGAACCCCGAGCGGATGTCCGCCATGAGCTTGAATATCCTGATCCTCAACGGCCCCAACCTGAACCTTCTGGGCACCCGCGAGCCCGACATCTACGGCCGCGAGACCCTGGCGACCATCGAATCCGCCTGCCGCACGCGCGGCAAGGAGCTTGGCCTGGACGTCGATTTCCGTCAGTCCAACGACGAAGGCGAACTGGTCACCTGGATCCAGGAAGCGCCCAAGGCTCATGCGGGTCTCGTCATCAACGCCGGCGCCTACACCCATACCTCGGTCGCCATCCTGGATGCGCTTTCGGCCATCGGCCTGCCGATCATCGAGGTCCACCTTTCCAACATTCACAGGCGCGAAGAGTTCCGGCATCATTCCTACGTGTCCAAGGCCGCCGACGGCATGATCTGCGGCCTTGGCGGCCAGGGGTACGAACTGGCGCTCGAGGCGCTGGCCAAACGGCTGAAAAACAACGGATAAGGGAACATGGCGAAAAGCCCCAAAGCGACCGACATCGATGCGGACGCCGTCCGCAAGCTGGCCGACCTCCTTAACGAGACCGGCCTGACGGAAATCGAATACACCCACGACGACTGGTCGCTGCGCGTCTCCAAGGGGGCGGTCGCGGTGGCTGCCGCGTCTCCCGCCGCCGTCCCGGCGCCCGCCGCCGCTGCCGCCGATCACGGCCCCCCAGCCGGCGCCGTGACGTCGCCCATGGTCGGCGTCGTCTACACCTCGCCCGACCCCGACAGCCCCGCCTTCGTGAAGGAAGGCGATGTCGTGAAGGAGGGCCAGACCCTTCTGCTGATCGAAGCCATGAAGGTGTTCAACCAGATCGCCGCCCCGCGCGCAGGCACGGTGAAGAAGATCCTGGTCACCAGCGGAACGCCCGTGGAGTTCGGCGAACCCCTGCTGATCCTGGAATAGGGCCGGGGCCTTGTTCGAAAAGGTCCTGATCGCCAACCGGGGGGAAATCGCGCTGCGCATCCTGCGCGCCTGCCGCGAAATGGGCATCGCCACGGTGGCCGTCCACTCCACCGCCGACACGGACGCCATGCACGTGCGCTTCGCCG
>PFFW01000059.1 GCA_002781745.1 Rhodospirillales bacterium CG15_BIG_FIL_POST_REV_8_21_14_020_66_15
TGACCCTGCAGGAAATCTTCATCAGCGTGATCCCGTTCATCTTCCTGCAGATCATCGGCATGATGCTGGTCATGTTCTTCCCGCAGATTGCCCTGTGGATGCCCCAAGTGTTGAACTAGGTCCAGCGGAGGTCAGATGAGCAATCCCCTGTTCACGCCCGAAGAACTGCACGACGACCTTGAAGGAGAAGGCGTTCACGGAAGCGACCGCTACGGAGTCGCGCCCGGCATCGCCGGGATTATTCTCGGATTGGCGTTGATCGTCTTCATGTTCGCGTTGGCGGACGGATTTTCCTGATCAAGGTTCACGACCGGCATGACCACGAAGAAAACCTATCAGGACCTGCGGTCCGCGCGCTGGTACGCGCCCGACGACCTGCGATCGTTCGGTCACCGTTCGCGCACCATGCAGATGGGCTACGACAGGGCCGACTGGAACGGCAAGCCGGTCATCGCGATCCTCAACACCTGGTCCGACATCAACCCCTGCCACGCGCATTTCAAACACAGGGTCGAGGACGTGAAGCGCGGCGTGCTGCAGGCTGGCGGCTTTCCCGTCGAACTGCCGGCCCTCAGCCTGTCGGAGAACTTCGTCAAGCCGACGACCATGCTCTACCGCAACCTGCTGGCCATGGAGACCGAGGAACTGATCCGCTCCCACCCCATCGACGGGGCGGTGCTCATGGGCGGCTGCGACAAGACCACGCCGGGCCTGGTCATGGGCGCGATCTCGGCCGGGGTGCCGATGATCTTCGTGCCCGCCGGGCCCATGCTGCGCGGCAACTACAAGGGCAAGGCCCTGGGCTCGGGCTCGGACGGCTGGAAGTACTGGGACGAACGCCGCGCGGGGAACCTGTCGGCCGAGGAATGGACCGACGTCGAGGCCGGCATCGCGCGGTCCTACGGCACCTGCATGACCATGGGCACGGCCTCGACCATGACCGCTATCGCCGAAACGCTCGGGTTGACCCTGCCGGGAGCGTCCTCCATTCCCGCCGCCGATTCCAACCATATCCGCATGGCGGCGCAGACGGGCCGGCGCATCGTCGACATGGTGTGGGAAGACCTGACGCCGGACAAAATCCTCGACCGTCGCGCCTTCGACAACGCCGCCGTGGTCGCCATGTCCATGGGCTGTTCGACCAACGCGGTGATCCACCTGATCGCCATGGCGCGGCGGGCGGGCGTGATGCTGACGCTCGAAGACCTGGACGTTTTCTCGCGCCGTGTGCCGGTGATCGCCAACGTGCGGCCCTCGGGCGATACCTACCTGATGGAGGATTTCTATTACGCGGGCGGCCTGCGCGGCCTGATGTCGCGCCTCACGGGTCACCTGCACGGAGACGCCGTGACCGTGAGCGGCGGCACCCTGGGCGAGACGCTGGCGGGCGCCGAGGTCCACAACGACGACGTCATCCGCCCGCTCGACAATCCGCTCTACGCCGAGGGCTCGCTGGCCCTCTTGCGCGGCAACCTGGCCCCCCGGGGCTGCGTCATCAAGCCGTCGGCCTGCGACCCCCGGTTCTACAATCACCAGGGCCCGGCCCTGGTGTTCGACAGCTATCCCGAGATGAAGGCCGCCGTCGATGACGAGGACCTGGACGTCACCGCCGACCACGTGCTGGTGCTGCGCGGCGCGGGGCCCCAGGGCGGGCCGGGCATGCCCGAATGGGGCATGCTGCCGCTGCCGAAGAAGCTGTTGAAGCAGGGCGTGCGCGACATGCTGCGCCTGTCGGACGCACGCATGTCGGGGACCAGCTATGGCGCCTGCATCCTGCACGTCTCGCCGGAGAGCCACGTCGGCGGGCCGCTGGCGCTGCTGCGGACCGGCGACATCGTGCGCGTCGACATTCCGAACCGCACCATCGACATGCTGGTCGACGACGACGAACTGGCCCGCCGTCGCGCGGCCTGGACGGCCCCTGAGCCGAAGTTCGAACGCGGCTACGGCTGGATGTTCGCCCGGCATATCCGCCAGGCCGACGAGGGCTGCGACTTCGACTTTCTGGAAACCCAGTTCGGCGCGCCGGTGGGCGAGCCGGATATTTTCTAGAACAGTTTGCTTGAATGTACCCCTTCACCCCGGCCCTCTCCCCCAAGGGGGAGAGGGGGAAACGATTGCGACGGGAGTTCCCTCGCCCCCGGAGGGGGAGAGGGGCAGGGTGAGGGGGGCTGAATTTTCTGAACGGAGGCCGAGATGGCGAAAAAATTGACCAAGAAAACCCGCGACCTGCTGATGAAGGTGTCCACGGCGACGCTCTGCACGGCGCTGTTCAAGGCCGGCCTGAAGAACCAGTTCATCCAGGACGTCCACCCCGTCGCCCGCAAAGGCAGGAACATGGTGGGGCAGGCCTATACCCTGCGCTACATCCCGGCGCGCGAGGACCTCAACCCCATCTCCGTGTTTCAGGATCCCAGGCACCCGCAGCGCGTGGGCGTCGAGGAATGCCCCAAGGGCGATGTCATGGTGATCGACAGCCGCAAGGATGCGCGCGCCGCCTCGGCGGGCTCGATCCTGGTCACGCGCCTGATGGTGCGCGGCTGCGCCGGGATCGTCACCGACGGCGGCTTCCGCGACGCGCCCGAGATCGGCAACCTGGACATCCCCGCCTATCACAACCGGCCGTCGGCCCCGACCAACCTGACCCGCCACCAGGCGATCGAGCTGAACGGTCCCATCGGCTGCGGCGACGTCGCCGTGTTTCCCGGCGACGTGATCGTCGGCGACGATGAAGGGGTCTGCGTCGTCCCGCTGCACATGGCCGACGCCATCGCCAAGGAAGCGACGGAAATGACCGCCTTCGAGGACTGGGTGACTGAAGAGGTCAAGAAGGGCCGCCCGGTGATCGGCACCTACCCCGCGACGACGGCGAAGGCGAAAGCCGACTTCGCCGCCTGGCGCAAGACGAACGGGCGTTGAGCCGCCCGTACCCTCGGGCCTTATTCCCGCCCAATTTTGTGCTAGTCTCTGATCCCGTGATCGCGCCGGGAAGGAGAGGAGCCATGCGCAAGACCATCGCTTTCGCCACGCTCGCCTTGCTTGGCGCCTGCGCGGTCGTCGAGCAGACCGGCGAGGAAATCTCCGTCGAGCATGCGGCGAACCAATTCCTGGTCGCCGAGATGAAAGCCGACGACTATTGCCAGACCCTGGGCCGCCGCGCCCAGCACGTGATGACCAGCCCACGCCAATCATCGCTCCTGTTCTTTCAGTCGAGCGTCAGCACGTTCCGCTGCGTCGTGCCGGGCGACAAACCGGCGACGGAGAAGAAATAGCGGCGCTCATGTCCCGCGCGGCCACATGAAACGACCAATCGTCCTGATCCTGATCGGCCTGGCGTTGGGCGGCCTCGTGCTGCTGCTGGCACTCCGTTTTCCCGACGCCCTGACCACGCGCGGCGACCAGATCCAGTTGACCCATGCCCTGCTGCTCGTCGCCGTCATCGGCGGTGCCGCCGTCCTGCACGGGCGGTTCCGCGCGCGAGACGCCGTGCGACACGCCGCGATCTGGATTGCCCTCGGTGCGGCGCTGCTGCTGGGCTATTCGTTCCGGGGCGAGTTTCAGGCTATGGGCAACCGCCTGATGGTCGAGCTGCTGCCCCACCGCGCCCAGGAGACGCCGGGCGGCGGCGTCGCCATCCGCGCCGGCGACCACGGCCATTTTGTGGCCGAGGCCCTGGTCAACGGTGTCCCGATCCGTTTCCTGGTCGACACCGGTGCCAGCGACACCGTGCTCAGCCCGCGCGATGCCGCGCGCCTGGGCTTCGACCTGAAATCCCTTTCGTTCAGCCGCACCTACCAAACGGCCAATGGCACGGTGACGGGGGCGCCCGTGCGGCTGGAGGAAGTTCGCATCGGACCGCTCGCGGTGCGTGACCTGCGGGCGTCGGTCAACGGGGCGGAAATGAAGCGCTCCCTCCTGGGCATGAGCTTTCTCGGCCGCCTGGGCGGCTATCGTGTCGAGGGCGACGTGCTGACCCTTATTCCGTGATTGACGCGCGCGGGGCGAGCGCCGCCTGCTCGACCCGGATGCGATGGGCCAGGACCAGGGCGTTGAGGACGGAGAAGGCGAGGGCGATCTCCCACGCTCCGAAGGCCAGCGGCAGTACCGCGATCTCGGCCGCGACCACCAGGTAGTTTGGATGGCTTGAATAGCGGTAGGGCCCGCGCCGCGTCAGGGGGGCGCCGGGCAGGGTGATGATGCGCGTCGTCCAATAGGGCCCCAACGAGGCGATGACCCAGACGCGCGCACCCTGCAACGCGATGAAAAGGGCGAGCCAGAACCACTGCGGCGGCGTGTCCGGCGGAACCGCCAGGGCCATGGTCGCCAGCCATCCCGCGTGCAGGGCGACGATGACGGGATAATGCCCGCGCCCATGCTCGACCCCGCCCCGGGCCAGCAGGCGGGCCGTGTTGCGCCGCGCATAGGCCAGTTCGGCGAGCCGCAGGATCACGACCAGGGCCAGCACGATCCAAAGGGCCGGCACGGCCGGACTTACGCCGCTTCCAGGGTCAGGAAGCCCGCCGTGAAGCCGGGGCCCAGGGCCGACATCAGGGCCCGCTTGCCGACGGTATCGGCGAATCCGGCGTCCAGCGTGCGCCTGAGCACGAACAGCACGGTCGCCGCCGACATGTTGCCGAAGTCGCGCAGCACCGCGCGGGCGTGCTCCAGGCCGCCCGGCGGTCGGCCGAACACGGTTTCCAGGGCGGTGACGACCTTCTCCCCGCCCGGATGGGCGACGAAGGCATCGACATGGCCGAGGTTCAGGTTGTCCTGGGCCAGGTATCGCTGCACCACGGGGGGCAGTTCCGTTTCCACCAGGTGCGGGATGTCGCGCGAGAACACGACGCCCAGGCCATCCTCCTCGACCGTCCAGCCCATGACGTCCAGGGACTTGGGCCAGGTATGCTCGCCCCAGCGGGTGATGCGGGGTCCGGGGCCGTCCGTGGTGATGAGCGCCGCCGCCGCCCCGTCGCCGAACAGGGCCGTGGCGATGACGTTGCTTTTCGAAAGGTCCGCACTGCGGAAGGTCAGGCCGCAGAGTTCGACCACCAGGAACAGGACCTTGGATCCGGGGCGCGCCCGGGCCACCTCGGCGGCACGGGCCAGGCCGTTGACGCCGCCGGCGCAGCCGAGCCCGAAAATGGGCAGGCGCGCGGTTTCGGCGCGGAAGGCCAAGCGTTCGAACAGACGCGCGTCCAGGGCCGGCGTGGCGATGCCCGTGGTCGACACGGTGACCAGGGCGTCGACGTCCCGGGCCGTCAGTCCCGCCGCGGCCAGGCAGGTCACGGCGGCCTCCGTCAGCAGGTCGAGCGCGTGCTCCAGGTAGCGCGCGTTCTTTTCCGCCCAGCCGCGCGGGGTGGAGAACCAGTCCAGCGGCATGCAGGAATAGCGGGTTTCGATACCCGCGTTGTCGAAGGCGGGCAACATGCGCTCGATGTCGCGCACACGGCCGTTGAACAGCCCGCGTGCCCAGGCGCGAATGTCCGACTGGACCAGACGGTGACGCGGCACGGCGGTGCTGAGCGCAGCCAGCCGCGGCGCCAGAGGGGAACCTTGCCTTGCCTGTGTCGTCATCAGCACACTCTTGCCCGGACTGGTGCCCGGTGCCACTAACGTTGGCGTGAACGGCCGAGGGGGGCTATTTCACGCGTTCGGCGACCTCCGGCGGCAGGCCGCCCTTCACGGCCTCAAGGTCGCTCGGGAAGTAGGACCGTCCGTTGCATTCGCCGTTGAACCGCCCGGACATCTCGGAATACAGGCGAACCAGGCGGTTGTGGTCTTCGACGGCGGCGCGCCGCTGTTCGACCCAGGCGTTGTACCGGTCGACTCCGGCTTCGTAGGACTTGCGCCGCTCCGGATCGGTCACTGCCGACACGGCCTGGTTCTGCAGGCGCGGGCCCGCTTCCTGGATGCGCCCGTCCAGTTCGCGGATGTGTCTCTTGTCTGCCTCGATTTCCGCCGCCACGGCGTCAATACGGTGGGCCAGAATCAGGCAGGCGGTCAGCGCCTCCGGCGTCATCACTCCGGCACGGTACGTCTTGGCGTCGCCTTCGTAAAGCCTGGCCGGCGCGTCCTTGGCCGCCCGCAGCATGGCGTCGAGCAGGCCGTCGTCGGCCTGCGCGGCCATGCTCGGCGCCGACAGGAACGCCGCGAGGACCGGGACGGACAGGCGGCGGAGAATCTTCATCGAGAGGCGGCTAACTCCGTTCGGAAGGAGTGAGAATACCATGGCCCACACCCATAAGGCATCGCACGAAAATGTTCAAAGTCCCGTGAGAATTGCTTCAAGGACCTCGAATTAACCATGAAAACTCCCCATATTAACGAGTATGGTGGAAGTCGTCTCCGGCTCGGGCATCCAGCGGATCCTGTCCTTGAACGAGGTGCAGGAGGATCGAGTTGCGCGCCAGAACGTCGTCCGCGCGACCGAGGCCCGTGACGGGCGCCTGGAGATTCGCGAGGCGTCGCTTGCCCGCGGCCTCGAGGCCGAGGCCATTGCCCATGCGGCGGCACGGAATGCAGCATTCGAAGACCTTGCCCGGGATGCATCGACGCGGCGGCCCCGGTTCGCCGACCTGGTCGGCGACGCCGCGACGGTGAACCGCGCCTTGGAGGACACCCAGGGCGTCGACCGCCGGATCGCGGCGGGCGAGCGCCTGCGCCAAGCGGCCGTGCTGGCCGAAAGTTTCCTGAAATCTTATTTCATTTCCATGATCGATCCCGGCCGGGCCATGACGATGATCAGCCCGCGCGAAATCGCGCGCCCGCCGGAAGACGACATCTGACAGCGCCGTCCCGGTCCCGGCGCCGGACCCGTCAGTTGAGGGCGCCGCGTCCAGGGGCGGATTCAGAGAGAAGTTCCTGGGTCGCCCGCGCGACCCGCAGCCAGACCGAGCGGGCCGCCCGGTCCTGCATCTGGTCGGCCTTTACCTGGGCGCCGATCGTTGCCATTTCGCCGAATTCCTGAATCAACAGGCTGGCGGCGCGGTAGATTTCACTGTCGGTGGCCATGGCGGTTGCCTTTGCTTCAAAGCGCCCGTTTTCGAGAGACGGGCATTCAAGCGGCCTACTGTTTGAGGGTCTGGCCGATCTTCAGCACCTCGGTCAGGGTGACTCCCAGGCGGTCCTCGACCACCACGACCTCACCCTTGGCGACCAGTCGGTTATTGGCATGAATCTCGATGTTTTCGCCGACGGAACGGTTCAGTTCCACGACGGCGCCGCGACCGAGTTTGAGGATCTGGCTGATCGGCATCTCGGCCGTGCCCAGGACGGCGGTGATCTCCACCTGCACGTCGTAGAGCGCGTGGACCTTGCCGCCGTCATCCTTGGCCTTGTCGTCGGGCGCGGTATCTTCAGCCATTGCCTTGCTCCGTTATGGGCGGCGAAACCGTCGGGGCCGGACGGACGCCCGCCGGCGGCACGGTCTTCACGCGCCATTAACCCTGAATTTCACCAGGGATTCCTTAAACTTTCCTTATCGGGGCGCCGATTCTACCACGCCGCCGTCGGGCCTGTCGCTGGGATCAGATGCCGCCGCCCTGGTCCAGGAGGCCCGTCAGGTGCTTCACCCGGGCCAGTAGCGCGTGCAGGGCTTCGTCGTGAAAGCCCTGGGATTCCAATTGGTTGATCGTGTTGATCAGGTAGTCGCGGTTAAGGCCGCTGCGGCCTGACGCGGCCATGATCAACTCGGCCGAACGCTCCGGGCCAAGGTCGCCCGCGTACTGTCCGTGGTCCGGGTCGGTCACGAAGGTATAGGCGGCGACACGGCGTCCATCCTCCAGGTCCGCGCCGACCACCGCGGGACGGTAGGCATATCCGGTGAGTTCGCGCTCGTTCAGGTAGGCGACGACGGTGTCGCGGGATTCGGGCGTGAAGCGCAGTGCGATGCCCCGGCAGGCTCCGCCTGCGTCCAGGCCCAGGACCAGCCCGGGCCGCGCCGGCGTGCCCCGATAGTGGTGCGAATAGATGCAGAACGCCCGGTGAAAGCCGTCGAGCCGCGCCGACCGGCGTTCCGCCACGTCGAACCCCGGGTTCCACATCAGCGAGCCGTAGGCGAACACCCAGTCGACGGCGGCCAGGTCCGCCGGGCCGGGGTCGATCTGCACGCCCGTCGGCGCGTGGTTTGAGGACGTTTCGCTCATGTCGGCGTGGGTCGGAAGCCCTTCGATTCGTTGAAAGTTTGCGCAGGCGACGGCGGGACAGGCGCACCGACCGTACGTTCCGAGCGCCCGGAAATCCTATCACATCCGGGGTTTCGCGCGCGTGCCGTCCGGTTTCGTTGACAATACAAGTCACAGGCGGCAACGATTGTCACATAACCATAACAAACGACTTCCCGCTGCTTGCGTTTTTCTTTCGGATGCGGACGCGGCGGGGCCCGGAGGAAGCGAAATCCGGAAGGCGGCGGGGAAAAAGGGGCTGTCGGATGAGACACCCGACCAAGGACGGCGACAAGGTCTTCGAGGTTGCCATCTACAACAAGGACGTTCGGTCGCTTGTGAAGGACAACCAATCCCACAGTTTCTACGACGACAACTGGGCCGACGCCCAGGTACACGATGTGGTCGCCAAGGACGAGGATGCGGCGCGGGAAATGATCGCCGAGCGCTTCCCTCCCGATGACGGCTTCGTCATCCAGTGGGTGGACCAGGCGTCCTGACGCCCTGCCGCGGGGTACCCGTAGGGCAGGAAATTTGGTGATCCGGGGGCTTACGCGTCCCGCTGTTTAGCGATCTCGGCGTCGCGCAGTTCCTTGCGCTTGATCTTTCCGGTCGCCGTCATGGGCAATTCGTCGACGAATTCGATCATCCGCGGGTATTCGTGGGACGACAGGCGCGTCTTCACGAAATCGCGGATGGCCTGTTCGGTCTCCGCTCCGCCGTTGTGGCCGGGCGCCAGCACGACGAAGGCCTTGACGGCCTCGGTGCGCACCGGATCGGGCACGCCGACCACCGCCGCCAACTGTACGGCTGGGTGATGGCTCAGGCAGTCCTCGATCTCGCCCGGACCGATACGGTAGCCGGCCGAGGTGATGACGTCGTCGCCGCGCCCGACGAACCATAGATAGCCTTCCTCGTCCCGGTAGCCCGTGTCGCCCATGAGCCACCAATCGCCCCGCATGTTAGCCTTGGTGGCCTCGGGATTGTTCCAGTACTCCAACAGCATGACCGGATCCGGCGCGCGGCAGGCGATGTCGCCCTCGCGCCCGGGCGGCAGGATGTTGCCGTCGGCGTCGATGATGTCGACTACGTGGCCCGGCGCCGGCCGGCCCATGGACCCGGGCCGGACCTCCATGATCTCGGCGCAGTTGGAGACGACGATGTTGCACTCCGTCTGACCGTAGAACTCGTTGATGGCGAGGCCCAGGGCCTCGTGTCCCCAGCGGAACAGTTCGGCCCCCACGGCCTCGCCGGCCGAGGCGACGGACCGCAGCTTGAGGTCGTGGCGCGTCCGGATGTCCGGGATCTTGCTCATGAGGCGCAGCGCCGTGGGCGGCATGAAGGTGTTGCGCACGCCAAGGCGCGCCATGAGCGCCAGCGCTTCTTCGGGGTCGTACTTGCGGGCGCGGTAGGCGACCACGGGCACGCCGTGGTGCCATGCGCACATGAGCGTGTTCATCAGGCCGCCGATCCAGGCCCAGTCGGCGGGCGTCCACATGAGGTCGCCGGGCCGGCCCAGGAAGTTGTGGAACATCTCTGCCGCCGGCAGGTGACCCAGCAGCGTGCGGTGGGCGTGCAGCGCCCCCTTGGGATTGCCCGTGGTGCCCGAGGTATAGACGATCAGGCCAGGGTCGTCGGCGGCCGTGGCGACGGGGGTGAAGGCGTCCGACGCCCGGCCCATGGCCCCCCAGAAATCCGTGAAGCCTTCGCCGTTGCCGCCCGCGTCGATGACGTAGACGCGTTTCAAGCCGGGCAGGGCGTCCGCCAGGGCCGCGATCTTCCGGTGGTTGGCCAGGTCCGTGACCACGGCGGCGCTGCCGGAATCGGCCAGGCGGAACTTCAGGGCGTCCTCGCCGAACAGCGTGAAGAGCGGGACCGAGATCAGACCCGCCTTCCACGCCGCGACATGGGTCAACGCCGCCTCGACCGACTGGGGCAGCAGCACGCTGATGCGGTCGCCCGGCGCCAGGCCATGGGCCGTGAACAGATTGGCGGCCTGGTTCGACAGGGCGCGAATGGCGCCGAAGCTGTAGGTCACCAGGTCGCCGTCCGCCGAGGTAACGATCAGCGCGGGCGCTTCAGGGTTTCGTGCCGCGTGCTTGTCGCAGACGTCCACGCCCATGTTGAAACGTGCGGGGATGTCCCAGGCAAAGGAATTGTAGAGTTCGTCGTAGCTATCCGTCCTGGTCAGCATGGGCCGCCCGCCTCCCGCGACCACGGCTATTTGAAGGACGCCATGTCCTGGCCGTCCGATTCGAAATAGCGGTAGGCCTCGACAGTCTCGATGACCACGCCGTCATAGCCCTGGGCCAGCAGGCCGAAGGTGAAGGACTTGGCATCTCCGTAAAGGATATTGTGCCATTCGGGACGCCAGTATTCGACGAAAAAGCGGTCCGGATCCGTCGGATAAGGGGCCGTGATCCAGCGCGGCGACCCGGACTGCCAGCCCGCCTTCCAGTAGTAGCGGTAGGTTGCCGCCGTACCCACGTCCATGCGCGCCAGAACCAGGCGCTTCGCACCCAGCTTCTTGTATTTCATGGTTTCGATGGCGCGTTTCGAAAACGGTTTCCGGCCGTGGAACACGTCGACGATGATCATGTCGTAGTTGGTGTCGTGGATTTTCAGCGCGAATTCCTCCTCGAGTCCGAAGGCCGTGGTGTCGCGCAGGTAGAGGAAGTTGTGCGCGCTCGGCATGGACAGAACGTTGTTGGAATTCTCGCGGAACGGCCTGGACGGATAGGGCGGCAGGCTGTTCATGATCGACAGTTCCTTGTGGGCGACGAAAGGCAGGAACCCCTGTTTTCTGCCGGCGCTCAGAATTTCGTCGACCTTCTTCGGATCGCGGGCGAAATCCATGGTCAGCAGGCTGACCCGGTTGCGCTTGGCGACGTCGACCAGATGGGCGAACTTCTCCTTCTGCTCCTTGGAAGTGGGCTGGCCGAAGGTCTCGTAGCCGTAAAACATACCGTCCTGCAGGATCGCGTCGATGGACAGCATGTAGGCGCGGGCGGGAAAGACCTTCCGTTGGTCGACCTCGTCGCGTTTTTCGAGGAGTTCCATGCCGTTGTGGGTGATGACCACGAAGCCCGGGTTTCTCTGGCGGGCGAAGCTGGCGATGTTGCTGACCAGCCGGCGCATTTCGTCGCGGTAATTGGTGAGCCGGCCGAGGGTCGGCACCCGCGGGGCGACGGGTGTCTGCAGTTCCTCGCCCTGGACCCGGACCTGTCCGGGGCCCGCGGGGGCGGGGGCCTGCGCCGTCGCGGGCGCGGCCCAGACGGCGCACCAAGCCACGAAAGCGGCGCTCAGTATGCCTGATAGGGCG
>PFFW01000002.1 GCA_002781745.1 Rhodospirillales bacterium CG15_BIG_FIL_POST_REV_8_21_14_020_66_15
CCCTGGCCACCGCGGCGGTGCTGCGGCGCGCGGAGGCCAAGGACCCATCCTTCGTCGTGATCGACGAGGTCGCCGGGCAGTGGCTCGCCCTCCTGCCGGCGGGCCCGGACCCCGTGCTGTTCGCAGCCGGCTTCCTTGCCTTCCGGCTGTTCGACATCTGGAAGCCCTGGCCCGCGAGCTGGGCCGACCGCCGGGTCGGCGGGGCCTGGGGTGTGATGCTGGACGATCTCATCGCCGGGGGCTATGCGGCGGCCCTGGTTTATGGAATAGGTTACGTGATGAGCCGAGGAGCCTGATCCCCATGAGCGACGACATCGAGGCCCTGGCCCGCCGGGTAATCGACACCTATCGGGACAAGGGTCTGACCCTGGGCACGGCGGAAAGCTGCACCGGCGGCCTGATCGCGGGGGCGCTGACCGGCGTGTCCGGTTCGTCGCACGTGCTGGACCGCGGCTTCGTCACCTATTCCAACGACTCCAAAACCGACCTTCTCGACGTGGACGGGCGGATCCTGCGCGATCACGGCGCCGTCTCGGAGGAGACCGCCCGCGCCATGGCCGGGGGCGTGCTGACCCACGCGCCCGTGGACTGCGCCGTCGCCGTGACGGGCATCGCCGGGCCGGGCGGCGCCAAGGAGGGCAAGCCCGTCGGGCTGGTGCACCTGGCGGCGGCCCGCCACGGGTGCAAGGTCGTCCATGAACGCCATGTGTTCGAGGGCGACCGCGCGGCGGTGCGCGGGGCGACCGTGAAACGGGCGTTGGAGCTTCTGCTGGCGCTGGTCGAGTGACGGCCCGCGTCCTGCCGAATTGCCCAAAACTTCGGAACGGGTTACACTCGGCCTGAAAGAGGGCCCTGCAAGTCCCTACAAACAATAAGGTTTTGCCGGTTGCGCCGAGGCGTCGGCAAAACCGCGTGAACGCAGGCACGGCGGTGCGCCGGCTTGCAGATCATCCGACCGGCACCCCGAACTTCCGGTTGGCGACCCCGTTCAAAATGGGAGTCGTCCGTGAGCTTTGGGAAAAGCCTGTTGATTGCGGTCGGCGCGACCGGCACCTCGTTGACGGCCGTTGCGGTCGCCGGGTTGCTGACCAATTCGGGCCCGCTGTCCCTGGGCCCGGATGCGCAGCCGGAGACCGAAGAACCGGCGCCGCTTGAAATGAGAACCGTTGTGACGGACCCGGTGCCCCTGGACCGGAGGGGATACAGTCTTACCGGCTCCAAGCAGGACGATCTGGTCTTCGTATCGGTGGAGATGATCGTGCGCCACCAACGCGACCGCCAACGCGTCTGCAAGCTGATGCCCCGCCTGAAGGCTTCGATCCTCAGCGACCTGGGCCCCAGGCTCCGGCCCGCCCCGGCGACGGTCGCTCCGGACGGCGAGGCCGTGAACGCCTTCGTCCACGACCGCTTCGACAGCGCCTTGGGCGGCAACGTGGTCACGCGGGCGACCGTGCGGGTCTCGGACCATAGGCGCGGAGTCCCAAAGTCCAACTGTGCCGAGGCCCTCCACGGCGGATGGCAGGCGTGGATCGGAAAGGCCCAGCGGGACCTTCGCGACACGGAACGGTAGTTCTCGGAATTCAGACGGCGGCCTTGCCCGCGCCATTCGGCGACGGCATGCCGTAAAGCTCGGCGGCGCGGCTTTCGAAGGCATTGACCATCTTCATCACGGCCTCGTTGAAGACCACGGCGATGGCCGATTGCAGCAGCTTCGATCTGAACTCGAAATCCACGTAGAAGTCGACGTCGCAAGACCGTCCGTCCTCGGTCGGAATGAAAATCCAATGGTTTTTCAAATGCTTGAAGGGGCCATTGAGGTAGGCGACGTCGATCCGCCTGGCCTTCCGGTCAAACGCCGTGCGGGTCGTGAACTTCTCGCGAAAAATCTTGAAGCCGATGACCATGTCGGAGATCAGCAGGTTGTCCGAACGCTCGCGGATGCGGATCGCCTGGCACCAGGGCAGGAACTCGGGATAGCGCGCCACGTCGGCGACCAGATCGAACATCTGGTCCGCCCGGTAAGGCAGCCGGCGGGTTTCCGCATGGGTGGGCATGGCGGACGCCGGCCCTCGTCCTACGCCCGGCCCGCCTGTCGGGCGGCCTGCAGCTTGGCGAAGTCCTCGCCCGCGTGGTGGGACGAGCGAGTCAGCGGCGACGCCGATACCAGCAGGAAGCCCTTGGCCTCGGCCAGGCGCTTGTATTCGGCGAATTCGTCCGGCGTCACGAAGCGATCGACGGGCGCGTGGCGGGTGGTCGGCGCCAGATACTGGCCGATGGTCAGGAAATCGACGCGGGCGGAGCGCAGGTCGTCCATCACCTGCAACACCTCGGAACGCGTCTCGCCCAGGCCGACCATGATGCCGGACTTGGTGAATATCTCCGGGTCCAGGTCCTTGGCGCGGTCGAGCAGCTTCAGCGAATGGAAATAGCGCGCCCCCGGGCGGATGGAGGGATAGAGGCGCGGCACGGTTTCCAGGTTGTGGTTGAAGACGTCCGGTTTCGCCAGGACGACGGCTTCCAGGGCGCCGGGCTTGTCGCGGAAATCGGGGGTCAGGATCTCGATGGTCGTCGCGGGCGCGGTTTCGCGCAGGCGCTCGATGCACTTCACGAACTGCCCCGCCCCGCCGTCGGCCAGATCGTCGCGGTCGACCGAGGTGATGACCAGATGCTTCATGCCCATGCGCCCGGCGGCGATGGCCAGGTTTTCCGGCTCCAGGGGATCGACCGCGCCCGGCTTGCCCGTCGCCACGTTGCAGAAGGCACAGGCGCGGGTGCAGATGTCGCCCAGGATCATCACCGTGGCGTGCTTGACGGCCCAGCACTCGCCGATGTTGGGGCAGGCCGCCTCCTCGCAGACCGTGTTCAGGTTCAACTCGCGCATCAGCTTGCGGGTTTCGCCGTACTCCGGCGATGTCGGCGCCTTGACCCGGATCCACGCAGGTTTCTTCTGGTGGGGGTTTTCCGGTTTCCTGGCCTTTTCCGGATGGCGCAGCGGGCGGACGTTCTCGCTCATGGGAACTCTTTTGATTTCAAACAAACCGTCGTCGCGGCCACTGCCGCGACCGCTCGGGGTTTGTTTAGAAGTGGATCACCCGCCCATAAGCGTCAAGGACGGATTCATGCATCATTTCCGACAAGGTCGGGTGCGGGAACACCGTGTGCATGAGGTCTTCCTCGGTGGTTTCCAGGCCCATGGCGATGACGAACCCCTGGATCAGTTCGGTCACCTCGGCGCCGACCATATGCGCGCCCAGCAACTGCCCGGTCTTGGCGTCGAACACGGTCTTGACCAGGCCGTCGGGCTCGCCCAGGGCGATGGCCTTGCCGTTGCCGAGGAAGGGGAAGCGTCCGACCTTCACCTGATACCCCTGCTCCTTCGCTTTCGCCTCGGTCAGGCCGACGCTGGCGACCTGCGGATGACAGTAGGTGCAGCCGGGAATGTGGTTCTTGTCTATGGGATGGACGCCCGGCAGGCCCTTGATCTTCTCGACGCAGATGACGCCCTCGTGCTCGGCCTTGTGGGCCAGCATGGGCGGCCCGGCGACGTCGCCGATGGCGTAGACGCCGGGCTCGTCCGTGCGGCCGTAGCCGTCGATCACGATGCAGCCCCGGTCCGTCTTGACCTTGGTGTTCTCGAGCCCGATGCCCTCGACGTTGCCCTGCACGCCGACGGCCGAGATGACCCGGTCGACGGTGATTTCCTGGGTCTTGCCGTCCTTGGTTTCGACCGTGCAGGTGACGCTGTTGGCGCCCTTGGCCAGCTTCGTAACCTTGGCCTCAGTCATGATCTTGAGTCCCGATTTTTCCATCTGCTTGCGCGCGACGGCGGAAATCTCGGCGTCCTCGACGGGCATGATCTGGGTCATGACCTCGACCACGGTCACGTCGGCGCCCAGCGTGTGATAGAAGCTCGCGAATTCGATGCCGATGGCGCCGGAGCCGATGACCAGCAGCTTTTTCGGGAAGATGTCGGGCTTGAGCGCCTCGAAATAGGTCCAGACCAGCTTGCCGTCGGCTTCCAGCCCCGGCAGGGCGCGCGGCCGCGCGCCGGTGGCGATGATGATGTGCTTGGCGGTCAGGTCCGGCAGGGCCTTGCCGTCCTTGTCCGTCACGGAAATCTTGCCGCCGCCCTTCAGCTTGCCCGTCCCGTCGATCACCGTGACCTTGTTCTTCTTCAGCAGATGCCCGACGCCGCCGTTGAGCTGCTTCGAGACGGCGCGCGAACGGCCGATGACCTTCTCGATGTCGAAGGCGACGTCCTTGGCGCTCAGGCCGTAGGCGTCGGCGTGTTGCATGTAGTGGTAGATTTCCGCCGAGCGCAAAAGCGCCTTGGTCGGGATGCAACCCCAGTTGAGGCAGATGCCGCCCAGGTGCCGCTTCTCGACCACGCAGGTCTTGAAGCCCAGTTGCGCAGCGCGGATGGCGGCGACGTAGCCGCCCGGCCCGCCGCCGATGATCAGGATGTCGAAGGAAGTATCCGCCATCTTGCCGGCTCCCCTACAGCAGCAACTGAATGGGATCCTCGAGGATCGCCTTCAGTTCCTTCATGAATTGGGCCGCCGTGGCGCCGTCGATGCAACGGTGATCGACCGCCAGGGTCAGCGACATCACCGTGGCGACGGCGAGCGCCCCGTTCTTCACGACCGGGCGCTGTTCGCCCGCGCCCACGGACAGGATGCCGCCCTGCGGCGGATTGATGATCGAGTTGAAGGACTTGACCCCGAACATGCCCAGGTTGGAGATGGTGAAGGTGCCGCCCTGGAATTCCTCGGGCGCCAGCTTGCCGTCGCGCGCCTTGGCGGCCAGTTCCTTGGCCTTCTCCGAGATCGCGGCGAGGCCGAGCGACCCCGCGTCCTTGATGATCGGTGTGATCAGGCCGCCCTCGACGGCGACGGCGACGGACACGTCGGCGCGCTTGAACCTGAGGATGGCGTCGTCGGTGTAGGCCGCGTTCACGTCGGGGCAGCGGCGCAGCGCGACCGCCACGGCCTTGATGACGAAGTCGTTGACGGAGATCTTGTAGTCCGCCCCATCGCGGCCGTTCAGGTCCTTGCGCGCGGCCAGCAGCCTGTCGATCTCCACGTCGGCCTGGAGATTGAAATGCGGGATGTCGCGGGCCGAGGCGGTCAGGCGCGTGGCGATGATCTTGCGCATCGACGAGTTGGGAACGGCCTCGAATTCCGGCATGTTGGCGAACACGGGATCGCCGACGGCGGGCGCCGGAGCGGCGGCGGGAGCCGTGGCAGGGCCTGCGGCGGTTTTCGCCGCGGGGACCGCCTTGCCCGTGCCGGCGGCGAGCGCCGCCTCGACGTCGCGCTTGACGACGCGGCCACGCGGGCCGGAACCGGCGATCGCGGCGAGGTCGAGGCCCTGCTGCCCGGCGATGCGTCTGGCGAGCGGGCTGGCGAACAGGCGTTCGCCGGCCGGCTTCGGCTGAGGCGTGGGCGTCGGCGCGGGAGCGGCGGCGGCAGGTTCGGGTTTGGCCGGTTCGGCGGCAAGGGCCGGCGCGCGCCCGCCCGACGTGTCGGCGCCGTCGAGGGCCGAGGTGTCCTCGCCCTCCTCCAGCAGCAGCGCGATGACCGAGTTGACGGCCACGTCGGCGGTGCCTTCCGGCACCACGATCCTGCCGAGTACGCCCTCCTCCACGGCCTCGACCTCCATGGTCGCCTTGTCGGTTTCGATCTCGGCGATGACGTCGCCGGCTTCCACGGCGTCGCCTTCCTTCTTGTGCCACTTGGCCAGGGTGCCCTCGGTCATGGTCGGGCTCAGGGCCGGCATCAGGATATTGATCGGCATGTCGTCCTCCCTTCCCGCGCTCAGACGTAGAGGACGGACTTCGCCGCCTCGACAACGTTGGGCGCCTTGGGCAGGGCCAGGGCCTCCAGGTTGGCGGCATAGGGCATGGGCACGTCGGCGCCGGCCACGCGCACGGGCGGCGCGTCCAGGTGGTCGAAGGCGTGCTCGACCATGAGCTGGGTGATTTCCGCGCCGATGCCGCAGGTCGGCCAGCCCTCGCCCACGGAGACGATGCGGTTGGTCTTCTTGACCGAGGCGACCAGGGTTTCCACGTCGATGGGCCTGACCGACCGAAGATTGATGACCTCGGCGTCGATGCCCTCCTCGGCCAGCTTGGCCGCCGCCTCCATGCAGATGCCGACGGCGATGGAATAGCCGACCAGGGTCACGTCCTTGCCCGGACGCTCGACCTTGGCCTTGCCGATGGGCAGGGTCCAGTTCTCGTCGTCCGGCACTTCGAAGCTTTGGCCGTAGAGAATTTCGTTTTCCAGGAAGATCACCGGGTTGGGATCGCGGATCGCCGATTTCAGCAGGCCCTTGGCATCCGCCGCCGACCACGGGGCGACGACCTTGAGGCCCGGGCAATGGGCATACCACGAGGCGTAGCACTGGGAATGCTGCGCGCCGACGCGGGCCGCCGCCCCGTTGGGGCCGCGGAACACGATCGGGCAGCCCATCTGGCCGCCCGACATGTAGCGCGTCTTGGCGGCCGAATTGATGATCTGGTCGATGGCCTGCATGGCGAAGTTGAAGGTCATGAACTCGACGACCGGCCGCAGTTCCAGGAAGGCGGCGCCGACGCCCAGCCCGGCGAATCCCTGCTCCGTGATCGGCGTATCGATCACGCGCTTGTCGCCGAATTCGTCAAGCAGGCCCTGCGAGATCTTGTAGGCGCCCTGGTACTGGGCCACTTCCTCGCCCATCAGGAACACGCTTTCGTCGCGGCGCATTTCCTCCGCCAGCGCGGCGTTGAGCGCCTCGCGCACGGTCATGGTTTTGAATGTTCCTGCATACTCCGGCTCGGCCGCGACGGGTGACGCGGCAGGGGCCGCCGCCGACGCGGGTGAGGGTGCGGCCGGGGCCGGCGCTTCCGCCTTGGGGGCCGGCGCGGCGGCGGCAGGCGCGCTGTCCGCTGCCGTCACGTCCTCGCCGTCCTCGACGATCACGGCGATGGGCGTGTTGACGGCGACGCCGTCGGTCCCTTCGGATACCAGGATCTTGCCGAGGATGCCCTCCTCCACGGCCTCGACCTCCATGGTCGCCTTGTCCGTTTCGATTTCAAGAAGGACGTCGCCGCTGGCGACGGCGTCCCCTTCCCGTTTCAGCCACCTGGCGATCTTGCCCTCGGTCATGGTCGGAGAAAGCGCCGGCAGAAGTACTTGCGTAGCCATGTCCAGATGTTCCCTTCGTGCGGACGTTTTCGATCAGGCTTCCAGCAGGACGTCGGTCCACAATTCGGACGCGTCCGGTTCCGGGCTCTGCTGCGCGAACTCGGCGGCCTCGTTGGCCATGGCCTTCACCTCCCTGTCGATGACCTTCAGTTCGTCCTCGGTGAGAATCTTGGCCTCGAGAAGCTTGTGGGCGAGGGTGTCGATGGGATCGTGTTCCCGACGCACCTTCTGGACTTCCTCCTTGGTGCGGTACTTGGCCGGATCGGACATGGAATGCCCGCGGTAGCGATAGGTCTTCATCTCCAGGATCACCGGCCCCTTGCCGTCGCGGCACTGTTTCAGCGCCTTTTCTGCCGCGGCGTGCACCGCGATCACGTCCATGCCGTCGACGGGCACGCCCTCGATCCCGTGGGCCAGGCCGCGGGTGTGCAGGTCCGGGGTCTTGGAGGTGCGCTCGATGGAGGTGCCCATGCCGTACTTGTTGTTCTCGATCACGTAGATCACCGGCAGGTTCCAGATCGCCGCCATGTTGAAGCTTTCGTAGACCTGGCCCTGGTTGATGGCGCCGTCGCCGAAATAGACCATGCAGACGCCGCCGTCGCCCTTGTACTTGTGGGCGAAGGCAAGGCCCGTGCCGAGCGGCACCTGGGCGCCGACGATGCCGTGGCCGCCGAAGAAGTTCTTTTCGCGCGAGAACATGTGCATGGACCCGCCCTTGCCCTTGGAATAGCCGCCGCGCCGGCCCGTCAGTTCGGCCATGACGCCCTTGGGGTCCATGCCGCAGGCCAGCATGTGGCCGTGGTCGCGGTAGCTGGTGATCACCGTGTCCTGCGGCTGGGCCGCCGCCTGCATGCCGACGACGACCGCCTCCTGGCCGATGTAGAGGTGGCAAAAGCCGCCGATCAGGCCCATGCCGTAGAGCTGCCCCGCCTTCTCCTCGAAGCGGCGGATGACCAGCATGTCGCGGTAGTACTGCTTGAGTTGGTCGGGCGTGGGACCCGATTTCGCGGCTTTCGCGGCGGACGGTTTGGCGGGCGCTTTGGATTTCGCCGCCGTCTTGGGTGACCGGGCCATTGGACCTCCCTTGGCTGCCTGTTCACGTCCCCAGGGGCGCCAAAGGTGTCGCCTTGTCGGTCGTCGCCTCCCAGGGGCGGCGCTGTCCGCCGCTTGGGCAGGATCATATCTGAAAATATGACGGAAAAACAATATAGGTCAGCGGTGCTGTTATATTATTAATTGAATAACAGTTAATTCAATATCGTTCCGCCATCGCATCAAGCCTGCCGGCCCGATTCCAGCCACGGCCACAGGCAGCCTTCGCGCCCGTAGACGCGGGACAACAGGCCGGTGTCGCCGATCACCAGGGCGCAGGCCCGCTTCCATTGCCGGATGTGCGCGGGCGATTCCCAATGCGTGACGGCGTATTCGCGCCCGCCCTCCATTTCCCGGACTTCGTAGCCCAGGTAACCCGGGATTTCCTCGGCAAGCGTCGCCAGCATGCGGAGCGCCGCCGACCATACGGCCGGCGCGTCGCCGTCCATGGGATCGATGAACAGTACGGCGAAATAGGTGGGTGCCTGTGCCGCCCCCGGTTCAAGTGGGAACAGGGAGGGGGTAACGGGCCGCGCCGCGGCGGCGGCCGGCGCCGGGGCGGCCATCACGCCGCGCTCCAATACCCAACCTGCCGGGCCGGGTCGGTCGCCAGACTCATGATCTCCACGGCGAGCGGCGTCTTGCGGCCGAACAGGCGCTTGACGACGCGCGTGACCTTGATGACGCAGGCGTCTTCCAACCTGCGGTTGCGGAGGTCCAGGTCGTGAACCAACTGGGACAGCACGCGGGCCTTCCAGCCCTGGATCGCCGCCGCGGTCTCCCAATAGCAAACGGCGGCGCCGCGGCCGTCGTCGAGGCGCCCGGTCTCAAGGCCGAGAAACCCGTCTTGCCTGGGAGCAAGTGAAATGAGTTGGTCGATGGCCAGGCGACCGTCGGGGTCGACGTCGCTGCCAAGGGGCGAGACCACCGCCGCGTAATAAGGCGGGCGCAGGGTTTCCGCAAGCGAGTCCATGGCTCAGTTCCCCTTCCGGCCGAGGAAGATCACGTAGTCGCGTTCGAAGCCGACGTTCAGCATGAGGCGGGCGCGTTCCTCGAGCATGTCGAGGTCGAGGGCCTGCGGGCTCAGAAGTTCGACCCGGTGCTCCCACTCCTCGCGCTGCGCTTTCAGGTCGTCGGCGAGGATCTCGGCCTCGGCCACCTTGTCCTGCAGCAGCACCAGGGAGGTCACGCCCCGCTCGCCGTGCACCGCGTGGTAGGCGAAATAGGCGCAGGCCAGGACGCCAAGGGACGGCCCCAGGGCCCCGGCCAGTTTCTTCTTCAGTGAGGCAAAGCGCGTCGCCATCGTTTTCGTTCCCAAGTGTTCCCCATGCCGGTTCCGCGAATCGGCATGGGGAACTTTAGGAGGTGATGGTTAATTTTCGGTTAGGAGTCGAAAAAACCCTTTGTTTTCCAATACTTTGAAAAACCGAAATGGTTAACGCGTCCTATTTGAACAGGCTGCGGCCGCCGAAACGCGCCGTCGGGCCCAGGTCCTCGTTGATGCGCAGAAGCTGGTTGTACTTGGCGAGCCGGTCCGAGCGCGACAGCGAGCCCGTCTTGATCTGGCCCGCATTGGTGGCGACGGCGATGTCGGCGATGGTGGTGTCCTCGGTTTCGCCCGAGCGGTGCGAGATGACCGAGGTATAACCCGCCTTGTGCGCCATCTCGACGGTCTGCAGGGTTTCCGACAGCGTTCCGATCTGGTTGACCTTGATGAGGATCGAATTGGCGACGCCCTTGGCGATGCCGTCGGCCAGGCGCACCGGGTTGGTGACGAACAGGTCGTCGCCGACCAGCTGCACCTTATCGCCGATCGCGTCGGTCAGGGCCTTCCAGCCGTCCCAGTCGTCTTCGGCCATGCCGTCCTCGATGGACTTGATGGGGTAGTTGGCGCAGAGGTCCTGGTAGACGCGCACCATCTCGTCGGCGCCCAGCGTCCTGCCGACCCCTTCCATGACGTATTGGCCGCCGCGGTAAAATTCCGTGGAGGCGCTGTCGAGGGCCAGGACCACGTCCTCGCCCGGCGTGTAGCCGGCGTCGGAAACGGCCTTCATGATGAAGTCGAGGGCATCCTCCGCGCTTTTCAGGTTCGGCGCGAAGCCGCCCTCGTCGCCCACGTTGGTGGCGTGTCCGGCCTTGGCCAGGCCCTTCTTCAGGGTGTGGAAGACCTCCGCCCCCATGCGCAACGCGTCGGGGAAGTTGTCGGCGCCCACGGGCATGATCATGAATTCCTGGAAATCGATGGGGTTGTCCGCATGCGCGCCGCCGTTGATGATGTTCATCATGGGCACCGGCAGGTCGCGGGCGAACGCGCCGCCGACGTAGCGATAGAGCGGCAGGCCTGCCTCTTCCGCCGCCGCCTTGGCGGCGGCCAGGCTGACGCCGAGGATGGCGTTGGCGCCGAGACGCGCCTTGTTGGGCGTTCCGTCCAGTTCGATCATGGCGTGGTCGATGAATAGCTGGTCCTCCACGTCGACGCCTGCGAGCACGTCGGAAATCTCGCCGTTCACGGCCTCGACGGCGGCCAGGACACCCTTGCCCAGGTAGCGCGCATCGTCGCCGTCGCGCAACTCCACCGCCTCGTGGGCGCCGGTCGACGCGCCCGACGGCACGGCGGCGCGGCCGAGCACGCCGGTCTCCAGGGTCACGTCCACTTCCACGGTGGGATTGCCTCGGGAATCGAGGATTTCTCGGGCGAACACATCGACGATGGCGGTCATCAATACTCTCCGGTCGGTAGGGGGTTTCTTGCCGGCCGCTACAGGGAAACGGGCCGGTCCTTGGCGATCCTGTCGAACTGGACCAGGGTTTCCAGCACGGCCGGCATATCAGTCAGGTTTATCATGTTGGGCCCGTCCGAGGGTGCGTTGTCCGGGTCCTGGTGGGTCTCCATGAACAGGGCGGCGACGCCCACGGCGACGGCGGCGCGCGCCAGCACGGGCGCGAACTCCCGCTGGCCGCCCGACTTCGTTCCCTGGCCGCCCGGCTGCTGCACGGAATGGGTGGCGTCGAACACCACGGGGCAGCCCGTCTTCGCCAGCACCGGCAGGGCGCGCATGTCGGAGACCAGGGTGTTGTAGCCGAAGCTCGCGCCCCGCTCGCAGACCATGACCCGCCCGTTGCCCGTCGACTTGATCTTGTCGACCACGTTCTGCATGT
>PFFW01000153.1:0-9217 GCA_002781745.1 Rhodospirillales bacterium CG15_BIG_FIL_POST_REV_8_21_14_020_66_15
CACCTGCTGATGTCGGCGACGGCCTTCAAGCGCGACCTGGACGACCCCAAGACGATCCAGGACTTCTGCGACCTGGTGCAGTCGCCGGAACGCCTGCGCCTGCTGCTGGTGCTCACGGTCGCCGACATCCGCGCGGTCGGGCCCAACGTGTGGAACAACTGGAAGGCCGGGCTGCTGCGCGAGCTGTACTGGCAGGCCAAGGCGGTGCTGACCGGCGACGCTGTGGGCGGGCGCCGCAAGACGCGGGTCGAACGCGCCAAGACCGCGCTGACGGAGGCGCTGGCCAGGAAGAAGTGGCCCGCCAAGGACCTGGAGGAGCATATCGCCCGCGGCACCGACACCTACTGGCTGTCGGCCGACACGGCGGCCCAGGTGCGCCAGGCGGAACTGGTGCGCAAGGCGGAACGGGAAAAGCGCGACCTGACCATCGACATGACCGTGGACAAGGCCCGCGCCGCCAACGAGATCACCGTCTACACGGCCGACCATCCGGGCCTGTTCGCCAACATCGCGGGCGCCCTGTCGCTGGCCGGCGTGTCGGTGCTGGACGCCAGGATCGCGACGCTGACCAACGGCATGGCGCTCGATACCTTCTGGGTCCACGACGCGGGCGGCAAGGCGATCGACGAGAAGGGCCAGATGGGCCGTATGGCCCAGCGCATCGAGGACGCGCTGCGCGGCAAGCGCGACCCGGCGCGCGAACTGACGAAGGAGCCCGACGCCGCATTCCCCGACAAGTCGCGCGCCTTCGCCGTGTCGCCGCGCGTCATCATCGACAACCAGGCGTCCAACACCTACACGGTGATCGAGATCAACGGCCACGACCGGCCGGGCTTCCTGTACGACGTCACCTCGGTGCTGACCCAGGAAGGCCTGCAGATCGCCTCTGCCCAGATCACCACCTACGGCGAGCGCGTGGTCGACGTGTTCTACGTGAAGGACATCTTCGGCCTCAAGGTGCGCCATCCCGACAAGCTGAAATCCATCGAGACCAGCCTGCTGGAACGCATCGGCGGCAGGAAGACGGCGAAGCCCGCCGCCAGGGGGGCCAAGGCGGCGAAACCCAAACCGCCCGCCAGGAACGGCGCCAAGGCCAAGCCCGCCGCCAAGGGCAAGGCCGGCAAGTCCGCGGCCGCCGCGGAATAGGCGCGCCGGGGGCCGCTCCGCCGGGGGCTGCCTAAAAGCGACTCTTCGACGTTTCGTGTGGAATTGCCTCGGGAGTCGTCGATCATTCCTTCTCTCTCTGCGTGCTCTGTGGGTTCTCCGTGCCCTCTGTGTCCCATTACCAAGACAATCCACGCACAAGCCTTTCCGGGAACAACCGACTAATTCGACACAGAGAGCACAGAGAGGGCACAGAGCGCACAGAGGAAGTGGGATCAACTTGGTATCCGCAATTGCCGGTACCAAATGCCATTCGCCGCGTCGAGGAACCCTAAAAACCTTGTCATCGCCCCGATCGCGGCGTACCAGCGAAACCCATGAACCTGTTGAAGGCCATCGCCACCGTCGGCGGCTTCACGCTGCTGAGCCGCGTGTTCGGCTTCGTCCGCGACATGCTGATCGCCAACTTCCTGGGCGCCGGCATGGTCGCCGACGCCTTCGTGGTCGCCTTCCGGTTCCCCAACCTGTTCCGCCGGCTGTTCGCCGAGGGCGCCTTCGCCGCCGCCTTCGTGCCGCTGTTCGCCCGCGAACTGGAAGGCGACGGCGGCGGCGACGACAGGGCCCGCGAGGCGGCCCGCGCGCGGGCGCGCCAGTTCGCCGACCAGGCCTTCGCCGTTCTCGCCCTGGCGCTCGTCGTCTTCGTCGCGGCCATGGAGATCGTCATGCCCTGGGCCATGGTGGTGCTGGCCGGCGGGTTCCAGGCCGTGCCCGGCAAGATGGACCTGGCGACGGACCTGTCGCGCATCGCCTTTCCCTATCTCCTGTTCATCTCGCTGGTGTCGCTGCAGTCGGGGATCCTGAACTCGCTCGGCAGGTTCGCCGCCGCGGCGGCCGCGCCGGTGCTGCTGAACCTGGTCCTCATCGCCGCCTTGCTCGGCTTCGCCCACCGCATGGAGACGCCGGGCCATGCGCTCGCCTGGGGCGTGTTCTGGGCCGGCGTGGCGCAGTTCGCCTGGCTCGCCTGGTTCTGCCGGGCGCACGGCTTTCCGCTGCGCCTTGTCCGGCCGCGCTGGACCGAGAAGGTGGCGCTCCTGATCAGGCGCATCCTGCCCGTGGTGTTCGGCGCGTCGCTCTATCAGGTCAACCTGCTGATCGGCACGATCCTCGCGACCTACGTGTCCGACGGCGCGGTGTCGTACCTTTACTACGCGGACCGGGTGACGCAGTTGCCGCTCGGCGTCGTCGGCATCGCCGTCGGCACGGCGCTGCTGCCGCTTCTGGCGCGGCAGCTCAAGGCGGGCGAGGCCGTCTCGGCCATGAACAGCCAGAACCGGGGCCTCGAATTCGCGCTGCTGCTGACGCTGCCCGCCGCCGCCGCCTGCCTCGTGATCCCGGACGAGATCATCCGCGTGCTGTTCGAGCGCGGCGCCTTCGGCCCGGACGCGACGGCGGCCACGGCGGCGGCGCTGTTCGCCTATGCCACGGGGCTGCCGGCCTATGTCCTGATCCGCGTGCTCGCCCCCGGCTTCTATGCGCGGGAGGACACGTCGACGCCGGTGCGCGTCGCCGTCGCGGCGATGCTGGTGAACATCGTTCTCATGGTGGTCCTCATGAAGCCGCTGGGCCATGTCGGCATCGCGCTGGCGGCCTCCGTCTCGGCCTGGCTCAACACCCTGCTGCTGGGCGCCGTCCTGGTGCGGCGCGGCCACTTCGCGCTCGACGCCCGTCTGCGGTCGCGGCTGCCCCGCATTCTGCTGGCCACCGCGGGCATGGTCGGCGTGCTGGAAATCGCGCGCCGGAACCTGGACGCCCTGATGACCGGCGACACGGGCGAGCAGGTCCTGGGCCTCGCCCTCCTGGTCGTCCTCGGCCTCGCCGCCTTCGCCGCCTTCGCGCTGGCGCTGCGCGCCGCCGGGCTCAAGGACGCCCGGTCCATGCTGCGGGCCAGGGACCTCGATCGCTGATCCGGTCCTGCCGCCGGGCGCGGCCCGGCGAAGGCTTGACCGATGCGGGCCGAGGCGCGATAACCGGCGCGCGACTTTCCGCCCGACCACCCAGCAACCGACACGGGGCCACCATGCGGCGCATCTTCTCCGGCGTTCAGCCGACAGGGAACCTCCACCTGGGCAACTACCTGGGCGCCATCCGCAACTGGGTGCACCTGCAGCGGGACTACGAGGACTGCCTGTTCTGCGTCGTCGACCTGCACGCCATCACCGTGTGGCAGGAACCGGCGGCCCTGCGCGCCTCGACCCGCGAGGTCGCGGCGGCCATGATCGCCGCCGGCATCGACGCCGAGAAGTCCGTCATCTTCAACCAGTCGCAGGTTCCGGCCCATGCGGAACTGGCCTGGATCTTCAACTGCGTCGCGCGCATGGGCTGGCTCAGCCGCATGACCCAGTTCAAGGAGAAGGCGGGCAAGAACAAGGAGAACGCCTCGGTCGGCCTGTTCGCCTACCCCAACCTGATGGCCGCCGATATTTTGGCCTACAAGGGCACGCACGTGCCCGTGGGCGACGACCAGAAGCAGCACCTGGAACTGGCGCGCGACATCGCGCAGAAATTCAACAACGACTTCGGCGTCGACTTCTTCCCCGTCGTCGAGCCCCTCATCTTCGGCGCGGCGACGCGGGTCATGTCGCTGCGCGACGGCACCAAGAAGATGAGCAAGTCCGATCCCTCGGACCAGTCGCGCATCACGCTCACCGACGACGCCGACGCCATCGCCCGCAAGGTGCGCAAGGCCAAGACCGACCCGGACCCCCTGCCGACGTCGAAGGACGGGCTCGAGGGCCGGCCCGAGGCGGCCAACCTGATGGGCATCTACGCGGCACTCGCCGGCCAGGACCTGGAGCAGGTCATCCGGGACCACGGCGGCCACCAGTTCTCCCGCTTCAAGCAGGACCTGGCCGACCTGATGGTCGACAGGCTGCAGCCCATCACGGCGGAGATGCGCCGGCTGACCGCCGATACGGCCTATATCGACGGCGTGCTGCGGCGCGGCGCCGAGAAGGCGCGGGCCCTCAGCGCGCCGATCATGGCCGAGGTCCAGGACATCGTCGGCTTCCTCAGGCCCTGAGCGGCCCCCGGACATGCCCGACCCCTCCGTGCCGGGCTTGATCGGCGGCGCGTTCGGCCCCATGTTAGGGCCAGGATGATTTGACGGTTCCTTTGACGGTTTCCGGGCCGCCCCGGCCCGCAACCGGACCGACACGAGAATGGCGGCCCTGCGGCCGACAACGCGGAGAATTAGACCCATGTTCATTCAGACGGAAACCACCCCGAATCCGGCGACCCTGAAGTTCCTGCCCGGCTGCACGGTGATGGCCGAAGGCACCGCCAACTTCGCCGAGGCGGAGACGGCGGGCCGTTCGCCCCTGGCCCAGGCGCTGTTCGCCGTCGACGGCGTGGCGGGCGTGTTCCTCGGCCACGACTTCATCACCGTGACCAAGGCCGAGGACAAGGAGTGGGACACGCTGAAGCCGCGCATCCTGGGCGGCATCATGGAACACTTCACCAAGGGCCTGCCGGTGATCACCGAGGCGGCCGCCGACGGCTCGGCCGCGTCCGCCGACGACACGGAAATCGTCACCCAGATCAAGGAGTTGCTGGAAACCCGGGTGCGCCCCGCGGTGGCCCAGGACGGCGGCGACATCATCTATCACGGCTTCGAGGACGGCGTCGTCTACCTGCGGATGCAGGGGGCGTGCTCGGGCTGCCCGTCGTCGACGGCGACGCTGAAGCACGGCATCGAGAACATGCTGCGCTACTACGTGCCCGAGGTGAAGGAAGTCCAGGCCGTCATGTAACGGGCGGCGGGTCCGCGGCAACGCCACCCGGCATCCCCAACCGGTGGATAAAATTTCTTGGTGCGGCCCCAGGCATTGGTGGTATAAGGCGCGCCAACGAGGACGGTGAACAGCCCATCCCGGACACAACCGGCGCATCGACGCCCGGACCGGGCCTTTGTCGAATCCTTGAGGGAGAATTTGACAATCGGTCTCAGGGACGGCCTTCGCGATAAGGTCTCCTACCTAAAAATCAGAAACGTTCTTCCATCCAAGCATCCTGGGCATTGCTGCGACTAGGTGCGGAAGACGGCCCTGACCGATTCGACATCGCCATGAACAAACATCTCGAACGCACGGTGATGGCGGTCGTCCTTTCGGCTGCGGTCACCGCCGGGTATCTCGCCGTCGAACGCGCGCCGCTGGCCTCCGTTCCGACCCAGGACATGACCGCCGCCGCCCCGCAGGGCGACGACACGCGGGCCGGACCGCTCGACGCGGCCGGCGACGGCCACCTCTATCCGCCGCGGCGGCCCGGGCTTCGGCGCCAGCCCAGGGAATCGGTGACGGCGCTCGACGACTGGTTCGCCGAACTGAACTACGACCTGGAGCACATCCGCGAAGGCCGCGCCCAGGTGCCGCCCGTCTATCTGGTGTCGCTGCCGCCGGACATGGGCGCCGTGCCCGAGACCGCGACGCGCAAGCGCCTGTTCTTCCAGGCCGTGCTGCCGCTGATCCTGCGCGCCAACCAGGAAATCCTGGCCGACCGCAGGCGCCTGTGGCAGCTCCACGCCGACCAGCGCCTGGGCCGCCGCATCGCCCCCGCCGACCGCCTGTGGCTCGCCGTCCTCGCGGAACGCTACAAGGTTTCGACGGGCGACCTTGCGGTGCTGATCCGCCGCGTCGACGTGATCCCGCCGTCCCTGGCGCTGGCCCAGGCGGCCGAGGAAAGCGGCTGGGGCACCTCGCGCTTCGCGCGCCAGGGCAACGCCATCTTCGGCCAGTGGACCACCGCCGACGGCCACGGCCTGGTGCCGCGCGAGCGGGACGAGGACAAGAATCACAAGGTGCGCAAGTTCGGCGAGCTGACCGATTCCGTGCGCGCCTACATGCTGAACCTGAACACCCACCGGGCCTATCTGGAGCTGCGCCGGGCGCGCGCGGCGCTGCGCCGCGCGGGCGCGCCGCTGAACGGCCTTACCCTCGCGCGCTTCCTCCACCGCTATTCGGAGCGCGGCGACGACTACGTCGACGCCATCCGCGCGATGATCGAGGTCAACGGCCTCGACCGCCTGGACGACGCGCGGCTGATGAAGGGCGTGCGCCCCGAGGCCTGAGCCGGTCTTCACTTCGCGATGAAGAACTGGCGGCCCAGCCAGTACCAGCGCCCGTCCGGTCCCGGCACGGTGCAGTTGATGCGCCCGCGGCCCTCGGGGAACGGCCGGGTGACGCGGATCTCGAAGCGCACGTCGCCCAGCCGCTCCAGCCGCGCGCGGCCCTCGTGCGAGGCGAAGCAGGCGATGCGGTCGAGCGCCTTGGGCCCCGGCGGAATCAGGGTGAAGCCCATGGCCGGCGGATTGTTCTCGGTGATCAGCTGGTCCGCCGGCGTCACGTCCGTCACGGGCAGGGCCAGGGCGTTGACCGCCAGGCGGAACCGGCCGATGCCGCCGAACGTCTCGTTCATGGCGAAACGCGGCAGGTAGAACAGGCCCAGGCTGGGGTGGGCCACGCCGGAATGCTGGCCGAAGGCGGCGACGAAGCCCTGGTTCCTGGCCATGGCCTCGAGCCGCAACGACGCCTCGCCGTAGGGATAGGCGAAGATCCCGGGCACCTCGCCCAGTTCGGCCTGAAAACGCCTGCTCGCTTCCTCGAACTCGCGAAGGTTGGCGTCCGCGGGCGCTCCCGCCATGTGGGCGTGGCTCACCGTATGATGGCCGATGGTGACGCCCTGCGCCTTGAGTTCGCGGATCTGGTCCCAGGTCATGATGCCCTTGAGCCCGTCGTCGACGGGCTCGGTCGCCACGAACAGGGTGAACGGCAGGCCCGCCTTCTTCAGGCGCGGCCAGCCGTGCTCGTAGACCGACGCGTAGGCGTCGTCGACGGTGATGCCCACCGTGCGGTCGGGAAGGTCCTTGCCCGCCTTGAGCGCCGCGACGATGTCCGGCAGGGCCATCACGTTGTATTTGCCCGAGGTCAGCTCGGCCAGGTGCTCGTCGAACTGCTCCAGGCGGATGTTGGTCGACGGATAATCCTGCTCGTTGAACCGGTGGTACATGATGATCACCGCCTGGTCGGCGGCGCGCACCGGGTCCGGCCACAGGACCAGCAGGCCGAGCGCCAGCAGGAAGACCGTGCGCCGCCACGCGCCGCCGCGCCGGTCCGCGCCTCCGGCGGCGATGCGCACGCCGGTCATCGTGGAAAGCCTTTCATTCTCCTCACCCCGATTCGAACGGTTTTTCCGTGTTATGGCATGATTTTTCCCCCTTCCGCGCCGCAGCACAAGTGTCCTAGGGTCGCGGAGCCCTGTATCCCCCTTCCGCCACAGAACGAAAGGTCCCCCGACATGCCCGGTAAGATCGACGAATCGGCCCTCGACCAATTGTTCCGCGACGCCCGCACCCACAACGGCTGGTCCGGCGAACCCGTGGGCGAGGACCTGCTGCGCGCCCTCTGGGATCTGGTGAAGATGGGCCCGACCAGCGCCAACTGCTCGCCCGCGCGCCTGGTCTTCGTGGTGTCCGACGCGGCCAAGGCCAAGCTGAAGCCCTGCCTGATGGACGGCAACGTCGACAAGACGATGGCGGCGCCGGTGACCGTCATCATCGGCCAGGACCTGGAATTCCATGAAAAGCTGCCCGAGCTGTTCCCCCATACGGACGCCCGCTCCTGGTTCGCCGGCAACGACGCGCTGATTCGCGAGACGGCGTTCCGCAACGCGTCGCTGCAGGGCGCCTACCTGATCATGGCGGCGCGCGCCCTCGGCCTCGACTGCGGGCCCATGTCCGGGTTCGACGCGGCCAAGGTGGACGCCGCCTTCTTCGCCGGGACCACGGTGACCGCCAACTTCCTCTGCAATCTCGGCCACGGCACCACGGAGGGCCTGTTCCCGCGCTCGCCGCGCCTCGCCTTCGACGACGCCTGCCGCATCGTCTGACGCGGCCGGGGCGGCACCGCCATGCCAGACGTCGACCTTGCCGCCGCGCCGCCGGGCCGGGCCGCGGACGCGCCGCCGCCCCGGCCGTCCCTATCGGCCTGGATCTATCTCGCGCTGTGCGCCGTCGCCGTCGCCCAGGGGTTCTGGCGGCCCGACGGCTGGCAGGTCGCGGCCGTGGTCCTGGCGGCGGCCTATCTGGCGCTCGAGTTCCGCCGCACGTCGGCGATCCAGCGCGCGGTCGGCTACGTCCTGGTGCTGGGCGGCCTGGCGTTGGGATGGCGGGCGGGGCAGGGGGTCGAGGTGCTGCTCGACGGCGTCGCGTCGGCGCTCAAGTTCCAGCTCGTGTTCTTCGCCGTCGCCTGGATGCAGATTCCGGCCAGGACCAGCCCGACCCTCATGGCGGCGCGCCAGTTCGTGCTCGACCAGCCGGCCGGCCGGCGCTTCCTGATCCTCGCCTACGCGGCGCACTTCCTGGGCGCCTTCCTCAACCTGGCGGCGCTGACCCTGCTGTCCGACATGGTGGCGCGGCCCCGCGACCGGCAGCTCAAGGACCGCCTGGCCGTCGCCCTCATGGTCGGGTTCACCGCCGCCTCGTCGTGGTCGCCGTTCTACGTCAGCGTCACGGTCGTGCTGGCCGCCCTGCCCGGGCTGAAATGGGTCGACATCGCCGTGCCGGGCCTGGTCATGGGCGTCCTGATCGTCGCCGTGACGGCCGTGATCGACCGCGTGTTCGTGCGCGGCGCGCGCCCCCGCCCGCCGGCCGGGCCCAAGGTCGAGAACGCCAACTGGGGCAAGCTTTCGATGCTGCTGGGCGCGCTCATGGTCTCGGTCATTACCCTGGAATCGCAGTTCCACCTGTCGATGCCGGTGGTGCTCGCCCTGCTGGCGCCGCCGTTCGCGGTGATCTGGCTGCTCATCTCGCTCGGCCGCGGCCACGAAGCCCCCGGCCTGCCCCGGCGCGTCGTCGCGTCGCTGCCGGGGCTGCGCGGCGAGGCCCTGATCTTCGTCGGCGCCAACCTGTTCGGCACCGGCGTGGCCCGGGTGCTCGATCCGGCGGCGGTGGCGGATCTCCTGAATATCGGCGCCTGGCCCGACGCCGCCAAGCCGCTGGCGCTGGCCGCCTTCATCATCCTGGCGGGCGGCGTCGGCCTGCATCCGGTGGTGCTCGTCA
>PFFW01000153.1:9291-10798 GCA_002781745.1 Rhodospirillales bacterium CG15_BIG_FIL_POST_REV_8_21_14_020_66_15
ACCTGGGGTCTGTCGACGACCTCGTCGCCGGTGTCCGGCACGACCCTGGTGATCGGGCGGCTGACCGGGGAAAGCAGCTTCCGCCTCGCCTGGCGGCGCGCCCCCCTGTATACCCTGTCGGGCGCCCTGGTCGTGGCCGCCGTGGCCATGGCCTATTGGAAACTGGGCGGCACGCCCTGAAGGACCCGCATGCCATGAACCTTCTCGCCTTCGACACGGCGACGACCGGCTGTTCGGCGGCCCTGTTCTTGGACGGCCGTCTGGCGGCCCATCGTGCCGCCGCCATGGCGCGCGGCCAGTCGGAAGCCCTGATGCCGATGATCGCCGAGGTCCTGGCCGACGGCGGCTGTTCTTACGGCGATCTTGGCGGTTTGGCCGTGACGGTCGGACCCGGCGCCTTCACGGGGCTGCGCATCGGGCTGGCGGCGGCGCGCGGCCTGGCCCTGGCGCTGACCGTTCCCTGCGCCGGGGTGACGACGCTGGAGGCCGTGGCCCGGGCGGTTCCCGAAGCGGCGCGGGCCGGCGGGCGGGTTTTGGTCGCCCTCGATTCCAAGCGCGCGGATTTGTACGTCCAAATATTCGACGGAAACCTGGTGCCCCTGACCGAGCCGGCGGCCATGATGGCGGCGGCCCTTGCGGAGATCGCCGCCGGCGGGCCGCTGACCGTTGTCGGCGACGCCGCCCCCCGGGCCCTTGAGGCCCTGGCCGGGGCGGGCATCGCGGCCCTTGGCGCCGACGCCCCCGGCGTGCCCGACGCGGCCGTGGTCGGCGAAATCGCCCTGGCCCGCGGCCTGCCGCCCGTGGGCGCGGCGCCGGCTCCGATCTATCTGCGCCCGCCCGACGCGATCCGGCCCAAGGACGGCGGCCGGCTGCGTCCTTAAGCCGTCAAAAATGACTTTGGTTCGGGGGCTTTCAGGCGGTCTTGCGGATCACCAGACGATGGGGGGCATCGGCCTCCGGGTGGGCCGGGTCCTCCGGCGCCAGGGACAGAATTTCATGGCCATGGTCGCGCACGGACCGGGGCACGTTGTTCAGCGGTTCCGGCCCTTTCAGGCGTACGTCAAGTACCGCGCCGACATCCAAACGCTCCAAAAAAAGCTTGGTTTTAACGAACGTCATCGGACAAATGTCGTTCGAAATATCCAAAAAATGCGCAATTTCAGGCGAGTCGGTCATTTCTTATCTTACGGTTTTCCCATCGTATACTCTTGTGTACAATACACGCCTACTCTATATAAGCGCCGCCGGGTCAAATAAAATGTTTTGACCGATGTTTTCTGATCAAGGCGTCAGGAAAACTTTCCAGCATCTCGGCGGACTTCCCGGACCGGGACTCTGTTCTGCCGATGGCGCCCAGCAGACACGCTTTTAAAGGACATGGCGAACGAATGACTGAAAAACCGAATGCCTCCGACCTGATCGAGCTGACGACGGAGATCGTCGCGGCCCATGTCGGCAACAACACAATCGCGCCCAGCGACATTCCGGCCCTCATCAACGAGGTTTA
>PFFW01000153.1:10913-11114 GCA_002781745.1 Rhodospirillales bacterium CG15_BIG_FIL_POST_REV_8_21_14_020_66_15
CCTCGGCCAGGCTCCGCAGGTAGGCGGCCACAGGCTGGATCAGCTGCGCCTCGGTCCAGTACAGGGAGTGGCTCAGCGGCGTGTGGTTGGCGGGAAACCAGCCGGCGTCGATCGCGCGGTCCTCGATGCGAGCCACCGTGTTGCGCCTGGCGCAGTGCATGCGGTCCAGGTCCGGGGTGTACAGCGAGCGCAGCGGCCCGC
>PFFW01000158.1:0-11395 GCA_002781745.1 Rhodospirillales bacterium CG15_BIG_FIL_POST_REV_8_21_14_020_66_15
ATCGGCGCCGGTTGCGAGGGGGCCGCCGCCGCCCGGCTTGACCGCGCCGCCGCCGACGCGGCCCACGACGCGGGCGAGGCCGCCGGTCGGGCCCGGCTGTCGGCGGTTCTCGGCCGTTGGGCCGCCGCCGCGTCCGTGGTCGCCACGGCGGCCTTCGGCGCGCAACTGACGCAATCCGGCGCCATGACCGCGGGCGCGCTGGCGGCCTCGATCCTGTTGTCCTGGTCGGCGCTTGCCGCCGCCCGGCGCCTGACCGACGCGGCCGGAGACGCCGCACGCCTGTGGTGCGGCCTGGCCCAGGCGGGACGCCTGCACGCCCTGCGCCCGGAGCGGGAGACGACGCGGCCGTCGCTGCCGCCCCGGTCCCTGGCGGGGCACGTCGACGTCAACGCCCTGTCGACCGCGCCCACGGGGGGAATCGAGATGCCCTTGGACGGAGTGTCCCTATACGCCGATCCGGGCGAGGTCGTCGCCGTCGTCGGCGACTACCAATCGGGCAAGTCGGCTCTGCTGCGCGTGCTCGCGGGGCTGCAGACGGCAAGCGCCGGTCATGCCCGCCTGGACGGCGTCGAGACTGGCCTGTTCGATCCCGTGCAACTGCGTCAATCCGTCGCCTATGTGCCGGAGACGCCGGACTTCCTGCCGCTCTCGATCGAGGACAACCTGCGCCTGATGAACCCGGTCGCGGCCGACTCCGATATCCAGCACGCGTGCGCCCTCGCGGGCGTGATGGAGGACATCCGCGTGCTCGAGACCGGGGTGGGTGCCGGCCGGCGCTTCGGCCTTGCCGTCAACATGGGCGTCTTCACCCGCGACCCGCACCCGGGCTTCTTCAAGCGGCTGGCGCTGGCCCGCGGCTACGTGCGGCAAAGCGGCCTGCTCCTTCTCGACGGTCCCGAACGCCACCTCGACCCGGACGGCGAACAGGCCCTGCTGCGCGCTATCGAGGAGCTGCGCGGCGCGGCCACCGTCATCATCGCCACCGACCGACCGCAGATCATTCGCCTGGCCGACCGGGTGCTGTGGCTGGAGGCGGGGAGGACCCGCGCCGAGGGGCCGTCGTCGGCGGTCCTCCAGCAGCTTTACGAAGAGGGGCGGGTCGGACAGACTCTGGCCGAACGATGACCCAGTCCGACGCCGCCCCGTCCTATACCGCCGCGACCCAGGCGCCCGTGTCCGGCGAGCCGCCGGCCTCGGTGCTCGAGGACGGCACGGCGTCGGCCGCCGAGGGCCGCCGCCGCTTGTGGTCGCGCGGCGCGGTCGCCGCCGTCGTCGCGATTACCGCAGCCGCCGGCCTGTGGGCGTCCTTCGCGGAAATCCAGGAAACGGTCGAGGCCAAGGGCGCCGTCGTGCCGGCGGGCCGGGTGCGCGCGGTCCAGCATCTCGAGGGCGGCGTGATCACCGAAATCCTGGCCAAGGAGGGTCAACTCGTCGAGCAGGGCGCGGTGCTGCTGCGCCTCGACCCGGCGCAAATCAAGGCGCGGTTCGAGCAGGCGCGCATCGAGGAGACGGCGCTGCGGCTCAAGGCCGAGCGCCTGCGCGCCATCGGCGACGGGCGCGAGCCCAATTTCGCCTTCGCCGATCCGCAGTACCAAGGCCTCGTGCAGGACCAGTGGGCCGTCTACAACGGCTGGCAGCGGGCCCAGGAGAACCGCCGCATCATCCTGGAATCGCGCATCCAGCAACGCCAGGCCGATCTCGACCGCCTGAAGGGCGAGGACGAGACCCTGACCCGCAGGGCGCAGATCCTGGCCGAGGAACTGGCCATGCGCGAGGAACTGTTCAGGAAAGGCCTGAATCCCAAGATACTGCTGCTCAACGTGCGCCGCCAGGTCGCCGACGTGCGCGGCGACCTGGCGGCGGTCATCGCCAAGCGCGAGAAACTGATCAAGGCGGTCGAGGAGGCGCGCTCGGAACTGGACGTGCTGGAAAGCCAAAGCCGCGAAGAGGCGCTGTCCGACCTGGGACTGGTCACGGCCAGGCTGGCCCAGGAGTCGGAGGAGGTGAAACAGCTCGGCGCCCGCGTCGCCGCCTTCGACATCCGCGCCCCCGTCCGCGGCTTCGTCAAGGGCATCGGCGCCTACGCCAAGGACCGCGTCGTGACCGCCGGCGCCACGGTCATGGAGATCGTCCCGGTCGACGACGACCTGATCGCCGAGGTCCGCCTGGCGCCGAGGGATATCGGCCGCGTCACCGTGGGTCAGCCCGTCGCCGTCGAGGTCACGGGCGCCGGCGCGGGGCGCAGGGGCCAGGTCGGCGGCGAACTGCGGGACGTATCGGCCGGCACCTTCAACGACCGGGACGGCATGCCCTATTACCGGGCGACCGTCGTGCTGGACCAGGCGTTCACGGGCGACGATCCGAACGCCAACAAGATTCTGCCGGGCATGGAGGTCAGCGTGCGCGTGCGCACGGGACGGCGGACCCTGCTGGAATACCTGTTCCGGCCCGCCGAGGCGCCGAGGCGCCTGTTGTAGCGTCTGATCAATCCGCCGGCGGGATGGCTTCGGCCATTTCCGCCGCCAGCTCGATGATGCGCCGCGTCTCCGACCACAGGGGCAGCTCCGGCACGTCCGTCAGCGGCGCCCAGAGCGCGTCCGCCGCGTCGCCCGCGGCCACCGGCTCACCGGCGACCCAACGGCAGACCACGTCGATCAGCGTATAGTGGTATTGCAGGCGGCCCTCGTCGTCCCTGGTCATGCTGTCGACCACGTCCACCAGGCCCAGGACCTCGGCCTCGACGCCCGTTTCCTCCATGACCTCGCGCACCGCCCCCTCGAACACCGTCTCTCCGACGCGCTGCGCGCCGCCCGGCAGGGACAGGCTGCCGGGACGCGGCGGCTTGCCCCGGCGGATCAGCAGGACGTGACCGTCCTTGAGGACGACGGCGCCGATACCGACGATGGGACGTTTGGGATATTCGCGGGTCATGCGGGGGCGGCGGACCTGTGAAAATTGACTCCCCTTGGCGGGCGGACCGGGTACACTAAACGGAACGGCGCGTCCCGGGAAACTGGAAACGGTAAGCCGTTGTGAAACAAGGGTGAGCGGGGCCTCGCGGGGCGCCCCGACGGACAAGGAAACGAGGTCTCGGACATGTCGACGACAGGCGTGCTTGAACGCAAGATGTATCAGGCGGGCGATCGTATTTTCAAAGAGGGCGACGAAGGCCTGTTCGCCTATCTGGTGCAAAGCGGCACGGTGGAAATCTATCGCGAGGCGTCACAGCAAGTCATCAGCACCATCGGCGCCGGCGGGATCTTCGGTGAGATGGCGTTGATCGACGGCAAGCCGCGGGCGGCCTCGGCGCGCTCGGCCGGCGGTTGCACGGTCGTCGTCATCAACCGTGCCAATTTCCAGCACCGCATGAAGAAGTCCGATCCTTTCGTCCAGGGGCTCTTGAAGATCCTGGCCGAAACGGTTCGGCGCATGAGCAAGTGATCCCGGGACGCGGAGGGCAGGGGACCGCTTGATGCTCGACGGTTTCCACAAGGACCGCCGCGAGATCGACGGCGTCGCCGTCAACTTTCGCATGGGCGGCGAGGGGCCGCCGGTCCTTCTGCTGCACGGTTATCCCCAGACGCACGCCATGTGGCACAAGCTGGCGCCCCTGATGGCGCCGCACTACACCCTGGTGATGGCCGACCTGCGCGGCTACGGCGACAGCGGCAAGCCGCCGACCGATGCCCGACACATACCCTATTCCAAGCGCGCCATGGCCGCCGACCTGGCCGGCCTGATGGCGGACCTGGGCTTCGCGCGCTTCGCCGTCGTCGGTCACGATCGGGGCGGGCGTGTCGGCCATCGCCTGGCGGCGGACCACGGCGATCGCGTCGCGCGCCTGGCGGTGCTCGACATCGCGCCGACGGAGCACATGTACCGCCTGACGGACATGGAATTCGCCACCGGCTATTACCATTGGTTCTTCCTGATTCAGCCGGCGGACATGCCGGAACGCATGATCGGCGCCGACCCGGAATACTTCCTGCGCCGCAAGATGGGGCATTGGAGTGCGGACGGCGCCGTGTTCGACGCCGCCGCCATGGCAGAATACGTCCGCTGCTTTTCCATGCCCGAGACGATCCACGCGTCCTGCGAGGACTATCGCGCGGCGGCGACGATCGATCTGGAGCACGACCGCGCGGACATGGCGGCGGGCCGCAGGCTGACCTGCCCGCTGCTGGCCCTGTGGGGGGCGCGGGGCCTGGTCGGGCGCAAATTCGACGTGCTGGCCGCCTGGCGCGAGCGGGCGGAGAACGTCGCCGGCGGGACCGTCGATTGCGGCCATTTTCTTGCCGAAGAGTCCCCCGACGATACCTTCGCCCGGCTTCGCGAATTTCTGGGCGACGGACCCTGGGATTGAGGGGCGCACTGGACAATCGGCGCGCCGCGGCCCACAAATGACGCGCAACGGAAGGCGATTTTCCTTATGAGCGACGCGACCCACGACGGCGACCACACCCCGGCGGCCGACGCCAAGGCAGCGACATCGAACGGTTTTTTCCCGCGCATGCGCGCCTATTTCTTCGCGGGCGTTCTGGTCACCGCGCCGATCACCTTCACGTTCTACCTGGCCTGGCTGCTGATCCAGTTCGTGGACAACACCATCCGGCCGCTGATCCCGGTCAAATACAATCCGGAAACCTACCTGCCGTTCGCCCTGCCGGGCCTGGGCCTGTTCGTGCTGATCGTCTCGCTCACGCTCATCGGCGCGCTGACGGCCGGGTTTCTGGGCCGCTTCTTCATCAAGCTGAGCGAGCGCATCCTCAACCGAATGCCGGTGATCCGCAGCGTCTACAACGCCACCAAGCAGATCCTGGAAACGGTGCTGGCGCAGCAGTCCAATGCGTTCCGCGAGGCGGTGCTGGTCGAATATCCGCGGCGCGGGATCTGGGCCATCGCCTTCATCACCGGCACCACCAAGGGTGAGGTTCAGAACGTGACTGAGGAGGAATGCATCAACATCTTTCTGCCGACCACGCCGAACCCCACCTCGGGCTTCCTTCTGTTCGTGCCCAAGGCCGATCTGGTGCACCTGGACATGAGCGTCGAGGAGGCCATCAAGATGGTGATCTCGGGCGGCATCGTCACGCCGCCGGACCGCCGGCCGGATTCGCTCAGGAAACAGGCCGTGACCTCGGCCCGGGTCTACGAGGACCTGGAGGTCCTGCGCGAGGCGGAGAACGCCCCCGTGACCCTGGTCGGCAAGCGGCCGGGCGACCTGCAGGAGGAACTTCAGGCGGCATTGCCGCCCGGTCAGCGGGGCAAATCAAAGAAACCGAAGCGCGGCGGAACCTCGTCCTCGTAGGCTTCGGAAGGAGCCGTTCCTCGGCAGGGGGCTAACCCGACCGGAGCGTGCGCGCCGCGGCGTCCCGTTCGAACAGATAGAGAAGCACGCGGAGCGCCTGGCCGCGCGCCGAGGTCAACGCCGCGTCCCGGTTCAGAATCAGTGCCGCGTCGTCGCGCGCCATGGCAAGCAGTTCGCCGTGGTGGGCAAGGTCGGCGAGTTTGAAGATCGGCAGGCCGCTCTGCCGCGTGCCGAGAAGCTCCCCCGCTCCCCGCAGTTTCAGGTCCTCCTCGGCGATGCGGAAGCCGTCGTCCGTCTCGCGCAGGATGTTCAGGCGCGCCCGCGCATTCTCCGAAAGCGGCGGCGAGTAGAGCAGCAGGCAGGTCCACGGCTTGTCGCCGCGGCCGATGCGCCCGCGCAACTGGTGAAGCTGGGCCAGGCCGAAGCGTTCCACATGCTCGATGACCATCACGGTGGCGTCGGGCACGTCGACGCCGACCTCGATGACCGTGGTGGCGACCAGCACCTGCAGCGGACCATCGGCGAAGGCCTCCATCACCGCATCCTTTTCCGACGCCTTCAGGCGTCCGTGGATCAGGCCGACGCGTTCCCCGAACACCTGTTTCAGGTGGGCGAAGCGGTCCTCGGCCGCCGCCACGTCGAGCTTTTCCGATTCCTCGACCAGCGGGCAGACCCAGTAGGCCTTGGCGCCCTTGTCGAGCGCACGTCCGAGGCCGTCGACGACCTCGGCCAAGCGGTCGGCGGGAAGGGCGCGGGTATCGACGGGGGCGCGGCCCGGCGGCTTCTCGGTCAGGCGCGAAGCCTCCATGTCGCCGTAGGCCGTCAGCATCAGTGTACGGGGGATCGGCGTCGCGGTCATGACCAGCACGTCGCACTTCCGTCCCTTGGCCGAGATCGCCAGGCGCTGGTGCACGCCGAAGCGGTGCTGCTCGTCGACCACGGCAAGGGCAAGGTCCTTGAACGCGACGTCGTCCGTGAACAGCGCATGGGTGCCGACGACGAGGTCAGTCGTGCCCTCGGCCAGGCCCGCCAGGACAGCGTCCCGCGTCTTGCCTTTTTCGCGTCCCGTCAAAAGGGTGATGGACAGGCCCGCCGACTTGGCGAGCGGCTCCAGGGTGGCGAAGTGCTGGCGCGCGAGGATTTCCGTCGGCGCCATCATGGCTGCCTGGGCTCCCGCCTCGACCGCTCGCGCCATCGCGAGCAGTGCCACCAGGGTCTTGCCCGACCCCACGTCGCCCTGAAGGAGCCTCAGCATTCTCTCGGGTGCGGTCATGTCGCGGACGATCTCGTCGACGGCCCGCGTCTGCGACGACGTGAGGGCGAAAGGCAGGGCCGCGGTGACGCGGTCCATGATCCGTCCGTCGCCGGTCACCGCGCGGCCCGCGACCTTGCGCATGTCGCGGCGGACGAGGGCGAGGGCCAGCTGGTTGGCCAGCAGCTCGTCATAGGCGGCGCGCCGTCGCGCGGGGGCGTCGGGCGAGACGTCCATCGACGTTTCCGGATGGTGCAGGGCCGCCATCGCCGCGCGCCACGCGGGCCAGGCTTCCCGAGCCGCGACGGCGGGGTCGAGCCAGTCCGGCAGTTCGGGCGCCGCCTCCAGCGCCGCGAGAACGGCGCGCCCGAAGGTCTTGGGAGACAGGCCCTGGGTCATGGGATAGACGGGCTCCGCCCGCAGAAGCCGGTCGCGTTCGGCCACGGGTACGATGTGGTCCGGGTGGGTCATCTGCAGCGCGTCGCCGTAGCGTTCCACGACGCCTGAGACGACGCGCGTCTCGCCTTCGGGCAGCACCTTGGCCAGGTAGTCGTCCCGTGCGTGGAAGAACACGAGGGACAGGCTGCCGGAACCGTCCGTGACCTCGATCTTGTAGGGCTGGCGCCGATTGCGCGGTTTCTGGTGATCGCCGACGGTTACGCTCAGGGTCGCGACGCGCCCGGCCTCGGCCTCTGCGATCCGGGGGGCGTAGCGCCGGTCAACGATGCCGGTCGGCAGGTGGAACAACAGGTCGATCAGCCTGCCGCCGCCGCACAGCTTCTCGATCAGCGCGCCCACGCGCGGGCCGACGCCGGACAGCGTCGTCACGGGCCTGAACAGCGGGAAGAGGATTTCGGGGCGCATGCGGGATCGGGCCTTTTCGGCGGCTGACAAGGCTGGACGAAGCGACTATATCCTACGTCCCCCGCAACGATCTTTCGATAGGAACCGGCCCCCGATGGACGCCCGCCGCAAACGCATCCTTTTCCGCGCCCAGCACTGCGGCATGAAGGAGAACGACATTATCCTGGGCGGCTTCGCCGAAGCGCGGGTCGAAGGCCTGTCGGAGGCCGATCTCGACGCCTTCGAGGCCCTGTTGAACCAGGCCGACAACGACGTCTTCACCTGGGTGTCGGGGCGCACGGCGCCGCCCGCCGAATTCGACACCAACCTGATGCGCCAGATCCTGGACCACAACAAAGGCTGACCCCAAGAAACCCGTGACCGACATGGAAAGACATTGGCATTCGCCCGGCCTGCGCAGGGTGTTCGGCGTTCCCGGCGGGGCGGAGGCCATGGTTCTGGGCGACGCCGCCCGGGCCGGAAAGCACGTGCTGTTCGTCGCGCGCGACGACGTGCACATGGACCAGGCGGCCGAGGCGCTTGCCTTCATGGCGCCGGACCTGGCCGTGCTGACCTTTCCCGCCTGGGACTGCCTGCCTTACGACCGCGTGTCGCCCAAGGCCGACATCGTCGCGCGCCGTGTCGGCACCCTGACGGAACTACGCCACGGCCGGGCGGGCAAAGGCGCGCCGCCCGTCGTGCTGACCACCGTCTCGGCCGTGCTGCAGCGGGTCCCGCCCCGAGCCTATTTCGACGACGCGGGGCTGAACCTGAAGCAGGGCGACCGCATCAGGCCCGAAACGGTGCTGGACTGCCTGTCCCATGCGTCCTACGCGCGGGTCGAAACCGTGTACGAGCCCGGCGAGTACGCCGTGCGCGGCGGCATCATCGACATCTTCCCGGCGGGGGCCGAGCATCCGGTGCGCCTGGATTTCTTCGGCGACGAACTGGAGCAGATCCGCGCCTTCGACCCCACGACCCAACGCTCCGAGGCCGGGTTGGAGGGCTTCGTCATCCGCCGCGCGCTGGAGGCGCCGCTTGACGCCGACGCCCAGTCGCGCTTCCGCTCGGGCTACCGTGTCGCCTTCGGCACGGGTGGCGACGACGACCCGCTCTACGAAAGCATCTCGGCCGGACGCGCCCATCCGGGGATGGAGCATTGGCTGCCCCTGTTCCACGAGGGCATGGATACGTTGTTCGACTTCCTGGCCGAGGACGTGATCGTCGCCCTCGACCCCCAGGCGGGCGAGGCGGCCGGGGCCCGTCTGGCCATGATCGCCGATTATCACCAGGCGCGCGCCGAGATGGCCGACAAGCCCCTGGGCGCCCTGGCCGGCGTGCCCTATCGGCCGCTGCCGCCGGAACGGCTCTACCTGACGCCGGACGAGTGGCGCGAGGTCGCCGGGGGCGACAATGTCCGCGAGTTCTCCACTTTCGATGCGGCCGGCGACTGGCCCGACGCCATCGACCTTGGCGGAAGGCCGGGGCGCGAGTTCGGCGACGTGCGCGCGCGGCCCGACGCCGACGTGTTCCAGGAAACGGCGGCGCATATCAAGGCCCTGCTGGCCGATGGCCACAAGGTGGTCGTCGACGCCTATTCCGAAGGGGCTCGCACGCGCCTGGTGACTGTCCTGGCCGAGCGGGGGGTGACCCTGCGTCCCGCCGCGACCTGGAAGGATTCCCTGGCGGGCGGCGGTGCGGCGGCGGTCGTCCTGGGCCTGCCGCGGGGTTTCGTGCTGCCGGCGCGGGTCGCGATCATTACCGAGCAGGACATCCTGGGCGAACGCGTGGTGCGCCGTCATCGCGTCAAGGTGCGCCCCGAGAACCTGATCGCCAGCGTTTCGGACATCAGCGAGGGCGACCTGGTCGTTCATGCGGAGCACGGCATCGGGCGATACGAGGGGCTGCAGGCCATCGATGTGGGCGGGGCGGCGCACGACTGCCTGATGCTGGTCTATGCGGGCGGCGACAAGCTGTTCATTCCGGTCGAGAACATCGAGGTCGTCACGCGCTACGGCGCCGAGGGCGGGCCGGGGCAGTTGGATCGCCTGGGCGGCGCCGCCTGGCAGGCGCGCAAGGCCCGCATGAAGGCGCGCATCCGCGACATGGCGGAAAAACTCATGCAGGTCGCGGCGGAACGCCTGCTCAAGGACGCGCCGCGCCTGGAAGGGCACCCCGGCGCCTATGACGAATTCTGCGCGCGTTTCCCCTATGACGAGACCGAGGATCAGCTGCGCGCCATTTCCGATACTCTCGACGACCTTGCCCAGGGGCGTCCGACGGATCGGCTGGTGTGCGGCGACGTCGGCTTCGGCAAGACCGAGGTCGCGCTGCGCGCCGCCTTCACCGCGGCGCTGACGGGCAAGCAGGTCGCCGTGGTGGTGCCGACCACGCTGCTGGCGCGCCAGCATTTCAAGACCTTTCAGGAACGTTTTGCCGGATTCCCCGTGAAGATCGGGCAGCTTTCACGCCTGGTCACCGCCAAGGAAGCGGCCCTGGTGAAGGAAGGCATGGCCAGAGGCGAGGTCGACATCGTCGTCGGCACCCATGCGCTATTGGCCAAGGACGTGCGGTTCCGCGACCTGGGTTTGCTCGTCATCGACGAGGAACAGCACTTCGGGGTCGCCCACAAGGAGCAGCTGAAGCAATTGAAGACGAACGTCCACGTCCTGGTCCTCACGGCCACGCCGATCCCACGCACCCTGCAGATGGCGCTGTCGGGCCTGCGCGAGATGAGCCTGATCGCCACGCCGCCCGTGGACCGGCTGGCCGTGCGCACCTTCGTCCTGCCCTTCGATCCGGTCATCGTCCGCGAGGCCATGGTCCGCGAACTGCATCGGGGCGGGCAGGTCTATTACGTCTGCCCGCGCGTTTCGGACCTGGACGGCGTCGCCAACCAGGTGACGGACCTGGTGCCGGACGCGCGCGTGGCGCTGGCCCACGGGCAGATGAAGCCGCGCGACCTGGAGGACGTGTTCCAGGCCTTCGCCGACGGCGCCTACGACGTGCTGGTCTCGACCAACATCATCGAATCGGGCCTCGACCTGCCGCGCGTCAACACCATCGTCATCCACCGCGCCGACCGCTTCGGCCTGTCGCAGCTCTATCAGCTGCGCGGCCGGGTGGGGCGGTCCAAGATCCGCGCCTATGCCTATCTGACCCTGCCGGCGCGCGGCAAGCTGACGGCGACGGCGGAAAAGCGGCTCGAGGTCATGCAGACGCTCGACACGCTTGGGGCCGGGTTCACGCTCGCGAGCCACGACATGGACATTCGCGGGGCGGGCAACCTTCTGGGTGAGGAGCAATCGGGCCATATCCGCGAGGTCGGCGTGGAGCTGTATCAGCGCATGCTGGAGGAAGCGGTGGCCGAAGCGCGCAGCGGCGGCGGCGAGGCGGCGACGGACGAGGACTGGAGCCCGCAAATCTCCCTCGGCACCGAAGTGCTGATCCCCGAGCATTACGTCGCCGACCTGAATTTGCGGCTTGAGCTTTACCGGCGGATTTCCAGGCTGGCCGGCGACGACGAGATGGCCGACCTGGAGATCGAACTGATCGACCGTTTCGGGCCGATCCCGGAAAGCGTGCGGAATCTTCTCGACCTGGTGCGCCTCAAGGGATCGTGCCGCCGCGCCGGCGTCGCCAAGGTCGATGCCGGGCCGCGCGGCGCCACCGTGCAGTTCCGCGGCGACGACTTCGCCGACCCGGCCGGTCTGGTCGCCTGGATCACCCAGCAGAAGGGCAAGGCCAAGCTTCGCCCGGATCATAAGCTTATTTACGTAAGCGATTGGCCGGACAAACAAACCCGCACCAAGGGCGTGCGCTTCCTGGTCACGCAATTGGCGGCCGTCGCGGGTCAGGCAGCGGCCTGAACGGCGGCTAGTGTCGTGATTCCGAAGTTCGCCTCCTTTCCGGGGCAGGCGATGAGCGAACTTCGGAATCAGGCCGACACTAGCAACATATTGATTCCAGTGTGGTATCGGTTTTGAAGTTCG
>PFFW01000158.1:11487-14158 GCA_002781745.1 Rhodospirillales bacterium CG15_BIG_FIL_POST_REV_8_21_14_020_66_15
CTAGTAGGAATCAGCGGGAATTCAGTGGACGACCTGGGTCCCCGCCTGGGGTGCCACCACGGGCTCGCCCACGGTCAATTCGAGCCCCCATTCGGCGCTCCGCACCGTGGTCGCCATCATGTGGCAAAAGCCGTGCAGCAGTTTCTTGTCGAGCGTCACCGTGACGTTCACGTCGTTGGCGGTCTGAAAGCCCAGGACCAGTCTTTGTCCGTCCCAGGGCTTCACCTTGGCGCCGACCACGACCATGGGCCCCGAGTTGGCGGTCAGGTCCACCGTGTCCTCGTCATGCTTGCGCGAGAAATCCGAGTCCTGCACCGCCGCCTGGTGTTCCATGCCGAGGACCGCATCGCGCACCTTGGACGGCACCGCGGGCGGGGCCTGCAGCGCGCCGGCGGCGGCCTCGCTCGCCTTGGCCTGGGGGCGCAGGCCGCTGAGGTCCGCCGTCTGCGCCAGCTGCCCGCCCAGCGCCGGCCACAGGGTGGCGATGAAGCGCCGCGTCAGCCACAGGCGGTATTCCGTCTTTTCGCTGGTCGCGATGCGCAGCAGCATGCGGTCCTCCGTGGGCACGTACTTGACCGTCATCTGGTGGAGGCGGGTGCTCACGGTGCTGCCCTTGGGCCTCCGTCGATCAGGCCGCCGAGGCCGCGGCGTCGAGCATGCGCGCGAGGATCTGCGGCTCCTGCGCGCCGGAAATCACCATGGGGCCGGTAAACACGAAGGACGGCACGCCGTTGACGCCCAGGCGATGGGCGCGGGCGTTGTCCTGGGTCACGGCGTCGAAATCCTCGCTTCCGGCGAGGAAGCGGGCCAGGTCTTTGCGGTCCAGGCCGTGCCGGACGCCGATTTCGAGCAGCACCCGGGCCTCGCCGATGTCGAGCCCGTGCACGAAGTAGGCGACGAACAGCGCCTCGACCACCGCGTCGGCGACGCTGCGCCGGGCCGCGTACTTCACCAGTCGGTGGGAATCGACGGAATTGGGCGTCTTCTGGATGCGGTCGAAGGCAAAGTCGATCTCGACCGACTGGCCCGCCTCGCCGATGGCGCCGTAGATGCGGCGCACGCGCGTTTCCGATCCGAACTTCTTGACCAGATAGGCCGTGCGGTCGACGCCGTCGGGCGGCAGTTCCGGGTTCAGCAGGAAGGGCCGCCAATGCGTGGTGACCTTCAGGTTCGGGCGCAGGGCCAGGGCCTGGTCCAGGCGGCGCTTGCCGATGTAGCACCAGGGGCAGACGGTATCGTAGATGATTTCGATGTCCACAAGCGGGACCCTTTCCCAAGCCGGGACAAAGTATAAGGGGGCGGCACTTGCGTGCACACCCCCCTTGATGGCCGCTTGACGGCGGGCGCGACTGGCGATCGCTCAACGCCGCGCGTCGGGCACGCGCAGGATCAGGACGAAGCCGACGGCGAAGAAGGCGAGGATCGTCGCCATGCCGTATCGCTGGCTTTCGCTCGTCGCCGTGACCCAGGCGACGGCGGCCGGTCCGAGGAAGGCCGTCGCCTTGCCCGCGAGCGCCATGAAGCCGAACATTTCCGTGCGCAGGTGGTCGGGCGCCAGATGCGCCATCATCGAGCGGCCGGCCGCCTGGGCCGGGCCGACGAAGAACCCGAGGCCGAGGGCGAACACCCAGAACGACGTGGCGTCCGTGACCGAAATGACGGCGGCGCCGAGGCCGACCAGGCCGGCCAGGGAAATCAGGATCGTGCGTTTGGGGCCCATCCAGTCGTCGACCCAGGCAAAGGCGAAGGCGCCGATCCCGGCGGTGACGTTCATGCCGATACCCAGCCGGATGACCTCGGCGAGATCCATGCCGAACGTCCCCCGCGCATAAATGCCGCCGAAGATGAAGGTGGTGCCCAGCCCGTCGATATAGATCATGTAGGCGATCAGGAAGGCGATGATCCCCTTGTATTCACGGGCCCGGCGCAAGGTGCCGCGCAGGGTCGACAGGCCGTCCGCGACCGCCTGCGGGAACGGTGCCAGCGTTGCCGGTGAATCCGGCGTGAACAGGAACAGCGGAAGGGAGAACAGGGCGATCCACAGGCCGACGAAGGGACCGGTTATGCGGACGTGCTCGGCCGCCGTCTTGTCGAGGTCCAGCCAGGGCGTTTCGGGCTGGACGAAGCCGACCAGAAGGATGATCAGGCAGACGATGCCGCCGGCGTATCCGAATCCCCAGGCCCAGCCGGACAGTCGGCCGATGCGCTCGCGGCCCGCAATGTCGGGCAGCATGGCGTTGTAGAACACGGTCGCCGTCTCGAAGGTGAAGTTGGCGACGGCGACGACCGCCAGGGCCCAGACGACGGAGGAGGGGGCGGGCTCCGCGTACCACAGCAGCGCCGTCGAAACGACGAGGCCGAGGGTGAATACGAATACCCAGGGCTTTCGGCGCCCGGCCCGGTCGGCGACGGCGCCCAGGATCGGGGCCGTGACGGCGACGCAGAAGGACGACGCCGAGATGGCGTAGCCCCACATCTCCGTGCCCGAAATCGTGTCGGCGGCGACGGCCTCGGTAAAATAGGCGCCGAAGATGAAGGTGCTGATGGCGGCAGCATAGGACGAATTGGCCCAGTCGTAGAGAGCCCAGGAAAACGCCCCCAGGAACGACGCGGGTTTCTGTAACCGTGCAGGAAGACTTGCGCACCGTGCACCCGGGAAATGGCGGGAAAT
>PFFW01000129.1 GCA_002781745.1 Rhodospirillales bacterium CG15_BIG_FIL_POST_REV_8_21_14_020_66_15
CAGGCGCACCAGGACATCAACATCCGCACGGTCGGCGACGCCGATGTCGTCGCCGCCCACCAACACGGCGGGCAGACCTGCGTGCAGGTGTTTTTCTTCCGCACGGGGGCCAACTTCGGCAACCGGGCCTATTTCCCGAGCCACGGCCCCGACGACGCGGTGGGCGACGTGCTGGAGGCCTTCCTGGGGCAGTTCTACGCCCGTGCCCAGCCGCCTAAGGCGGTGATCGTCAGCCACCCCCTGCCCAACGGGGCCCTGGTCGAGGATGCCCTGTCGGTGCGTGCCGAACGGAGGGTCACGGTCACGGTCCCGGCGCGCGGCGACAAGCGCAAGATGGTGGAGCACGCGCTGGCCAACGCGAAGGAAGCGTTGAGCCGCCGCCTTTCGGAAAGCGCCACCCAGCGCAAGCTGCTGGAGGGCTTGGCCGACGCCCTGGGCCTGGAGGCGGCGCCCGAACGCATCGAGGTCTACGACAACAGCCACGTCGGCGGCACCAAGGCCGTGGGCGGCATGATCGTGGCCGGGCCCGACGGCTTCGAAAAGGGGGCCTACCGCAAGTTCAACATCAAAGGCGCGGCGGGGCCCGGCCTGGCCGAGGGCGAGGGCTTCGCCCCCGGCGACGATTACGCCATGATGCGGGAAGTCCTGATGCGGCGGTTCTCGCGCGCCCTCAAGGAGGACCCGGAGCGCGCCGAGGGCCAGTGGCCCGACCTGATTTTGATCGACGGCGGCAAGGGGCAACTCGGCGTTGCCATGGAGGTGTTCGAGGACCTGGGCATCGAGGACGTGGCCCTGGCCGCCATCGCCAAGGGGCCGGACCGCAACGCCGGGCGCGAGCGCATCTTCATGCAAGACGGGCGCGAGATCCTTCTGAAGCCGCAGGATCCTGTGCTTTACTTCCTGCAGCGGCTGCGCGACGAGGCCCACCGATTCGCCATCGGCGCCCATCGGGGCCGCCGGGCCAAGGCGATCCAGACCTCGCGTCTGGACGAGGTGCCCGGCATCGGCGCCCGGCGCAAGCGGGCGTTGCTCCACCATTTCGGCCATGCCAAGGCGGTCGAGGAGGCGCGGCCTGAGGATCTGGCCGCCGTCGACGGCATTTCCAAGTCCATGGCGCGCAAGATTTATGACTGGTTTCATCCCGACGACTGATGTGGTTGAATGCGCCGCGTCGGTTGTCGTTCGCGCTGGGGCGGGCGGTCCGACATGGGGGCGCCACCCATTCGGCCCCGGCGCGCCGCAGCGGAGGCGTCCTTGCTGACCCAGTTGCCCAACCTGTTGACCCTGTCGCGCATCGTCGCCATTCCGGTGGTGGTCTGCCTGATGCTGTTCGTCGAGGCGCCCACGGGCAACTGGCTCGCCTTCGCGGTCTACTGCTACGCCTCCATCACGGACTTTTTCGACGGATACCTGGCGCGCGCCTGGAAACAGCAGTCGTCCCTGGGCCGCTTCCTCGACCCGATCGCCGACAAGCTGTTGATCTCGGCCCTGCTTCTGGCGTTGGTCGGGGTCGACCGCTTCGACGGCGTCCATATCCTGCCCGCCGCCGTGATCCTGTGCCGCGAGATCCTGGTTTCGGGGCTGCGCGAGTTCCTGGCCACGGCCCGGGTCGGCCTGCCCGTCTCGACGCTCGCCAAATGGAAGACCACGGTGCAGATTCTCGCCCTCGGTTTCCTTATCGTCGGCCCCGCCGGACCCCAATTCGGCCCCCTGTCGACGACCCAGGTGGGGCTCTACGGCCTGTGGATCGCAGCCCTTTTGACGCTCGTCACCGGGTTCGACTACCTGGTGGCCGGGCTGCGCCACATCCGCCGCGCCGACGGGGCCAAGCCGCCCGCCACGGGTGGGGCGCAAGGCGCTGAAAACAGTTGAATTCTGTGCCATTCTACCCAATATCAAACGCCTTCCGGTGGCGCTCGGCCCGGACGGCATAAGAACATCCAAGGGGAAACGCAGGCATGAAGGTATTCGGCCTGGTCGGATGGAGCGGCAGCGGCAAGACGACCCTGCTGGTTCGCCTGATCCCGGAACTGACGTCGCGGGGGCTCGCGGTTTCGACCATGAAGCACACCCATCACAACTTCGACATCGACCAGAAGGGCAAGGATTCCTACGAGCACCGGGCCGCCGGCGCCACCGAGGTCATGCTGACCTCGGGCCGCCGCTGGGTCCTGCAGCGGGAATTCCGCGACGACATGGAGCCCGACATGGACGACCTGATCGCCCGCATGGCGCCCGTCGACCTGATCCTGATCGAGGGCTTCAAGCGCCACCTCCACGCCAAGATGGAGGTGTTCCGCGCGGCCGTGGGCAAGGGGCTGCTGGCCGCTGCCGACGACACCATCGTCGCCGTGGCCTCCGTCGATCCGGTCGAGGGCGTGGCCTGCCCGGTCCTGGACCTGAACGACGTCCCGGCGGTTGCCGATTTCATCGTCGACTACTGCGGCCTGGCCGTACCGGCCAACGCCGAACAGACCGGCAAGATGAGCCATGGCGCAGCTTAAGGACGACTGTTTCGCCTTCGCCGGCGGGCTGATGCCCGTGGCCGACGCGCTCGCCGTCCTGAAGGAACGCGTGGCCTGCGTCGTCGGCACGGAACAGGTTCCGCTCCGCCGGGCGCTCGGCCGCATCCTGGCGGAAAGCGTGTCCGCCCCCCGCAGCGTGCCACCGCACGACAACTCGGCCGTCGACGGCTTTGCGGTCTTCCACGCGGACCTGAACCCGGACGGCGACACGCGCCTGCCGGTCGCGGGACGCATCGCCGCCGGCCATCCGCTGGACGGTCCCGCGAAACGTGGTCATGCCTATCGCATCTTCACGGGCGCTCCCATGCCGGGGGGCGAGGACGGCGGGGACGGACCCGATACGGTATTCATGGAAGAGGACACGCAACCGGACGACGGTCACGTGATCCTGCCCAAGGGCCTGAAGAAGGGGTCGAACCGCCGCTTTGCCGGCGAGGACGTGAAGGCGGGCGACGTGATCCTGCGGGCGGGCCGGCGCCTGCGCGCGCAGGAGATCGGCTTGGCCGCTTCCGTCGGGCGCGCCGGCCTGACCGTGCGAAAGAAGCTCCGCGCGGCCGTGTTCTCGACGGGGGACGAGGTGCGCGATCCCACCGAGGAAGCGCCGGACGGCTGCATCTTCGACGCCAACCGCTACACCGTCATGAGCCTGCTGGACGGGCTCGGCTGCGCGGTCACGGATTTGGGCATCCTGCCCGACAACCGCGCCGCCATCGCCGAGGCCCTGGCCGCCGCCGAGGCGGACCATGACCTCCTGATCACCTCGGGCGGCGTCTCCGCCGGCGAGGAGGATCACGTGAAGGCGGCCGTGGAAAGCCGGGGCTCCATCCATTTCTGGCGTTTGGCGATCAAGCCGGGGCGGCCGGTGGCGCTGGGCCGGGTCGGCGACACGGCCTTCGTCGGCCTGCCGGGCAACCCCGTCGCCGCCATGGTGACCTTCCTTTTGATCGCGCGGCCGCTGATCATGATGCTGTCGGGCGCGGCGGACACGGACGCGCCCCGCTTCCCGGTCAGGGCCGGGTTCCCCTACAGGAAGAAGACCGGGCGGCGCGAATGGGCACGGGCCAAGCTGGTGTGGAACGGCGGCGGCATGCCCGTGGCGGAAAAGCGCCATTCGTCGGGGGCGGGCATCCTGACCTCCATGGTCGATGCCGACGGCCTGGTCGAACTGCCCGAGGATTTGACGGAATTGACGGAGGGTGCGACCGTGGACTTCCTGCCCTTCCGCGAGGTGACCTGAATGACAACATCCATGAAACTTCTCTATTTCGCCTGGCTTCGCGAAAAGGCCGGGGTCGGCGAGGAAGACATCCAGCCGCCCGCCGGCGTCGCCACCGTGGCGCAGCTCGTCGACTGGCTGGTCGCGCGCGGCGGCGGCTATGCCGAGGCGTTCGGCGACCGCAAGGTCGTCCGTGTCGCCGTCAACCAGGAATATGTTAGTCTGGACCATCCCGTGGCGGCGGGCGACGAGGTCGCGTTCTTCCCGCCGGTGACGGGCGGCTGAAACGGCAGGAACCGGTCCATGATCCGGGTGCAGAAAGAGGATTTCGACCTGGGCGCCGAGTTGAAGGCGCTGACCGCCGGCAACCATGCTGTCGGCGGGCTGTGTTCGTTCGTCGGCCTGGTCCGCGACGTGTCTGGTGGAGGAGGGGCGGGCGGCGAGACGGTCGGCGCCATGACCCTCGAACACTATCCCGGCATGACGGAGAAGGAATTGTCGCGCATCGAGGCCGAGGCGCGGGAGCGCTGGCCCTTGGACGCGACGTTGATCATCCATCGCTACGGGCGGTTGGAACCGGGCGACCAGATCGTCCTGGTGGCCGCCGCATCGGCTCACCGCGAGGCGGCGTTCGAGGCCTGCCACTTCCTGATCGACTTCCTGAAGACCAAGGCGCCGTTCTGGAAGCTGGAGAACACGCCCGGCGGCGGCCAGTGGGTCGACGCCCGCTCCACCGACGCCGCCGCCGCGGCGCGCTGGACACCGTCCCCCGGGAAGGCGGCAGAGTGACGGCCGCGTCCAGCCTCTCCGCCGTTGCCGTCGACCCCCGGGACATCGACGCGGTGTTCTTCGACTTCGACGGCGTGATCGTCGAATCCAACGAGATCAAGATCGAGGCCTTCCGCCGGCTTTACGAGCCCCATGGCGATGAGGTGGTCGACCGCGTGGTTGAAGAGCACGTGCGCCACGAGGGCGTGTCCCGCGTGGTCAAGCTGGAGCGTTTTCACCGCGAATTTCTGGGGATCGACCTCGACGCCGACGGCCTGGCGGAGCTGGCGGAGACCTATTCCGGCATGGTCGAGGACGTGGTCGCTGCCTGCGACGCGGTGCCGGGTGCGGTCGAGGCCCTGGCGGCCTGGTCGGCCCACTGCCCGCTGTACGTCGTGTCCGGCACGCCCCAGGACGAACTGCGCCGCATCGTGGCAAGGCGCGGACTGGACGGCTTCTTCGCGTCCGTATTCGGCTCGCCCCGCGTGAAGCCGGACATCGTCGGCGGCGAACTGCGGCGCATCGGCGTTGCCGCGGAACGCACGCTGGTTGTCGGCGACTCCGTGACCGATTTCGATTGCGCACGCTCTCTCGGCGCCCGCTTCCTGGGCCGCGTGCCGGGCTGGCGGGAAAGCCGGTTCCCCGCCGGCACCGACATCGTCGAGGACCTGTGGCCGCTGGCGCAGGCCGGAACGGCGGCGGCCCGTCCGCGGGCGGAGGCGGGAAGGTGAGCGGCGACGACCCCGACCGCGGCTTCCGCCCGCCCAAGGCCTATCAGAACGAACGGTTCCTCAACTCGCCGGGGGCCCGGGGGCTGCGCATCCTGTCGGAGTACCTGGAGCCGGCGGCGCGATTCCGCGCCTTCGACGTGGCCGACACGGTGGTGTTCTTCGGCTCGGCCCGCATCCTGCCCCGCGACGAGGCCGAACGGCGGCTCGAGGCGGCGCGCAAACACGGCGGAGACATCGCCCGCGCCGAAATGGCGCTCGAAATGTCGCGCTATTACGAGGAGGCGCGGCAACTGGCCTTCCGCCTGACCGAATGGTCCAAGGGGCTGGAGGACAGGCACAAGCGCTTCATCGTCTGCTCCGGCGGCGGGCCCGGGATCATGGAGGCCGCCAACCGGGGCGCGTCCGAAGCGCGCGGCATCAACGTGGGCCTGGGCATTTCGCTGCCTCATGAACAGCACGCCAACCCTTACATCACCCGCGAACTGTCCTTCGAATTCCACTACTTCTTCATGCGCAAGCTGTGGTTCGTATACCTGGCCAAGGCGCTGATCGTGTTCCCCGGCGGCTTCGGGTCTCTGGACGAACTGTTCGAGACCCTGACGCTGTCCCAGACCGGCAAGATCAAGAAGCGCATGCCCATCGTCCTTTACGGCGGTACGTTCTGGCGCGAGGCCCTGAACCTTGACGCCCTGGTGAAGTACGGCACCATCGAGCCCGAGGATCTGGAATTGATGCATGTCGTCGACACGGTCGACGAGGCCTTCGCCTACGTTACCGGCGAACTCTCGCGGTACCTGGAAGGCCCCAAGGGGCCGACCCTGTAAGGTGTTCAGCGCCGCGGCGGGCGGCCGAGGCCGCCGATCCAGCCCTTGCGCCGGAAATAGTACAGCAGGCCGCCCGCGATGACGGCCATGAACGCCAGCGCCGCCGGATAGCCATAGCGCCAGCCCAGTTCGGGCATGTTGAAGGGCGAGGCCTCCCCGTCGAAGTTCATGCCCCACAGCCCTGCGAAGAAGCCCAATGGAATGAAGATCGTGGCGATGATCGTCAGCACCTTCATGATCTCGTTCATGCGGGCGCTCAGGCTCGACAGATAGACTTCAAGCAGGGCGGACACGGTCTCGCGGTCCGTTTCGACGATGTCCATCAACTGCACCAGGTGGTCGTAGCAATCGCGCAGGTAAAGGCGGGTGTCCCTGGACATTCCCGGGACGTCGTCGCGGATCAGCGCGTTGGCCATGTCGCGCATGGGCCAGATGGCGCGGCGCAGATGCATCAGGCGGCGCTTCAGGTCGTGGATGTCGTGGACCTGCGCGGGCGCGGGCCGGGCGATCACCGCGTCCTCGAGCGCGTCGATGGTCTCCCCCATCGCCTCCAGGACCGGGAAATAGGCGTCGATCACCGTGTCGATAACGGCATAGGAAAGGTAGTCGGCGCCCAACTGGCGGACCCGTCCCTTGCCTTCGCGGATGCGGTCGCGCAGCGGTTCCAGGCAATCCTCATGGGTTTCGTGAAAGGAGATCACGTAGCCGTCGCCGACGATCAGGGATATCTGTTCCGTTTCCTCGCCGCCTTGGGCGGCCACGGCGCGGAACGCGATGAATACCTGATCGACGAAGGTGTCCACCTTGGGCCGCTGGTGGACGTTGACGACGTCCTCCAGGACCAGGCGGTGAATGCCGAACTGGGCGCCCAGGCGCTCGATCAGCGCGATGTCGGCCAGGCCCGCGACCTGGATCCAGGTGACCGGCGCGCGGCCGCGCAGCGCCGCGAAATCCGCGTCGGGGGGCAGGGAGTCCTCAAGGATCGCATCGGCGCCGTAGGCGAGGACGCGCACCCGGGTCGCCTGCGCTTCGGCATGGACGACCAGGGTTCCCGGCGGCGCGCCCGGACGGGCCCGGCGGACGGTGAGGCGGCGCCGGCGGCGCGGTCGTGACGCGGGCGGAGCGCCGGCGGGTTCGGGAGGTTTTTCCGTCATGGTCGGCCGTGCTCCCTGCGGTGGTGGCCATTCCGCGGCGGCGCTCTCCGCGTTCTTGGCGACGGCCTTCTCGTAGTCCTCGAGCAGCCAATGGGTGATGCGGCCGGGCGTGAAGGTCATGTCGTCGATCTGGCCCACGGGCGTGACTTCGGCGGTCCCGCGCGCCTGCGGGTAAAGTTAACTGTTCTTGAGGGCCAATTCCAGGAGGGGTTGAAGGGAACGACGGGTGGTGGCGGCCCCGCCGGCTGATTCGCTGCGTGGTTCCGCCTCACGTTACCGATGGACGATTATATTTTCCTAATTTACTATTCGGTGAAGAGCGGACCGCCTCCCGGAATGTTCTTGGCGCTGATGGGGGAGGTGATTCCGTTCCGGCTCAAGTGTTCGTGGGGACGGGGAAGGGGGAGATGAAGCCGCTGCGGGCGTTCTGCGTGGTGATCGCCGCCGGACTTGTGGCGGGATGCAGCCACCTAATCGAAAACATGGAACGGAGCATGAAGGCCAACGCCGACGCCATTGAGATCTGCCTGTCTCAAAACCTGTCGGTCGATGCGCTCGATTCCATCCGCACGTTGTCGATCAGCAACTACATCGGCCGCGCGCTGCGTATTCCTTTGGAACCGACCATCGGCCGCACGGCCAAGTACTTTCCCCAACATCTTCTCGAAGTCGAACGACGTTTCCATCTGCTGAAAGCGAGCCTCCGAAAACTTACCTGGGAAACCGAACTTCCGGCCGTCAAGAAGATCAAGGAGAGTTGGGACGCGCATTCAAGGATCGTCGAGGATGACGTCTCCGGCATCAAGCTCAAGGCTGAAGCGGTCGTCGGCAAGGTGAGATCAATATCCGATGGGCGCCTAGCGGTTTATTCGGATTTCGCCAAGTACGGACCGATCGTGCTGACCGCCGTCGCCCGGATTCAGGGCGACGTTTACGGCATGCGGTCCGACGTGGAAAAGCTGCTGGATGACGTGCGCAGGGCGCAGGACGAACTGTTCGTGTTGTTCCAAGAACTCCGAACCGACATCGGCAACACCGATGAACCGGCCGAGGCATTCAAGGAACTTCGCCGCGCGATTGCCGGAATGATCGACTCCGTCAAAGGGGTAATTACCGCCGTGGACATCGTCCGCGAGCGGGGTTTCGATGCCTTGCTCGATTCTGAGGAATTGAAGACGCAAAGGGACGACTTCATCACCGGCGTGAAGACGTACATTTATTTGAAAGCGGCCAAGGTCGCGGTCAACCGCCTCGAACAGGAGCTTTTCGTGATCGAGGGAAAACTCAACCAGATCGATGAAAAAGCCTGGTTCGCGATCTCCGTGGCCACTTTGTTCCTGGAAGGGGTATTCGCCGGCGATAACGACGAGGAGCTTAATTCCGCCATCGACCGCGTCATGAAGCCCGACGTCTACGGCAGCCTGTTCCAAAAGGAAGTCAGGTCGGCGGATGCGTTGGTCAAGGTCGGCGCCAACGAATACAAGCTCTCCGATTTCTGGCGGGTGCCGCTTGCGACAGTGGCCTGCGAACGGGTCCTGAGATCGGTGGAATTGACGGACCTTGCGCGGTCCCGGACGGATCAGCTTTTGAACCCCGTCTATCTGCGGTTCATCAAGAACCACAAGGAATGGGTGGACGCCCAAAAGGAGCGCGCCAAGGAGGAGAAACTGAAACGGCCCTCGCTTGCACTCATCATGGCGCCGCTGCCGACCGCGGCCACGATCCCCGATTTCCTCGGCGCACTGAGGGCGCCGCTGCAGTAAGCCCGGACGCTGCCGGCGGAAGGCTCGCCGGATGCGCCTATTCCGCGGCGGCGCTCTCCGTGTTCTTGCCGACGGCCTTCTCGTAGTCCTCGATCAGCCAATGGGTGATGCGGCCGGGCGTGAAGGTCATGTCGTCGATCTGGCCCACGGGCGTGACTTCGGCGGCCGAGCCGGTGAGGAAGATCTCGGTCGCCTTTTTCAGTTCGTCCGGGAAGATGGCGCGCTCGATGACTTCGATTCCGCGCGCCTTGGCGAGGGCGATCACGGTCTGCCGCGTGATGCCGTTGAGGAAACAGTCGGGCGTCGGGGTGTGCAGCTTGCCGTCGCCGAACGAGATGAAGATGTTGGCGCCCGTGGCCTCGGCGACCTGGCCGCGATAGTCGAGCATCAGGGCGTCCTGGCAGCCGTGCGATTCCGCCGTGTGCTTGGACAGCGTGCAGATCATGTAGAGCCCCGCCGCCTTGGCATGAACAGGCGCGCATTCCGGCGCCGGGCGGCGCCATGTCGAGGTTTCCAGCTTTATGCCCTTCTCGCGCAGCTCCGGCGAGAAATAGCTGGGCCAGTCCCAGGCGGCGACGGCGACGTTGATGCGGTTCTGCTGCGCCGACACGCCCATCATCTCCGACCCGCGCCACGCCACCGGACGGACGTAGCCGTCGACGATGCCGTTCCTTGTGCAGGCGTCGATGCAGGCCTGATCGATCTCCTCGACCGTATAGGGAATCTTGAAGCCCAGGGTCCGCGCCGAATAGAACAGGCGCTCGGTGTGCTCGCGCAGCTTGAAGATGCGGCCCGAATACATGCGTTCGCCCTCGAACACACAGGAGCCGTAGTGCAAACCGTGGGTCAGCACATGAATGCGGGCGTCCCGCCAATCGACCCATTCGCCATTGAACCAGATCAGACCGTCGCGGTCGTCGAAGGTAGCAGCTGCCATTGTAATATTCTTTCGTCCGTCCATTGCTCCCAAGAACGATGTTGCGTTCATTATCATTATCGGGCATATAAGTCAATAACACTGACTTATTTTCGCGAGGCCGCGTCATGCATATTCAAACGGCCTCGGTGAAGGGAACCGTCATGGACGAACAGGCCCCCTGGGCTCAGCGGCGGGCTGACTCCCCGGCGTCCGGCGACGACGAACTGCGCCACGCCATGGAACTTCTGTTCTTCGCCTATCGCGACTTCACGGGCGAGGCCGACGCCATCCTGGCCGATTACGGCATGGGCCGCGCCCATCACCGGACGATCTACTTCATCGGAGCCAATTCGGGCATCAGCGTGTCGGAACTGCTGACGATCCTGAAGATCACCAAACAGTCCCTCAACCGCGTGCTGTCGACCCTGATCGACGAGGGCTACGTGGTGCAGGAAACGGACGACGGCGACCGGCGCCGGCGTCTCATGCACCTGACACCCAAGGGACGCGAACTGGAGCAGCTTCTGGCCCGCCGCCAGTCGGCCCGTATCGCCCGCGCCTACCGGGATGCGGGCCCGGATGCGGCCGACGGATTCCGCCGCGTGCTGTTCGGCCTGATCAACGAGGCCGACCGCCACCGCGTGACCGCTTCGGGCGAACCGGCCCGTACCTGACGGGCTGCCGCCGTCAAGCCGATCCGTGCTAGTATCCCGTTCCACTGAACGAGCGTGGAGGCGTGCGAACGAAAGGCCTGGAGGAATGCCGCGTTGAATGCCGACCTGCCGCACCTTCTTGTCGTCGACGACGACGTCCGCCTGCGCGACCTGTTGAGCCGCTTTCTCTCGGAAAACGGCTTTGTCGTCGTGACGGCCGCCGACGCGGCGCAGGCGCGCGGCCGGCTCAACCACTTCGATTTCGACGCCGTGATCTTGGACCTGATGATGCCCGGGGAAAGCGGCCTGGACTTCGCCCGCGACCTGCGCACGCGCTCGGCCATTCCCATCCTCATGCTGACCGCCATGGCCGAGGCCGAGGACCGCATCAACGGCCTGGAGGGCGGCGCCGACGACTATGTGGTCAAGCCGTTCGAGCCGCGCGAACTTCTTTTGCGCATCCGCAACATCTTGAAACGGGCGCCCCAGCTGCAGGTCCCCGGCGACGATCTTCGGCTGGGCGAATTCCTGTTCCGCCGCGACCGCGGCGAACTGTCGCGCGGCGGCGAACCGGTGAAGCTCACGGACCTGGAGGCCGGGCTCCTGAACGCCCTTGCCGCGCGCCCCGGCGACGTGCTCACGCGCGACGACCTGA
>PFFW01000178.1 GCA_002781745.1 Rhodospirillales bacterium CG15_BIG_FIL_POST_REV_8_21_14_020_66_15
TCCGGGACGCCCTGGCCATGATTTTGATGGCGCAGTTCGCCGAAGACGGCGGCATCTCCAACGACGAAGCGAAGCGGGCTGTCGTGAATTCTCTGTACAGGGCAGAGGCTGTTCGCAACAACGGAATCCGAAGCGACATCCTCACGCGCGACGGGATCGCAAATCAAATCTGGATCGGCGTCGCCCAGCTTGGCGACGACGGACGCGCCCATGTGGGCGGAACCATGATCGATATCCAGGTTCAGATTCAGCAAAGCGAAAAACGGTTTGATTCCGGCTGCAAGATCACTCGGCTAACCCTTAGCAACGTCTCCCAAGCGTTCAAGACCTTGGTGGAGCGGGCACAGAAAGCTGGAATCGACATCTCCAAGGAGTTAATCGATGCCGACGCCTAACCCCTCCACCGTCGCTACGGCGACGCAGCGCGACCTTCCGATCCAGACCCGTTTGGCGGGAGCCGAGGACGTGTTCCGGCCCGCCAGCGCCAACGAGGACAAGCGCACCGTCGAGATGGTGTGGTCCACGGGCGTCCGGGTGCGCCGCAACGGCTTCCTGCCGGATGGCTCGGGCTACGGCCCCTATGACGAGGAACTGTCCATGGAGCCCGGCGCGGTCGATCTGTCGCGCATGAATGACGGTCGCGCGCCGGTCCTCGACGCGCACTTCAACGGCTCCATGGATCACCAGTTGGGCACCGTGGTGCCCGGCTCCGCCGAAATCCGCAAAGGGCTGGGCGTCTGCACGGCGCGCTTCCGCGACACCGAAAAGGCCGCCGAGGTCTTCCGGTCCATCGTGGACGGCACGGTCGGCAACGTCTCGGTCGGCTACTCGGTCGGGGCCTACGAAGTGACGCGGGAGGACGGGCAGGTTCCGCTGTTCCGGGCGACCAGGTGGACGCCCATGGAGGTGTCGATGGTTCCCATCGGGGCCGACCAGCACGCGGGCACGCGGAGCCACAACGAAACCACCACGCCTTGCGAGATCGTCCACCGGGCGGCGGCAGGCCAGAGCAACGAGGAAATCATGACGACGAAAAGCAACACGAAGGGCGGCAGCGCCGCCGACTCGAAGACCCGCGAGGCGGATATCCGCGCCGCTGTGACGGCCATGGGCATGGAGACCGAGTTCGCCGACGAATTGGTGGCCTCGGGTGCCAGCGTCCAGGAAGCGCGGAATGCCATCATCAACCGCCGGGCGGACAAGGACGCGGAGACCGAAATCCGCAGCCACTATCCCACGGAAGGCTTCGACAACCCGGACTTCCGGACCCGCGCCATGTCGGAGGCGCTGGCAGCCCGCTTCATTCCCGGCCACAAGCCCTCGGAGCCCGCCCGCCAGTTCATGGGGGCGAGCCTGATGGGCATGGCGACCGAAATTCTGCAGGGGCGCGGCGAGTACCGCACCGGCATGAACAAGGCGCAGATCGTCGAGCGCGCCCTGGGCACGACGGACTTCCCGAACCTGCTGATGGGCACCGGCAACCGCATCCTGGCGAGCGGTTACGAGGCCGCGCCGAGCGGCATCAAGCCCCTGGCGCGCATGCGGCAGGTGGATGACTTCCGCGCCATCTCGGCGATCCGGTTGAGCGAAGCGCCGGAGCTTCTGGAAGTGAAGGAGCACGGGGAAGTCAAGCACGGGGCCGCCGCCGAGGCGAAGGAATCCTATCGCATCAAGTCCTACGCCCGGATTTTCAGCCTGACGCGCGAGGCCATCATCAACGACGACCTGGGCGCGTTCGCCGACCAGATGTCCTGGATGGGCCGGGCGGCGGCGGAAAAGGAAGCGGCCCTGTTCTACGATCTGCTTTCCAGCAACCCGACCATGGACGAGGACAACACGGCCCTGTTCCATGCCGATCACGGCAACCTGGCGGGCTCCGGCGGCGCGATCAGCGTCACCACCCTGGGCACCGCCCGGAAGGCGTTGCGGTCGATGACGGGCCTCGACGGCAAGACGCCGATCAACGCCACGCCCGCCTTCCTGCTGGTCGGCCCCGAAAAGGAAACCGAAGCCGAACAGGTTCTGGCGGATATCGCGGCGGCGAAGGCGGCGGACGCCAACCCGTTCTCGGGTCGCCTGCAGCTTCTCGTCGAACCCCGCCTGGGCACGTCCAAAAACTGGTTCGTGTTCGCCAACCCGGCCACGTTGCCGGTGTTCGAATACGCCTATCTGGCGGGCCAGGAAGGGCCGCAGATGGACAGTCAGGTCGGCTTCAAGGTGCTGGGCATGGAGTTCCGGGTCACCCTGGACTTCGGCTGCGGCACGGTCGATTGGCG
>PFFW01000006.1 GCA_002781745.1 Rhodospirillales bacterium CG15_BIG_FIL_POST_REV_8_21_14_020_66_15
ATAACCACGGCGTCCAGCAGGGGCCAGAACCGCCCGTCAGCTTGAGATGGATTCTCCTTCGCAAACTGGTCTAGCTTCCCGAGTTTGCGGGCTTCTTCTAGGGAGAGGTATTTTCCTTGGCTCATTAGTCGCTCGTGTCCCCTGGGTCTCTGCGTGTGGGGCCGGTCGATCCGGCATGTCTCGGGAGGCCAGCATTGGCAGAGAGGGTTGTCCCCAACTGAGGGTAAACCTCAAGTTCTGGGATTGGCGTTGGCGACTCACCGTTTTCTTTAGCCAGAATGTTTTCTAATCGTTTGTAAAGTATCGACATCTCGGTGAGTTTTTCGTCTTCCTTTTCCCCCTGTCTGCCAAACGGAATGGCGTTGAAGCTACGACCTATGCGATACCAGCTATCCCCGGCCTCTTGGGCATATTCGCCTCTGAGATATTCGCGGACTTCTTCAGCCCAGGGCTGATATTCCCCGTTTGTAATGTGCCAAAATTCCTCGCTGGTGCTGGAGTGTCTGGCGAGAACAAACGTGTCTGACTGACGGTTTAGAAAAGCGTTCAAGCGTGCGCGGCGCTTCGCCTTCTTCCCCCAACTGGTTTTTGTTCCGGCCCAATCCAGCGCCACCCAAATAACCAAGGCAGCAGCGAACGCTATCAACGCCAACACGAATTTCGTTGCCAAAGGCAGGGTGTTGATGTTCGCCAACCAAAAGGCCCCCGATCCCATCACGAGTCCCCAAACGAACTTAGCAAACCAATAAAGGTCGTTAAGGTCGTTGAACCATGAAATAAACCTGAGGACGATCTTACCCATACCCACAACCTTGCTCCCCCCGACCCGTTTGAGTCGAGGCCAACGCTTGTAAGCGCGGGATTGTAGGGGTGCGCCTGTACGGGTGTCACTTAATACACCCGTTTTTTTATGCATCGGACTGGCCTATCGCAAAGCTTATCCAGTCAGAACCCGCGCCCATGCTTGGCCAGGAACGCCTTCTCGGCCTCCGTCGACATCCGACCCAGAACGGCGTTCCGGTGGGGAAAGCGGCCGAATTCGCGGATGATCGCATGGTGTTCCAGGGCCGCTTCGACGCAGGCCTCCACCGGGACGGTGGCGAACAGCAGGACCGAGCGTTCCTGGGCGGCAATATCCTCGGCATGCATGAAGGGCATGTACAGGAACATGCGCCGCGCCCAGTCGAGTTCCCGGTCGTGGCGCGCAAGCAGCGCCATGCGCGCATGGGCGAGGGCCATGCCGTCCGTGGCATAGGCCTGCGCGCCGCCGCGGAACAGGTTGCGCGGCACCTGGTCCAGCAGGATGACGAGCGTCAGGCAGCCCAGCGGCTTGCGCGCCAGCGTGTCGTAATGGCCCTCGGCCGCCCAATGGTAATGGTCTTCGAAACGGTCACGGACCTCGGCGTCGAAATCATCGTCCTCCTGGAACCAGACGTCGCGGAACACGGGCTCGTCCGCCGCGTCGTAGTCGAACCAGAACCCCAATACCTCGTCGATCACCGCCGCGCGCGACATGCGGGCCTCCACTTCCCCTTTCCCGGGCGCCCGACCGGTACCCGGCACTTGTTATGTTGTCCGTTGCGGGATAGCGTACACGTCCGGCCGCCCCTGCGGCGGAATTTTTCCAGCCCGCGCTTGAAGAGAGGCTTTTTCCGGTATGACCGCCTGCCCGCGACGGACCCGACGCGTCGGCGCCCTGCCCTTGGGGGCGGTTTTGGGCGCGGCCCTGGGCGTGACCGCCGCCTGCCAGCCGACGGTGCAGGTCGCCGCCCCGGAAAAACCCATCGTCATAAACCTGAACGTGAAGATCGAACACGAGGTCCGGGTGAAGCTGGAAAAGGACGTGGACAATCTTCTGAAGAAAAACAGCGATTTGTTCTGATGAAGCGGATGATGAAATCGGCCGCCCTTGCGGTGGTGATGGTCCTGGCCCTGGTGGGCGGAGCGCTCGCCCTGGACCTGGACGGAGCCAAGCGCCAGGGCCTGATCGGCGAACGGCCGGACGGATACCTGGGCGTCGTTGCCGCCGGGCGCGCCGATGTAAGGACCCTGGTCAACGACATCAACGCGCGGCGGCGCGCCCAGTACCAGTCGATCGCCCAGAAGAACGGCACGTCGCTTGCCGCCGTCGAACAGGTGGTGGGGCAGAAGCTGATCTCCCGCGCGGCACCCGGCGAATACGTGATGACGCCGGGCGGCCAATGGGTCCGCAAATAGGCCCGCCGCCCGCATGACGCCCATGGATACGAACGACATGGATGCGGCGCTGGACTGGATGGACCGGTTCCAGGGCTTTCGTCCCGACGGCGTCGGCCTGGCCGACCCGGCGGCGGCGGCGCGGGCCGCCGCCAAGGCCGGACGCGACGCGGCCGCTGGCCTGCCCTTCGACGCCGACCCCACCGGTTTCACCCGCCTCCTGGAATCCCTCGCCCGCAAAGACGCCTGATCCCGTGACCGCCACCGATCCCGCTTTCATGACCCTGGCCGAAGCCGCGGCCGCGCTGAAATCCGGCGCCGTGTCGTCCCGCGAACTGACCGAAGCCTGCCTGAATCGCATGGCGCGGCTCGATCCGAAACTCCATGCCGTCGCCGGCCTTGACGAAGCGGACGCCCTGGCCCAGGCCGACGCGGCCGACCGGGCGCGGGCCGAAGGCGGCGGCCTGGGGGCGCTCCACGGCGTGCCCCTGGCGCACAAGGACATGTATTACCGCGAGGGCCGGGTATCCGCCTGCGGCTCCGTTATCCGCAAGGATTTCGTGCCGGACCACACGGCGACGGCGCTCCGACGCCTGGACGCCGCCGGCGCGCTCGACATCGCGCGCCTCCACATGGTCGAGTTCGCGTTCGGCGTGACCGGCCACAACGCCGTCGCCGGCACGCCCAGGAACCCGTGGAACACGGACCACATGACGGGGGGATCGTCTTCGGGCGCCGGTGCCGCCGTGGCGGCCAGACTGTGCTTCGGGGCGCTCGGCTCGGACACCGGCGGCTCCATCCGCCTGCCCGCCGCCTGCTGCGGCCTGGTCGGCATGAAGCCGACCTACGGCCGGGTCAGCCGCCACGGCGCCATGCCGCTGGCCCATTCGCTCGACACCGTCGGTCCCCTCACCCGCACCGTGCGCGACAACGCCCTGATGATGCAGGCCATCGCCGGCTTCGACGCCAACGATCCGGTAACGGCCGAAGTGCCCGTCGGCGACTATCTGGCCGGGCTGGACAAGGACGTGCGCGGCCTGAAGGTGGGCATGCCGGAAAGCTTCTTTTACGACGGCGTGGCGCCCGAGGTCCGGGCGTTGGTCGACGCCAGCCTGAAGGTGTTCGAGGACCTGGGCTGCGTCGTCGTGCCGGTGAAGATCCCGGACGCCGTCCAGATCATGAACCGCCTGACCAACCTGATCACGGCGACGGAGGGGGCGGCGGTGCACACGCGCTGGATGGCCGAACGGGCGGCGGACTACGGCCCGCAGACGCGCGCCAGGCTCGCCATCGGACTGTTCACGCCGGCCAGCCTCTATCTTCGCGTCCTTACGCTGCGCAAGCAGTTGACCCGCGAATTCTGCGACCAGGTATTCGGCCGGGTCGACGCCCTGCACACGCCGCTGATGGTCATGCCCGTGCCGACGCTGGCCGAAAGCGACATGGCGGCCAACCCGGGCTTCGCGGACTATCTGCTGAGGATCGGCCACAACACCCGGCCCGGCAATTTCCTGGGATTGCCCGGCCTCAACGTGCCTTGCGGCTTCACGCCGGACGGCCTGCCCTGTTCGTTCCAGCTTATGGGGCGGCCCTATGACGAGGGCACGCTGTACCGCCTCGGCCATGCCTATCAGCAGGCCACGGACTGGCACGGGCGGGCACCGGAAATCGCACGGCAAGCGTCCTAAGTCGGCAGCCCCATCAGCGAGCGGGCGAAGGCCCGGGCCTCGAACGGCTTCAGGTCGTCGACCCCCTCGCCCACGCCGACCGCGTGGACCGGCAGGCCGAATTTTTCCGCCAGCGCCACCACCACGCCGCCCTTGGCCGAGCCGTCGAGCTTGGTCATCACCAGGCCCGTGACCTGGACCATGCCCTTGAACGCCTCGACCTGGGCATGGGCGTTCTGGCCGATGGTCGCGTCCATCACCAGCAGGCAGGCATGGGGGGCGGTCGCGTCCTGTTTCTTGACGACGCGGACGACCTTTTCCAGTTCGGCCATCAGGTCCTTCTTGTTCTGCAGGCGCCCGGCGGTGTCGATGATCACCAGGTCGTGGCCGCCCTCGCGGGCCTCCTTCACGGCGTCGAAGGCGAGGCCGGCCGGGTCGGCGCCCTGGGCGCGGGCGACCACGGGGCAGCCCGTGCGCTCGCCCCAGATCTGAAGCTGTTCGATGGCGGCGGCGCGGAAGGTATCGCCGGCGGCCAGCAGGACCGACTTGCCCTGGGCCTTGAACTGGGCGGCCAGCTTGCCGATGGTCGTCGTCTTGCCCGAGCCGTTGACGCCGCACACCAGGATCACGAAGGGCCTGTGCCCGCCGTCCACGGAAAGCGGCCGGGCGACCGGTTCCAGCAGGGCCGCGATCCCGTCGGCCAGGGCCTCCTTCACCTCCTGGTCGGTCACTTCCTTGTCGAACCGCCCCTTGGCCAGCGCCGCCGTCAGCTTGGCGGCCGTCGCGACCCCCAGGTCGCCGCGGATGAGGATTTCCTCAAGCTCGTCGAGGGCGTCCTGGTCCAGCCTGCGCCGGGTGAACACGCCCGAGATGGCGCCGCCGACCCGGTCGGCCGACTTCGACAGGCCCGAACGCAGGCGGGCGAGCCAGCCCTGGCCCCGATCTTCTTGCGCCGCCTCCGCCATCAGGCGGGCGTGCCCGTCAGGCCGCCCGGGCGCAGGCCGGTGACGCGCGCGGCGACGACCGCGCCCTCGGGCGCCGAAACGTCCAGATGCACGGGCGCGTAGTGGGGGCTGTAGCCCATGGCGCCGCGCTCCACCAGCACCGGCACCGTCTTCCCGACACAGGTTTTCAGGAACCTCTGCAGGTTGGCCTCACCCTGCGCGCGCAGGTTCGCCGCTCGGGCCTTGCGCTCGGCCGAGTCGACGGCCGGCATCTTCGCGGCCGGGGTGCCGTCGCGCTCGGAATAGGGAAAGACGTGAAGGTGCACGAGGTCGAGGTCGCGCACGGCATCGATGGTATTGCGGTGCATCGCCTCGGTCTCGGTCGGGAAGCCGGCGATCAGGTCGGCGCCCAGGACGACGTCAGGCCGCAGGGCGCGGGCGCGTTCGGCGACCCGGAAGGCGTCGTCGCGGCCGTGCCGCCGCTTCATGCGCTTCAGCACCATGTCGTCCATGGCCTGCAGCGACAGGTGCAGATGGGGCATCAGGCGCTCTTCCTCGGCCAGGGCGCGGAACAGCTCGTCGTCCATGGCCGCCGGGTCGAGGGACGACAGGCGCAGGCGGTCCAGTTCCGGCACGGCCCTGAGCAGGCGGCGCACGAGCTGGCCCAGCGTCGGGCCGCCCGGCAGGTCGCGGCCGTAGGAACAGATGTCGACGCCCGTCAGCACGACCTCGCGGTAGCCGCGCGCCACGAGGCCCCGCACCTGATCGGCGATGGCGCCCATGGCGAGCGAGCGGTTGTTGCCGCGCGCGAAGGGAATGATGCAGAAGGTGCAGCGGTGGTCGCAGCCCTGCTGTACCTGGACGAAGGCGCGGGCGCGGCCGTCGAAGCCGTCGATCAGGTGCGCCGCCGTCTCTTGCACGGTCATGATGTCGGCGACCTGGACCTGGGGGCCGTCTCGAAGGCCCAGGGCGGAATATGCCTCCGGATCGAGTTTTTCCTCGTTGCCGAGCACGCGGTCGACCTCGGGCATGGCGGCGTATTTGGCGGGGTCGAGCTGCGCCGCGCAGCCGGTGACGATGATGCGGGCGCCGGGCCGCTCGCGGCGCGCGCGGCGGATCGCCTGGCGGGCCTGGCGTTCGGCCTCGCGGGTCACGGCGCAGGTGTTGACGATCACCGCGTCGGCCAGCCCGGCGCGCGCCGCGTTGGCGCGCATGACCTCGGATTCGAAGGCGTTCAGGCGACAGCCCAAGGTGATGACGTCCGTCGTCATGGGATTTGGGCCCGTCATGGCGTCACGCCTCGCCCGCGCCGCCGTTCAGCAGCCTGGGATCCAGCAGACCCGAGAAACTGGTCGCCACGGGGCCGGTCAGCAGCACGTGGTCGTCGGGCAGCCATTCGACGGTCAGCCGACCGCCGTCGACGATCACGTCGGCCTTGCGTCCCGCGATCAGGCCGCGGCGCACGGCGGCGACCAGGGTGGCGCAGGCGCCCGAGCCGCAGGCCTGGGTCACGCCCGCCCCGCGCTCCCACACCCGCATGCGGATGACGCCGTCCGGGCGCACGGTCGCGGCTTCGACGTTGGTGAACTGGGGGAACATCTTGTGCTGCTCGATGACGGGGCCGAATATCTCGATCTGCACGGCTTCGGCGTCATCGACGAAGTACACGGCGTGCGGATTGCCCATGGACACGCAGACCGCGTCGGCAAGGGGTCCGGCGCCGACATTCACATGCAGGGTGTCGCAGGCCTCGGACAGGGGGATCTCGCGCCAGTCCAGGCGCGCCGGTCCCATGTCCACGGTGACCAGGCCGTCCTTGCCCTTGTCCGCGTCCAGCAGGCCCGCGCCCGTCTCGACGATCAGATGATCGGCGGCCTTTTCCGCCATCAGCATGGCGGCGATGCAGCGCGTGCCGTTGCCGCAGGCAAGCGACTCCCCGCCGTCGGAATTGTGGAACCGCGCGAACACATCGGCGATGTCCGAGCGCGGGCGTTCCAGCACGATAAGCTGGTCGCAGCCGACACCACGCCGGCGGTCGGCGATGGCCGCGGCCTGGGCACGGGTCAGCGGGATCGGCGTCTCGCGGGCGTCCAGCACCACGAAGTCGTTGCCGAGACCGTGCATCTTTATGAAAGGCACCTGTTCCATGGATGGCTAAATAGGCCCCACCGGGCCAGAAGTCCATGGCCTTCGCCGTCACCGTCCGAACGCGGCGAGGAACGATTGCGCGACGAACGCCTGGTGGTCCGCGCCATAGGCATGCTCCGCGCCGACCGGGCAGGCGTGGCGGGCGAGGCAGCCGCCGGTCATGCACGGCCGACCTTGCGGGGCTCTCAGATGACCCAGGCAGGCCGGAAGGGAGAACCCCCGGCCGTCGAAGGCCTCGACGGGACAGGCGCCCAGGCAGGGTTTGTCCGCACAGCCGTCGCAGGGATGATCGGCCGGCGGCGGCGGGCCGAGGTCGATCCGGCGGCCGAACAGCAGGGCGGCCCGGTAGCTGTGCCACAGGCCGAACTCGGGATGGGCCAAGGGTCCGATGGGTGACGGCCTCAGCCCCTCCGCCCGCATGGCCCAGCGCTGGAACGGGTGGTGGGGCGGGCCGTCGAAGGGATAGACGATACGCGCGCCCAGGTCGGTCGCCGCCGGATCGAGAACCCGCCGGGTCCAGGAATCCAGGGGGTCCGCCTCGTCCCGGCGCGCTGCATTGAAATGGGGCCACAGGCGCCCGGCAACGTCGCCGACCAGGATCAGGGTCGCGGGGTTGCCCGGGACAGCATCGTCACCGCCGGGGTGGAAGCCGCCCCGGACGAGGAGGCCCGTGGCCGCGATGCGGCGCTCTATGGTGCTCAGGTCCATCCCGGATTTGTCCACCCGCCGGGCCGGGCGGTCAAGGCCGGCCCTTTTTTCGCGCGGCGGTTCAATCGGCTTCGGCGGCGGCGCGGGCAAGGGTGCGGATGGCGTCGATGATCCCCAGGCGCAGGTCCGGATCGCGGATGCAGGCCAGAAGGCGCAGGAATTCCTCGGCTTCGTCAGCGAGGGCGGCAAGGGGTCCGGCGTCGCCGGCAGGACCGGACCAGGCCGCGTCCGCCCCGTCGAACAGCGCCCACGGATCGACCCGCAGGAGCCCCGCCAGGATCACGAGTTCACAGGCCTTGACCTCCGTCACCCCCGCCTCCCGGTTGGCGTAGGCCTGTTCGGACAGGTCCAGGGCACGTGCCGCGGCCGCCCGGGAAACGCCCCGCTCCTCGCGCAGAGCATGAAGGCGCGCCCCGATATACGCCGCCAACCTCCCGCCTTCCGCACCGTCCGCCGTCATTCGCCGTCCAGAAATTTGACCTAAATCCAACCGGTCTTATACTTATGGTTGAAAATATCGAAGGATATAAATTGCTATAGCATAGGCGGCGGGCGGCGCAAGCCTTTCGAAGGCCCCGCCCGAGCCACGGGCGGTTGACTTCCGGGGCGCGGGTCCATAGATTGCGCGCCGACATTCCACTGGGTGCACGGAGTTTTCCGTCCCGAGGGGCGCCGCCAGTCCGCGAGTTTCGCGCACTGGCGTGTTTGTCGTTGGCTAATCCACCGGGACCGTCTGGGAACCGCATGTTCGAGAGTTTGAGTGACCGTCTGTCCGGCATTTTCGAGGGCCTGCGCAAACGCGGCGCCCTGAAGGAAGCCGATGTCGAGGCCGCGCTGCGCGAGATCCGCGTGGCGCTGCTCGAGGCCGACGTGGCGCTGCCCGTGGTCAAGGACTTCATCGACCGCGTGAAGGCCGAGGCCGTGGGCCAGGAAGTCCTGCGCTCGGTCACGCCGGGCCAGATGGTGATCAAGATCGTCCACGACGCACTGGTCGGGATGCTGAGCCCGGAAGACCCCGCCGGCGCCGGCCTGGCCGTCCACGGCAACCCGCCACAGGCGATCCTCATGGTCGGCCTGCAGGGCTCGGGCAAGACGACCACCAGCGCCAAGATCGCCAAGCGTCTGGCCGAGCGCGAGAAGAAGCGCGTGCTGATGGCGTCGCTCGACGTCTACCGCCCCGCCGCGCAGCAGCAGTTGCAGGTCCTGGGCCAGCAGACGGACGTTCCCGTGATGACCCCGGTGCTGGGCGAGCAGCCGGTGGCCATCGCCAACCGGGCCATGGCGACGGGCCGCCGCGAGGGCTATGACGTGGTGATCCTGGACACCGCCGGGCGCCTGGCCCTGGACCAGGAGATGATGACCGAGGTCATCAACGTGCGCATGGCGGCGGGCCCGTCCGAGGTTCTGCTGGTCGCCGACGCCATGACCGGCCAGGACGCCGTCAACCTGGCCAAGGAATTCAACGACCGGGTCGGCATCACCGGCATCGTGCTGACCCGCGTCGACGGCGACGCCCGCGGCGGTGCCGCGCTGTCCATGCGCGCCGTCACAGGCAAGCCGATCAAGCTGATGGGGACCGGCGAAGGCGTCGACGCCATCGACACCTTCGACGCGAACCGGGTCGCCGGCTCGATCCTCGGCATGGGCGACGTGGTCGGCCTGGTCGAAAAGGCCGCCCAGGTCGTCGAGCAGGAAGAAGCCGAGAAAATCGCCAAGAAGATGCTGAAGGGCCAGTTCACGCTGGAGGACATGGCCGACCAGTTCAAGCAACTGCGCAAGATGGGCTCGCTCGACGGCATTCTGGGCATGCTGCCCGGCGCCCAGAAGGTCAAGAGCGCCTTCGACCAACACAACGTCGACGACAAGATGATCGCCCACCAGGAGGCCATCATCCTGTCCATGACGCCCATGGAGCGGCGCAATCCCAAGGTCATCAACGGCTCGCGCCGCAAACGCATCGCCGCCGGCTCGGGCACCACGGTGCCCGAGGTCAACCGCCTTCTCAAGCAGCACCGCCAGATGGCCGACATGATGAAGAAGGTCGGCAAGAGGGGTGGCCTGAAGGGCCTTCTGGGCGGCATGCCGCCGGGCATGATGCCCCCAGGCATGCCCAGGTAGGCCATGCCCCGCCAACCGATTTCAAGACGACACATGGCCGAACACGAACCCGAATTCAGAAATCCAACCAGACAAGGAACCAACAGAACATGTCCGTGAAGATCCGACTCGCCCGGGCCGGCGCCAAGAAGCGCCCCTATTACCAGATCGTCGTTGCCGACTCGCGCCGCGCGCGCGACGGCAAATTCATCGAGCGCGTGGGCTCCTACAACCCCATGCTGCCCAAGGACAGCCCCGAGCGGGTGAAGCTGAACGAGGACCGCATCAAGCATTGGCTGGGTGTCGGCGCCCAGCCGACCGACCGCGTGCACCGCTTCCTGGGCGCGGCCGGCCTGACCGACACCCGCCCGGTGCCGGAAAACCAGACCAAGCGCGCGGCCCCCAAGGCCAAGACGGTCGAGCGCATGAAGGAACGCGAAGAGAAGGCCAAGGCCGACGCGGAAGCGGCGGCAGCCGCCGCCGCGGCGCCGGCCGCGGAGGAAGCCCCGGCAGAGGAAGCCCCGGCAGAGGAAGCCCCGGCCGAGGAAGCGGCGGCGGAAGCCCCCGCCGAGGAAGCGGCCGCGGAACAGGCAGAGGAGACGAAGGAGTAAGCGGCGAAACGCGTCACGGACGTCGGGGCGGCCGGGCCATGACGGGCGGCGAAGGTGAGACCCGGGAGCGGGTCTGTCTCGGCGTCATCGTCGGGACCCGGGGGCTGAAGGGCGACCTCAAGGTCAAGAGCTTCGCCCAGGTCCCCGAGGACATCGCCGCCTACGGCACGCTGGAGGACGAAAGCGGCAACCGCCGCATCGAGCTTCGCGTGACCGGCCAGGCCAAGGGCGTCCTGATCGCCCGCGCCGACGGCGTCGACGACCGCACGGCGGCGGACAAGCTGAAGGGCCTGCGCCTGTACGTGGGCCGCGACCGCCTGCCGCCCCCCGACGAGGACGAATACTACCATTCGGACCTGATCGGGCTTGCGGCCGAAGCGCCCCAGGGCGGCCTGGGCACCGTCAGGCAGGTATACGATTTCGGCGCCGGCGACGTCCTGGAGATCGCCGGCGGGGAGTTCGGAACCGTCATGGTGCCCTTCACCCGGGCCTGTGTGCCGGTGGTGGACCTGGCGGGCGGGCGGCTGGTGGTGGATCCGCCGGACGGCCTGCTGGAGATGGGCGGCGGCGCGAACGGTCAGGAAGAAGACGGGCGGGACGACCAATGAGCGCGTGGACGGCCAGGATATTGACGATCTTCCCGGAGATGTTTCCGGGACCGCTCGGCTTTTCGTTGGCCGGCACGGCACTGGAAAAAGGCATCTGGGCCCTGGAAACGGTGGACATTCGCGACTTTGCAAGCGATAAACACCGCTCCGTGGACGATGCCCCCTTCGGC